>DYIV01000062.1 GCA_020723435.1 Slackia heliotrinireducens | reverse complement strand
TCGTCCGTTGGCACGCTTCTTGCGACGATTTCCATCAACACGAAGGCGCGGGACGTGATGTTGCCGATCCTGTTTCTGCCCCTCATCGTGCCGGTCGTGATCGCGGCCGTGCAGGCGACAGGTGGGGCAATCGCCGGCAGCCCGGACGCCATGAAGAACGTCTGGACCTGGCTGGGCATGCTGGTTCTGTATGATATTGTCTTCATGCTTGCAGCCTATGGGTTGTATGACTACGTCATAGGAGAGTGAGTTCACGTGAGACGTAACTGGCCGCTGTACCTTGTCACCATAGGCGGGGCGCTCGCGCTCGCGGCGATTATCGGGACGTTCTTTGTCGCGCCGATCACCGTGATCCCCGATACGGAGCCGCCGATCCTCAACTTCGCGCAGAAGATCTTCTACTTCCACGTGCCGGTCGCCCTCACGTCGTTCATCATGTTCGCCGTTACGGCGGTCGCCGGTGTGCTCGTTCTCGTCAAGAAGGACAAGAAGTATGACACGCTCGGCCACATATCCGCCGAGGTTGCCGTGCTCTACGCGGTGCTGACGATGATCACCGGCGTGCTGTGGACCCGCGCCGAGTGGGGCGTCTGGTGGACATGGGAGCCGCGACTGACGACCTACTTCATCCTGCTGCTCTTGATGGGCGGCTACTTCATGCTCAGATCGTCGGTCGAGGACCCGAACCGCCGCGCGCGTTTCTCGGCGGTCTACGGCATCGTCGCCTTCCTGGACGTGCCGATCAGCTTCCTGTCCATCCGGCTGATCCAGTCGGTGCACCCCGTCGTCTTCTCGAGCAAGGGAGCCGCGATGGAGACGAACATGCTTGTGACGTTTCTGATCGGTATGGCGGCGATGGTGTCCTTCGGCATCGGCCTGCTGGTCATCCGCTTCCGGGAGGAAGTCGCGAAGGAAGAGTTGGAGTACCTGAAGAACCAGATTGGGAGTTGAGGACAGATGACTGAGATCGAACGAGTCGTTGACGCGTCGCGGTACGTGGCGGCAGCCTACTCGATTCTATGGGTGGCGCTGGTGGCGTACGTTGTAAGCCTCGGATCGCGGGTCTCTCGGCTTCAAAGGGAGCTCGCACTCCTTGCCGAGGTTGTCCAACGGCGAGGCAGCGAGAAGTAGTAGCAGGGAGACCAGATGCAGACAGTTGAGATCGTCCTTCTGTGGCTGTCCATAATGATGTATACGGCGGCATCCGTCCTGTACGTGTACTTCTTCGTCACCAAGCGCCGCCTCATGTCCATCCTGGCCACGGTGTGCACTGGAAGCGGCTTCATCGTGCACACCGCCACGATCGCGATGATCACGTACTCGCTGGGCCATCTGCCGATTGCCGGCCTATTCCAGTCGCTGCTGCTGATGACCTGGTTCATGGTCCTGATCTACTTCATTGTCGAGCATCTCATTCGGCTCAAGACGCTGGGAACGGCGCTCATTCCGCTGACCGCGGTTCTGCTCGTATTCGCCTGGACTCGCTATCAAACGCCCGTGCAGCTCGAGGAGATCCTGCAGAGCTGGTGGGTCTTCCTCCACGTGCCCGTTGTCTTTGTCGCATACGGTGGATTCACCGTCGGCGCGGGGGCTTCGATCGCCTACCTCATCCAGCAAAGCCAGCTGAAGAAGAAGCATGTCAACATACTCTTTCGTCGTCTCCCACCGCTGGACGTGCTCGACAAGGTAGCGGACCGCTCCATCACGTTCGCGCTGCCGTTCCTGACGGTTGGCTTGATGATGGGGGTAATCCGGGCCATCAAGTCCGGCGTACCGAACTGGCCGCTCGACCCGGTGGTGCTCTTTGCCGCTCTGGTCTGGGTGCTCTTCGGGCTCTATCTGATCCTGCGGCATTTCGCCGACTGGTCCGGCAGAAAGGCGGCCCTTATGGCCATCGCCGGCTTCGGGGCGCTGCTTGTCATTCGTTTCACCGTGATTGCCAACCTCGCGCGGTTTCACCGCTTCGGCGCCTGAGACCCCGACCTAGGGGGAGTTTGAATGTACTATCCCGTCTACCTCGACCTGTCAGGTCGCCGGTGTGTCGTTGTCGGCGGCGGAGAGGTGGCCGAGCGCAAAGTGGAGGCGCTGGTGCGCTGCGGGGCCGCCGTCACGGTCATAAGTCCAGCCCTCACGGAGAAGCTGGTCGACCTGGCGCAGCGCGGTGAGATCGAGCATAGGGCCCGATCCTACCAATCGGGCGACCTCGAAGGCGCGCGCGTCGTCTTCGGCGCGACCGACGACCGGCCGACGAACATGGCCGTCTTCGAGGAGGCCGAGGCGCGCGGGATACCGGCGAACGTCGTCGACGATCCTCCGCTGTGCACCTTCATCGTCCCGTCGACCGTTACTCGTGGCGATTTGCAGATTGCCATCTCGACGGGGGGCGCCTCGCCGGCCCTGGCAAAACGCATTCGGGCCGGGCTCGAAGACGAGTTTGGCGAGGAATACGCGGTGCTGATGTCTCTTATGAAGGAGTTCCGATCGCTGGTGATGGCGCGGGTGCCGTCGCCGGCCGCGCGAAGGCGCATCTTCGACGCCGTGGCCGACTCCGACGTCCTCGATCGGATTCGGGCCGGAGTGCAAGTCAGCGCCGAGGATCTCGCCCGGGAATTCGCGGCGGGTCAGCCGCCGACAACGACCTGAGATTGAGTTTTGGCTCGTAGAATGGTATATTTCCAGTGTCCAGGCTGTGCAGGAAGTGCATACATAGCATCGAGTTTGCCGCCCCTGCCGGGCCTGCTTGCCTGGACAACAATGCACTGCTCCGGCAGGGGCGTCCTATTGCCTTCCAGGCGCGGGCAGAGGCGATGAAGACGTGAGCGTGACCACATGCACATAACCGTCATCGGTCTGAGCCACAAGACGGCGCCTGTCGAGATTCGAGAGAAGTTGAGCTTTCCCGCTCAGGCGCAAGCCGACGCTCTGCTGGAGTTGTTGTCGTCCGAGGCGGTGATGGAAGCGGTCATCCTCTCCACGTGCAACCGCACTGAGGTGTACTCGGTGGTGACCGACGAGACGAAGGGCAAGACGGCCGTCGTCGACTTCTTGGCCGCCCACAAAGAGCTCGATCGACAGAAGTTGTGCAAGTACCTCTACTCGCATGACTCCGGAAGCGCGGTCCGGCATCTACTGCGCGTCGTCTCCAGCCTCGACTCGATGGTCGTCGGCGAGGCCCAGATACTCGGACAGGTCAAGGAGGCGTACTCCTACGCACTGGACGCGGGCGCGACGAGTACCATCTTCAACAGGCTCTTCCGCCACTCGTTCGAGGTTGGTAAGCGCGTGCGCACGGAGACGGAGATAGGTGAGAGCGCCGTCTCGATAAGCTACGCCGCCATCGAGCTGGCCAAGAAGGTCTTTGGATCGCTGGAGGGGCGAAGCGTGCTCATCCTCGGCGCCGGCAAGATGAGCGAGCTGACGGCGAAGCATCTGATGTCAAACGGCGCCAGCGCGGTGCTCGTCGCCAATCGCAGCTACGACCGTGCCGTGGAACTTGCCGCCAAGTTCGACGGAACGGCCGTCCGATTCGACGAGAGAGTCGAGGCCTTCGCCAAGGCCGACATCGTGATCAGCTCGACCGGCGCCGCGCACTACGTCGTCTACAAGGACGACGTGGCCCGCGCCATGCACGCGCGGCGCCACAGCCCTATCTTCTTCATCGACATCGCCGTGCCGCGTGACGTCGAGCCCGAGGTCAACGATCTGGACAACGTCTTCCTCTACGACATCGACGACTTGCAGCAGGTGGTCGACGCCAACCTGGCCGAACGCATGAGGGAGGCGGAGAAGGTAGAGGCGATCATCGATCGTGAGATTGAGGCGTTCATCGCATGGGTGAGCACACTCGATGTTGTTCCGACGATTACGGCGCTACGGGAAAAGGCCGAGCGAATCCGCGTGGCCGAGATGGAGAAGGCACTCAACAGGCTGGGTGAGCTCTCCGAGAGGGATATGAACACGATCAACGCTATGACGACTGCCATCGTCAACAAGCTTCTGCACGCTCCGATTGTGCGCGTCAAGGAACACTCAACGACCGACGAAGGGTATGTCTACGTCGACTCACTCAGGCATTTGTTCAACTTGGACGCTGTGCCGCAGGAGGAGCCGCACAAGTGGCGCGCGGCGGGGGCGCTGGCCAGGCGGCTGACAGGTCGAAAGCAGGGGGCACAGTAGTGGGCAAGCGTACGGGCAAGCGAGATCTGGTACTCGGCACTCGCGGCAGCAAGCTCGCGTTGTGGCAGGCGCACTACGTCACGGAGTCGCTGCGGGAGCTGGCCGGCGTCGAGGTTTCCATCACCAAGATCAAGACGACCGGCGACAAGATACTTGACGCGCCGCTCTCTCGCGTCGGGGGCAAGGGTCTGTTCGTCAAGGAGATCGAAGAAGCGCTTGCGCGCGGCGACGTCGACTTGGCGGTCCACTCCATGAAGGACGTGCCGACCGAGCTGCCGGACGGCCTCTTCATCGGTGCGATGACGAAGCGGGCCGATCCGCGCGACGTGCTGGTCAGCAAGGACAACATCGGTCTGGCCGATCTGCCGATCTCGGCGCGGATCGGCACGAGCAGCCTGCGGCGGAAGGCGCAGCTGGCCCAGTACCGCCCCGACTTCGTCTTTGGCGACCTGCGAGGCAACCTGGACACGAGGCTGCGCCGTATCGAGGAGGGGCGCTACGACGCGACGATTCTGGCCGCGGCGGGTATCGATCGCATGGGCTGGTCGGAGAAGATCACCGAGCGCATCGAGTCGGACATAATGATCTCGGCAGTGGGCCAGGGAGCCATCGGCATCGAGATACGCAAGGATGACAACTTCATGATCGAGCTGGCGGGAAGGCTGACGGACATGCCGACGGCGCTGGCCGTGCGCGCCGAGCGCCGACTCATGCGGCGGCTGGAGGGGGGCTGCCAGGTTCCGATCGGAGCGCTCGGCACGATCGATGGCAAGACACTCACGCTTATTGGAGTGGTCGCGAGTCTCGACGGGGCCGAGGTGCTTCGGGACGTGGCCCGCGGGCCGGCCTCCGATCCGGAGGCAATCGGCGATGAGCTTGCCGACAAGCTGCTGGCCGACGGGGCGGGCGCGATTCTGGAGGAGATACGCGTCACCGCCGAGTGATTGGCGATCTACGGGGGAAGAGAGGGAAACGAAGTGAGTGAACCGGTTGTATATCTGGTCGGGGCAGGTCCGGGGGATCCCGGCCTGATCACGGCAAAGGGTCTGGAATGCATAGGCAAGGCGGATGTGATCGTCTACGACCGCCTTGCCTCGCCGAAGCTGCTCGCGGGCGCCAGGCCCGACGTCGAGATGGTCTACGTCGGCAAGGCATCCGACCGTCACACCATGGAGCAATACCAGATCAACAAGCTGCTCGTGGAGAAGGCCAAGGAGGGCAAGGTCGTCACGCGGCTGAAGGGTGGCGATCCCCTCATCTTCGGGCGCGGCGGCGAAGAAGCGCTCGCGCTGGCCGAGGAGGGCATAGCCTTCGAATTTGTGCCGGGCATCTCCGCCGGCTACGCGTGCCCCGCCTATGCAGGAATCCCCGTGACGCATCGCGGCATCTCATCCTCGGTGGCTCTGGTTACCGGCCACGAGGATCCGACGAAAGAGGACTCGGACGTCGCCTGGGACCGCCTTGCCACTGGAGTAGGGACGATCGTCTTCTACATGGGCGTGAAGAACCTGCCGCTCATCGTCGAGCAGTTGACCAAGCACGGCCGGCCGGCCGATACGCCGGTGGCTCTGATCATGTGGGGTTGCACCGGCCGGCAGAAGACGGTGACCGGCACGCTGGTCGACATCGTCGACGTCGCGGAGGCGGAACACGTCAAGCCGCCGTCGCTCATCGTTGTCGGCGAGGTAGTCTCCCTTCGCGACCGGCTGAGCTGGTGGGAGAAGCTGCCTCTCTTCGGGCAGACGATCATCGTGACGCGCTCTCGCACGCAGGCCAGCGATCTCGTGGTGACGCTGGAGGAACTGGGCGCCGCTGTCGTGGAGTTCCCCACGATCAAGATCGTGCCGCCGGACTCCTACCAGCCGCTCGATGAAGCCATAGCCCGGCTCGAGACGTACGATTGGCTCATCGTAACCAGCGCGAACACGGTCGACTACCTGTGGGAACGGCTGCGCGAGGCGGGAAAGGACGCGCGCGCACTCGGCCGCCTGCAGGTCGCGGCGATTGGACCGGCCACGGCGGCGAAACTTGCCTCCATCGGTATAGTCGCCGACTACATTCCGAAGGAATACCGGGCCGAGGGTATCATCGCCGGCTTCGAGGAGCGTGGGATCGCCGGAAAGCGCTATCTGCTGCCGCGAGCGCTTCAGGCGCGCGAGGTCCTGCCGGATACACTGCGCGAGCGTGGCGCGGCCACGGTCGACGTCGTGCCCGCCTACCAGACGGTGCCCGATCAGAGTAGCGGCGGCGCGATTCGCGAAATGCTTGCGGCCAAGGAAGCGAGCATCGTCACGTTCACCAGCTCCTCAACGGTCAAGAACTTCGTCAAGTTGGTCGGGGAGGACGCGCCGCGACTGATGAACGGCGCCGCGGCCATCGCCATCGGACCGGTCACGGCGAAGACCGCGCGCGAGCTCGGACTCACCGTGGCGGCCGAATCGAGCGAATACACGATTCCAGGGCTGGTGAAGACCGTGCTGGAGTACGCCGGAACTCAACGGGGGAAGGAACTGACGTGATAGGCATCTCGAAACTGTACTGCGGCGCCGTTGAGGCGTCGGACCCTCTGCGCTATGAGCGCAAGTCGGGCAAGCTGCCCAGCCATCTTCTGCAATTCTCGGCGGACAAGAAGCCCGTCGTCGTCTGGAACTGCACGCAGCGATGTAATCTGAAGTGCGTCCATTGCTACGCCAAGAGTGAGGACAAGTCCTACTCCGGCGAGCTTTCGACCGATGAAGCCAAGGCGATGATCGATGACCTCGCGGGGTTCGGGGCGCCGGTCTTGCTCTTCTCGGGCGGCGAGCCGACCCTGCGCAAGGATCTGGTCGAGTTGATGCAGTACGCGAAGGACGCCGGCATGCGCGTCGTAATCTCCACGAACGGCACGCTGATCAGCCGCGACAAGGCCGAGGCCTACGCGAAGGTCGGCCTTTCGTACGTTGGAGTCTCCCTCGACGGCGGGCCCGCCACACACGATGCGTTTCGCGGCATTCCGGGCTCGTTCGACAAGGCGATCGAAGGCATTCGCAACTCGAAGGCGGCCGGAATCAAGGTGGGGCTGCGCATGACGATCAACAGGCGCAACGCGGCCGACATCGGCGATATCTTCGATCTTCTCGAACAGGAAGACATCCCCCGCGTCTGCTTCTACCATCTCGTGTACTCCGGTCGAGGCTCCAAGCTCATGGAAGAAGACCTCGACCACGCCGAGACTCGGGCCGCCGTCGATCTGATCATGAATCGCACCAAAGACCTGTTCGATCGAGGCATCACCAAAGAGGTGCTGACGGTTGACAACCACGCCGATGGACCGTACGTTTACCTTCGTCTCTTGCGGGAAGACCCTGCAAGAGCGGCGGAAGTGCTGCAGCTGCTCGGCTACAACGAAGGCAACTCGTCGGGCAACGGCATCGGGTGCGTCTCCTGGGACGGCGAAGTCTACGCCGATCAATTCTGGCGTCACTACTCGTTCGGCAACGTGCGCGAGCGGCCGTTCTCGGAGACTTGGATGGATACATCCGAACCCCTGATGGCACGGCTCAAGGACAAGAAACCTTGGGTAAAGGGCAGATGCGCCGAGTGCCGGTGGCTTTCGATTTGCGGCGGCAACTTCCGGGTGCGAGCCGAGGCCACAACGGGTGATTTGTGGACGCCCGACCCGGCCTGCTACCTCACCGACGAGGAGATAGGGCTCGGCACGGCTGCGGTCGGCTGAAAGGGGTCGCACAAACGGGGACGTAGCTCAGTTGGGAGAGCGCTACCTTCGCACGGTAGAGGTCGGCGGTTCGAATCCGCTCGTCTCCACGACAAGGACGATGAACGACACGAAACTGGGAGGTGACACGATGCCCACCGCCACACCAGCCGGCTGGGAGGCCACGCTTCAGAAGTTCTTGACCTACGCCTATCCGCTCGGCAACCTCCTGTTCTGGATCGCACTAATCGCCGTACTGTTCCTCGCTTGGAGGGACTTCAGGAGACTTGTCAATCACTACGCTCCCAAGAAGAAGACGTCCGTGGACCTGGCCGAGGAGGAGATCAAGATCGAGGACTTCGTCGACTAGAGAGGAGTAGACGTTGTACTTCCCGACCTATCGCCCGCGCCGCCTGCGCGCGAATGCCAAGCTGCGCGCGATGACTCGCGAGACCCACCTGTCCGTCGACGATTTGATCTACCCGCTATTCGTTGTGCCCGGCGAAGGGGTGCGTCACCAGATCGCATCGATGCCGGGCGTCTATCATCTCTCGAAAGACAAGCTCCTCGCCGAGTGCAAGGAAGTGGAAGCACTGGGCATCCCAGCGATCATCCTGTTCGGCCTGCCGGAAGCGAAGGATGAGGCGGCCAGCGGCGCCTTCGCCGAGAACGGCGTGGTGCAGGAGGCGATTCGCGCTCTCAAAGAGGCAGGCAGCGAACTGGTTGTCATCACCGACGTTTGTCTGTGCGAGTACATGAGCCACGGGCACTGCGGAGTGGTCAAAGACGGCCAGATCCTCAACGACGTCACGCTCGAGCTATTGGCAAAGACGGCCGTTTCGCACGCTGAGGCCGGCGCCGACATGGTGGGCCCGTCCGACATGATGGACGGGCGAGTCAAGGCGATTCGCAGCTCGCTCGATGCTGAAGGCTACGCCGACACGCCGATCATGTCGTATGCGGCAAAGTACGCTTCGGCGTTCTACGGGCCGTTCCGCGAGGCTGCGGACTCCACACCGGCATTCGGCGACCGTCGGACCTATCAGATGGACGTTCCAAACGCCGATGAGGCGCTTCGCGAGATCCAGCTCGATATCGAAGAGGGTGCCGACATCGTCATGGTCAAGCCGGCGATGGCATATATGGATGTCATCTTGCGGGCGAAGACCGAGTTCGGCTATCCGCTCGCCGCCTACAACGTCAGCGGAGAGTATTCCATGGTCAAGGCGGCGGCCGGCAAGGGGTGGATCGATGAGAAGCGGATCGTGATGGAGATCCTGACGGGGATCAAGCGCGCCGGCGCCGACATGATTCTGACCTATCACGCCAAAGATGTCGCCGGCTGGTTGGAGTAGGCCCCGAGCCGCGGCCGCTCTCACTGGACTCATCCTCCAAAGGAATCGAGCGTAGATATGGCCGACAACGTTGGCAACTCGGATGCCCGCCCCGACCTCGAGCTCGAGGAGGAGCTCGCTGAAGCGGTCGAAGAGGGCGCGACAGACGAACAGCAGATGGCCGAGGCCGAGGCGCCCTGCGGCATGGAGGGAGTGGCGGTGCCCGTTCGCCGGCCGCGCGCGCACCCGGAACACCCTTCCTCGCTGGTCCTCGGCGCAGAGGGCGCGCCTGCGGAGGCTTCGTCAGGGTGCCGGGATGCTCATGCGGATGTGTCGCCGGGCCATCCGGCGAGCGTCGAGCGCCAGCGCCACGGGGGCGCTCGCTCGGTAGGTTTTAGGCCGGGCGGCGGGCCGCAGGCGATCGCATACGAGGAGCGCACCGGCATCAAGGCCCCGCGCATCATCGCCTGGGAGATAACACGCTCCTGTAACCTGTCCTGTGCTCACTGCCGCGCGGCCGCTGAGTTCGGCCACTATCCGGGTGAGCTGTCGCTGGACCGGATCAAGTCGGTCATCGACGATATCGTCACCATCACCAACCCAATCATCATCCTCACCGGCGGCGAGCCGCTCATGCGCCCCGACATCTGGGGGATCATCGACTACGCGCACGAGAAGGGCGCGATGCCGGTCATCGGCACCAACGCGACGCTCATCACCGACGAGATCGCTGCGAAGATCGCCGAGCACAAGATCCCGCGGATTTCGGTCTCGGTGGACTTTCCCACGGCCGATGAGCACGACGGTTTCCGGGGCCAACCCGGCTGCTTCGACCGGACCATAGACGGAATCAAGATCGCCAAGCGTCACGGTATCGGCGTGCAGATCAACATGACCATCACCACGCTCAACGCCGACAAGGTCGCCGCCGTGCACGATCTGGCGGAATCGCTCGATGTTGACGCCTTTCACATCTTCATGCTGGTCCCGACGGGCAGAGGGGAGAATCTGCTCGACAAGGAGCTGCCGCCCGAGGAGTACGAGCGCGTGCTCGAGTGGGCGTATGAACGGCAGAAGACGAGTCCACTCCATTTCAAGCCTACCGACGCGCCCCACTACTATCGCATCATCCGCCAGAAAGCGAAGGCGGAAGGGAAGAAGGTGACGCGCGAGGAGTACGGGCTCGACGCCATGACTCGCGGATGCCTGGGCGGTATCACGTTCTGCTTCATCAGCCACGTCGGTGACGTACAGCCGTGCGGGTACTTCGACATGCAGTTGGGGAACGTCAAGGAGCGGAAGTTCTCGGACATCTGGACCAATTCGAAGGTGTTCAATGAGCTTCGCGACTACTCGCTGCTTAAGGGGAAGTGCGGCGCGTGCGAATATCGGGCCGTATGCGGCGGGTGCCGGGCCCGGGCGCTCTCAGTCACTGGAGACTACTTGGCTGAGGAGCCGTACTGTGTATACGTGCCCAGGAAGCGATCGGCCGAGTGTAGAGACGGCGAATAGGAGTAGCGACAGGACCCCGAGGTGAGGGCCTTGAGACTGAATGGATGACGTCGACAGGAAGATACTCAACATCATACAGACCGGCCTCCCGGTCACACCACGACCATTCGGCGAGCTGGCGGCGCAGGTTGGTGTAACCGACGAGGAGGTCGTCGATCGCATCAGGCGCTTGAAGGCGGAGGGCATCATTCGCCGTCTCGGGGCCACGTTCGATTCGTCGAAGCTTGGCTACGTGAGCACCCTGTGCGCGATGAAGGCGCCGCTCGAGTGCATCGAGGCGGTGGCCGAGATCGTCAACTCATACGACAACGTGACCCACAACTACTTGAGAGACGATCCAAGACTCAACGTGTGGTTCACGGTTATAGCTGAGTCGCATGAGCGCATTGATGAGATTCTCGATGAGATTCGGGCGAAGAGCGGTATCGCGAGGATCCTGAGCTTGCCGGCCGTGAGGCTCTTCAAGGTGAGGGTGGCTTTCGAACTGTGATCGATGAACGCGAAAAGGAGCTGGTCCGCCGGCTGCAGGACGACCTGCCGCTCGTCGAGCGTCCCTACGCCGAGGTAGGCGAGATGGCGGGCATGAGTGAGGAGGCCGTCATCGAGACGATCGAGCGATGGAAGGCCGACGGAACGATTCGGCGCCTGGGCGCAATCCTCCGGCATCACAAGGCCGGCGTGACCGTCAACGCGATGGGTGTTTGGCGTGTGCCGGAAGCGCACATCGAGGAAGTCGGCAAGACGATGGCGGAATTCGCTCAGGTCAGTCACTGCTACGAGCGGCCGGCGAGCGAGGACTGGCCCTACAATCTGTACACGATGATTCACGCGCGCAGCCAGGAAGAGGCAGAGGAGATCGCGACCCTGCTGTCGGAGGCGACGGGCATGGAGAGCTACGAGCTGCTATACACCGAGCGCGAGCTGAAGAAGGCGAGCATGCGCTACTTCCCGCACGGGCACGAGAAGGAGACATGATGGACACAACCAGATCGAACCAGCTGTTCCAACTGGCGAAGCATCTCATCCCCGGTGGCGTCAACTCGCCGGTTCGCGCTTTCCGCTCCGTCGGCATGGACCCGCTCTTCATCTCGAGGGCGAAGGGCAGCCGCATCTACGACGTAGACGGCAACGAGTTCATCGACTACGTGGCCTCCTGGGGACCGATGATCTGCGGTCACGCGAACGATGACGTGCTGGCGGCCGTGAGCGATGCCCTGGAGATGGGGACGAGCTACGGCGCGCCGACCGAACTCGAGGTCCAGTTGGCTCGGATGGTCATCGACGCGGTACCGTCAATCGAAGAGGTCAGGATGGTCTCCTCCGGCACGGAGGCCGTGATGAGCGCCATTCGTCTCGCGCGCGGCTTCACCGGCAAGAACAAGATCATCAAGTTCGAAGGGTGCTATCACGGTCACTCCGACGCGATGCTCGTTCACGCGGGCTCCGGTGTGACGACGCTCGGCCTTCCGGATTCGCCCGGTGTCACCGACGGTGCCGTGGCCGACATGATCAGCCTGCCCTACAACGACATCACGGCCGTCAAGTCGGCGATCGATCATGCCGGTGGCGACATCGCCGCGGTGATCCTCGAACCGGTCGCGGGCAACATGGGTGTCGTGCCGCCCGCCGACGGATACCTGGAAGTGTTGCGCAAAGTGATGGAGGACCACGGCATCCTTCTCATCTTCGACGAGGTGATCACCGGTTTCCGTGTGGCCTACGGTGGTGCCCAGGAGCGGTTCGGCGTTACACCGGATCTGACGACACTGGGCAAGATCATCGGCGGTGGCTTTCCCGTGGGCGCCTTCGGAGGACGGCGCGACATCATGGAGCATCTGGCGCCCGCGGGCAATGTCTACCAAGCGGGTACGCTGTCTGGGAATCCGATCGCGATGACCGCGGGCATCGAGACACTCAAGCTGCTGTCGACGCCGGGTGTGTATGAGAAGCTCGAATCACTGGGGTCCGGGCTCAGCGACGGGCTTGAAATGAACGCCAACGAGTGCGGCATCCCGGCGCAGTTCGCACGCGTCGGATCGTTGAGCTGCATGTTCTTCACGGATCGGCCGGTGACGGACTACGCGAGCGCCAAGACGAGCAACACGGACCGCTACGCGAAGTACTTCCGGGGGATGCTCGATCGGGGCGTCTACTTGGCGCCCAGTCAGTTCGAGGCATGCTTCGTCTCTACGGCGCACACCGAGGAAGACATCGACCACACGCTCGACGCCAGTCGAGACGTAATGAAGCGGCTGTAGGGGCGGGTGCGAGCGGCGCTTGCCTGGGTCCGATGAACTAGTTCTTCAGTATGAAAAGCGCGGCGACTCGCGTCGCCGCTTGACTGGTATTCAAACGTTGTGCATATAGTGTGATGCGGTTATCGGACCACTGACCGACGTCACAACTGCACCTCTCGCCGGGGCTACGGCCGCTCGTCACGTTTGCGCGCTTGCATGCGAGGAGTGGTCCACAATGACGTCGCGCACAGGGATGGCAGTCTCGAGACGCCGCACCATACGTTCTTCGATCCCCTGGCAGTCCCCGATCCCTTCACTGCTCCGGGCAGCACTGGGAGCAGTATTGGCGATCGGCACCGCGATTCTCGCTCTCCCGACGCCGGCCGTCGCCGGCGTCAACCAGTGGACCGGCAACGGGCCGCACGGGGCAACCGTCCTCGGCTCCATAGCGGTTTCACCGAACTACGTCAGCGATCACACAGTCTTTGCCGGCACGCAGAGCGGCGGGCTGATCAAGTCCGTCGACGGAGGAGCGACCTGGGCGCGCGTCAACTCCGGCCTCGGGTGGGTCCATCCACAGTCGGTTGCTGTCTCCCCTGCCTACGCCACCGACCAGACCGTCTTCATCGGCGGAGACGATGGTGTGTCCAAGTCGACAAATGGGGGCGCGAGCTGGAGCGCGATGAACACGGGCCTGACAAACACCCAAGTCCGTGCGGTCGCCCTTTCGCCCGGCTACGCGACCGACCGGACGGTTTTCGCGGGAACGTGGGGTGGCGGTCTGTTCAAGTCGACGAACGGCGGCGGCAGCTGGGCAGCGATAGGCCTGGCGAATGCTCCCGTGTTAGCAGTCGCGCTCTCGCCCGGCTACGCGAGTGACCAAACGGTCTTTGCGGGACAGTGGGGCGGCGGTCTCTTCAAGTCAACAAACGGCGGGGCCACCTGGCTGCAGTACGGGTCGAACAGATATGTGACTTCGATCGGTCTTTCAGCGGGCTATGCCAGCGATCAGACGGCCTTTGTTGTTTCGGCCGGCAACGTGATCAAGTCGACGAACGGCGGTGCCAGCTGGTTGGCGGCGAACACGGGGTTGCCGAGCGGCTCGGTGAAGACCATCGGCCTGTCGCCCGGCTACAGCGGCGACGGGACCGTGTTCGCGGGAACGTACTTCAACGGCGTCTTCAAATCGACGAATCGGGGTGCCACCTGGTCACCGGTAAGCGCCGGTCTGACCGACACTCGCGTGCTGTCTACCATCGGATTGTCGCCGGCCTATGCGACCGACCAGACCCTCT
>DYIV01000061.1:8367-14534 GCA_020723435.1 Slackia heliotrinireducens | reverse complement strand
CGGCGACCCGCCGGTCGCTGTGGACGAAGTCGACGCCGAAGCGGCCCCGCACACACAGGTTGCCGTTCGTGCCGGCGGCGGACTCGCTGGTGACGCGCATGATCTTGCCCTGCTTGGTGTTGAGGGTCAGCGTGCAGCCGACGCCGCAATGGGGACACGTCGTCTCGGTCTTGGCCAGTTCCCACGCCCGTGCGCGGTACTTGAAGTCCTGCCCGATCAGCGCCCCGACGGGACAAACCCGCAGGCACTGCCCGCACTGCTCACACTCAATGGTGTCGCGGGAGACACAGGCTATCTCACCCGAGTAGCCATGCCGCTGCACGTAGCTCATTACGCTTGCGCCCTCGATCTCCTCGCAGGCCCGCACGCAGCGGCCGCAGAGGATGCACCGGTTCGGATATCGGCCGATGAAGCGGTTGATCTCGTTGATCTCGCGAACCGCGCCCACCGGAGCGTACTGAGGCTCGGTGATGCCCAGCTCAAAGACGATGTCTTGCAGCTCGCACTCCCCGGCCTTGTCGCAGACGGGGCATTCGAGCGGATGGTCGACGAGGACGAGCTCGACCATGGCCTTGCGCATGGCCCGGATTCTCGCCGAGTCGGTCTTGACGATCATGCCGTCGCGAACTCTGGTCACACACGACGCGACAGGATCCGTGGCGCCGTCCACTTCAACAAGGCACACGCGGCATGACCCGATCGGCGACAAGTGCGCGTGATAGCACAGTGTCGGGATGTGCATTCCCGCTGCGCGCGCGGCCTCAAGAATCGTCGCCTCCGCCTCGGCGGTGACCTTCTTCCTGTCGATGGTCAGCTCAACCGTGGAATCCTTGCCCATCGCTATTTCACCGCCTTGCGGGCGGCCGTCAGCAGCCGATAGCAGCGTATGCACCGGTCGGCTTCGGCAAGCGACGTGGGGTAGTCGTAGCCCTGCTCGATCTGGATGAAGTCGCGAACCCGCTCCTCGGGTTCGAGCATCTCCATCTTCTGGGCGACCTGGGGCGTATATCCGGTGACATCGACCGTCCCGTCGGCCGCGAATGCCGCATCTACCAGGGCCTTCATCATGGCCCCCGTCTCATCCTCGACCTTCTCGCCCCTCAGATACCGGTTCATCGCTATGGCCGCGCGCCTCCCCTGTCCCACGGCGGCCACCACGGTCATCGGTCCAAGCACCGCGTCGCCGCCGGCGAAGACGCCTTCGACGTCGGTCGTCATCGTCCACGGGTCGGTGACTATCGTGTCCCACCGGGTCGTCTCGACGCCGGATCCCTCCAGCAGGCCCAGATCGGGCGCCTGGCTCACCGCGGGAATGACGACGTCGCAGTCGATGACGAACTCGGAGCCCTCCACCGGAACGGGCCTGCGGCGGCCGCTCTCATCCGGCTCGCCGAGTTCCATCTTGATGCACTCCATGCCGGTGACCTTGCCGTTGGATCCCAAGATCTTCGTCGGATTGGCCAAGAGGTGAAAGTTGACCTTCTCCTCTTCCGCCTCTTCGATTTCCCAGATGTTCGCCGGCATCTGATCGCGTCCGCGGCGGTAGACGATGCTGACTTCGCTGCAACCGCGCCTGAGCGACGTTCGAGCCGCGTCGATGGCGGTGTTGCCGCCGCCGATTACGCAGACGCGGTCGCCCGGCTTCGTACGATCGCCGAGACCGACCCGGCGCAGATACGCGACGGCATCCTCGACGCCTTCATAGTCCTCCTCGCCCTCCACGCCCATCTTCTTGCCTACGTGAGCGCCGACGCCAACGAAGACAGCCTTATACTCCTTGCGCAGCTTCTCCAGCGGGATATCCTTGCCGATCTCGACGTTGCACTGTATCTCCACGCCCAGATCGCGAATGAAATCGACTTCCTGGTCGATGACCGTGTTTGGCAGCCGGTACTCGGGAATACCGGCCCGCAGCATACCCCCCACGGCCGGCATCGCCTCGAAAACCGTTACATTGTGACCGAACTTCGCCAGGTAGTACGCGCACGTCAATCCGGCCGGCCCCGCGCCAACGATGGCTACCTTCTCTCCATCGGCCGCGATGGCCTCCGGCGGCACGATCCCGCGCCTGCGCATCTCGATCGCGTGATCGCCGATGAAACGGTGCAGGTACATAATGCACACCGACTGCTCGATATCGCTGCGCGTGCAGACGTCCTGGCACGGATGCGGGCAGACACGTCCGATGACGGCCGGGAAGGGATTCGTCGACTTGAAGACATCCACGGCCTCGTCGACCTTGCCGTCGGCGACGAGGCCTATGAAGTCCGGGATTCGCACGGCCGCCGGGCACTTGTTCTGGCAAGGCGCCGTTAGCGATTCTCCGTAGCCGCCGGACGGCCCACACGCCGCTTTGCCGTTGGCATGCGCCTCGAACTCCTCGGAGAAGTCGTCCAGGGCGTCGGCGAGCGGCCTGAGCGCCGTAATCCCGAGCCCGCATAGCGATATGCCGGACATCTCGGCGATCGCCTCCCGGAGCTTGGCAAGGTCGGCCTTTGTGGCGTGCCCTTCGTCGAACTTGTTGAGGATCTCCAGGATCACGCGAGTGCCGACTCTGCACGGTACGCACTTGACGCAGCTGCCGTCCTGCACGTCGGCGAAGTAGCGCCGCGCCATGTCGACGACGCACGCCTCCTCGTCCGCGACGACAATGCCGTCCCAGCCCATGAAGGCGGTCACGTCTTCGCAGCCCTCCGGCAGCTCGAATGTGCCGGTCGCTTTCGCGCCCGTCGCCGGCTTCTCCGGCTTCAGACCCCAGCTGCTCTGCTTCTTCGCCACGTTCCGCTCCTACCTATCGATCTCGCCGAGTACCGTATCGAGGCTGCCGATGATCGCGATCATGTCGGCGATGAGACAGCCGCGACTGATGTCGCCCAAGAACTGCAGATTGCAGAAGGAGGGGGCCCGGCACTTGACCCGCAACGGCAGAGCGCTGCCGTCGCTGGCCACGTAGAAGGCGAGCTCTCCACGCGGCGACTCCACCCGCTGATACGCCTCGCCGGCAGGCGCCTCGATGCCCTGTGTAACGTGCTTGAAGTGCTGAACGAGGGATTCGATACTGTCCGCTGCCCTCTCGCGCGCCGGCGGCGCAATGCGCGGATCGTCCGTGATGACCGGACCCGGCTCAAGACGCTCCAGGCACTGGGCGACTATCTTCGCCGACTGGCGCATCTCCGCGATGCGCACTTTGTACCGGTCGTAGCAGTCGCCGTTGGAGCCGACCGGCACCTCGAAGTCGTATGTCTCGTATCCGCTGTAGGGGATCTTCTTGCGAAGGTCCCAGTCGAAGCCCGTCGCGCGCAAAGCGGGGCCCGTAACGCCGTACTTGATCGCCTCTTCCCTGGTCAGAGGGCTGATGCCGATCGTCCGTCGCCGGAACACCTCGTTGTTCGTCAGCATCGCTTCGTACTCATCAACCGCCGCGGGGAACCGTTCGATCAGGTCACCCACCTTCTCTTCCCACCCCGACGGCAGATCCTTGTGCAATCCGCCGAAGCGCAGGAAGTTGTACATCATGCGCGCACCGGACAGCTCCTCGAAGAGGTCGAATATCTCTTCCCTCTCGCGGAACGCGTAGAGGATGGGAGTCAGCGCGCCCATGTCCAGGCCATAGGTCCCGTACCAGATGTGGTGGCTCGTGATTCTGTTGAGTTCCGCAAGCATCACGCGGATGACTTGCGCGCGCTCCGGCACCTCCACTCCGAGCAGCTTCTCAACCGCAAGCACGTAGCCGAGTTCGTTCCCCCACCCGTTGACGTAGTCCAGTCGATCGGTGAGAGGAATCGCCTTCTTCCATCCGCGCTCCGACAGCTTCTCGAAACCGCGATGGAGGTAGCCGATGACGGGGAACGCATCCGCGATGACCTCGCCGTCGAGCTCAAGACGTACGTGTAAAACTCCGTGCGTGCTCGGATGCTGCGGACCGAGGTTGAGCGTAATCGTCTCAGTTCGCATGGAGGATTCCGAGGTCGCCGCCGTCGTCGGGGGCTTGCGCCGCCGCGTATCGCCGTCGTCGGGCACGGCCGTTCTCTTCTTCTGCGTCTCGCCTGCCTGCTCCGCGGCCGTCTTCGACTCAGTCGGCATCTTCCACCACCGGGATCCTGGGGCGTCGCTCGTAGTCTTTGCGCAACGGATAGCCGGGCTGGTCGTCGCGCCTCAGCATCCGCGTGGGGTTTGGATGATTCGTAAACTCGACGCCGAACATGTCGAGGACTTCCCGCTCGAACCAATTGGCCAGGGGATAGACGGAGCAGACGGACTCGATGACCGGCGACGTACGCGCAAGGCGGGCCTTGCCGACGACCGCCTCGGCGTTGCTGTAGTTGAGCGCGTGGTAGACGAGCTCGAACTCGTCGCCCAAGTCGACGGCGGTCATGCAATCAAGCGAGTCCATGCCCAGCTCGTCGTGGAAGAATCTCATCAAGTCGACAATCTCGCCTGGCTGGACGGTGACAGAGTCGTACTCCCCGCTCTTGCCGGTCTTGGCCGATCGCAGTCCGGTCGCCTTGAGCGCGCTACTCAGAGTCTGAGACAAGGCTCGCCACCTCGCTTTCAACCGCCTGGGCCGCCGCGGCCTTGCCCGCTTTCTCATCCATGCGCAGCCGCTTTAGCTCGGCAATCCGCTCCGGCTGGCGCGCCTTGATCTTCTCCTGAAGCTGCATCCATCCGTAGAAGAGCGCTTCCGGCCTCGGAGGACAGCCCGGGATGTAGATATCGACCGGAACCAGCGTGTCGACACCGGGCACAACGTGCGGGTACTCGAAGTATGGCCCGCCCGATATAGAACATGCGCCCATCGCGACTACGAATTTCGGTTCCGGCATCTGCGAGTACAGACGCTCCAGCACCGGGGCCATCTTGTAGGTGACCGTTCCGGAGACGATCATCACGTCCGACTGCCGGGGCGTCCCGCGATGGAAGGTGCCGAATCTGTCCATGTCGTAGCTGGCCATGCCGGCGCTCATCATCTCGATCGCGCAGCAGGCCGTTCCATACGTCAGGTACCACAGAGAGTTACGGCGGGCCCAGTCAAAGAGCTGCTCCGCCCGAAGCGTGATGATGCTCGTCTCTCCGAAGAACCGCTCTATGCCCACCTGAGAGCCCCCTTCCGCCACGCGTAGATCAGGCCGGCGGCGAGCACGGCCAAGAAGACGAACATCTCCACGAAGGCAAAGAGCCCCAGTCTCTTATAGACAAGCGCCCAGGGATACAAGAAGACAGTCTCGATGTCGAAGATGACGAATAGTAGCGCAAAGACATAGTAGCGGATGTGGAACTGCACCCACGGCTCTCCGATAGGCACCTCTCCGCACTCGTAGGGCGACAGCTTCTCTGGACTCGGCTTGTTGGGCCGCAAAAGCTTCGAGGTCAGCAGGACGACGGAGACGAAGACGACTCCGATTACGGTGAATCCTGCAATGTAGAAGTAGTCAGTGAGATATGCTTGCCCCATCGTCCTCCCTCTACGTGGTGTTGCCCGGCCTCCTACGCGCGAAAGGCCGCGGCAACTGCATAGGGAAAAGTATGTGTGAACTGCGCCGTTATGGTACCGAGCGCCGCAGGGGGCGGCAATAATAAATCGGTCGGCGGGTGAGTTCGCGGGGTGAACGACTTATCGACCAGCAAAACGTGCTCCCGGCCACGGCGTGAGCCCTCCGGGGATGGCGCGCATGCGTGTATAATAGCCACGCACAAGTCATCCTCTCAGCAAAGGTACGCGACATCATCGTGAGACGATCCCTCAGCGCAGCCCTGTTCATCCTCATCGTGGTCCTGATCGCGGGCGTGACGTTCTTCGTGATCAATCGCGATCGCGCCGTGACCGTCGGTCGCCAGGCTGCGTCCGGCCGACGCGTGCGTTTCACGGGGCCTCCTCCCGCCTTTTGCCGCTGTCACAGCAAGAGCGCCGGGATGCGCAAGATGCACCGCGCCTTCGGCCTCAGCGATTGCGCCATTTGCCACCGCGGGGAGGATGTCATGCGCAAGAATCGTCGCAAGCCGACGGCGGCCGATATGAGACACCGGATCGCCACGACGACCATCTGCCTGCAGTGCCACAAGCATCCATGACAGCACGGCGCTAGAAGGTCCTGCCCACACCCGTCGTGTATGAGTCGCCGTCGCCGCCCTCAACATGACAGTTGAGACAGACGCGGTCCAAACCTTCG
>DYIV01000061.1:1790-8357 GCA_020723435.1 Slackia heliotrinireducens | reverse complement strand
GTTCGTCGTCCACCCGTCCGGCGGCTGGTAGGCGTCATCGAGGAATTGGGCGCCGCTTGTGTAGTGCGGGAAGCTGTTGCTCGGTGTGTGGTTCCCTCCCAGGTGGCAATCCCGGCAGTTCGTGCTGCCGGCCCAAGCGACCCGCATTCCGTCGGGATTCGTGAGGGTCGAGGTCATGATATGCGTCACACCGTCGCGGTCCTGCGTGTAGAACGGAGGGAGATTGTTCGTCCACGGCGTTTCATCGTCGGGCCCATGCGTTCCCCCGCGCTCAATCACCGGCTCTACGTGACAGGTTCCGCAGCCGTACCCGATCTCTTGCCAATCGGCGCGCGTGTCTTCGTGGCAGTCTCTGCAGAAATCGGTGAGATTCGTGACCGGCGCGGGCAGCGCACCGCCGGGATCGTCGCGCACGATCTTGCTCACGTAGCCGGTCAGAACGTTCGCGCCGTGGACGGAATGGCAACCCATGCAGCCGGCGTACTGAATCCGCGCATGGAACCACCGATGATTGTCGTCGTGGTTGTAGCGCGAGTCGTTCCGGTACTTGGCCAGATCGCCGTCGTAGACCTTGATGATCGCCCAATCGCCAACCACATGACAGTAGACGCAGGCGTTGCCGTTGTTGCCGTTGTCGTAGGGGATGGGTGTCGTGGGTTCGGGTACCCCTCGCCGCGACCGTAGAAGAGCCTCGGTGTCCGTGGCCTGCCGCGTGTCCTCTTCGGACGCGTTGTGTACGGCGTGGCACACCTTGCACTTGTCGCTGGAGTCTGAGTAGTTGCCGTGGGGGCTCTCGCCGGCGGTTGGCGTGCCGTATCCGCCGGCCAACGCGTTCGACGCGGGCCAGAGCAGCATGAACGCCCCGAATACCGCCACCATGAGCCGTCTCATTGGCCGGCCCTTCCCCAGGACTAGACGAATCCATTCAAAGCTTATCCGGATTGTACCACGTGGAAACCCCAAAACCGGGCGCTGCGGCGGATGTGAGCGGGAGAGCAACGCTCATGGTGAACCTGCGGAACGTAGGCTAGAAGGTCCTGCCCACGCCAGTCGTGTAGGAGTCGCCGTCGCCACCCTGAACGTGGCAGTTGAGGCAGACACGATCCATGCCGGCCTCGGGCGTACCTGGCGGCCCGTCGGTGGGATTGTAGGCGTCGTCAAGGAAGTACGAACCACTCGTGAGGTGGGGGAAATCGTTGGCCGGAGTGTTGTTGCCGCCAATGTGGCAGTCCCGGCAATCGCTGCTCTTGTTCCATGCCACCTGCATGCCGCCCGGCGCGGTCAGAGTGCTCGTCATCACGTGAGTCACCCCGTCACGGTCTTCGGTGTAGAACGTGGGCAGGTTGTCGACCGGATCTCCGACCCCGTCGTCATCTCCGCCGCGCTCGAAGAACATGGTGTTGTGACAGAAGGTGCATCTGAACCCGTACCACTTGGTAGGACCGAACGGATCGTAGGGCTCGTCGTGGCAGTCACGACAAAACTCCGTCATGTTCGTCGCCGCGCTCGACAGGCCCTCTCCCGGGTCGTTTCTCATGATCTTGGCGGTGTAGGGAGCGCCTATGATATTCGACCCGTGCACCGAGTGACAGCTGAGGCAGCCCTGGTAGGCCGGGTATCCCCATGCCTCCACTCGATGAGCGTCGTCGTGGTTGCGTCGGGAGTCGACCGTGTAGCTCGCCAGGGTGCTGTTGTAGACCTTGCGGATGGCCCAACTGCCGACGATGTGACAGTAGACGCAGGCGTTTCCGGTATTGGGATTGCCAAGCGGCCCGCCCTGATACCACCCACGCTTCGACCTCAGCAGCGCCTCCGTCCCGCCGCCCAGCTCTTCATCGTTGTCACTCGCGTTGTGCACCGCGTGACAGACCTTGCACTTGTTCGTTGAGTCGGAGTAGTTCCCATGGGGACTCTGGCCAGTCGTCGGGGTGGCGTAGCCGCTCGCGAGCGCGAGCGGGGCCGTCGCCGCAAAGAGGAGCAGCACCCCTGCTGCCGCAAGAAGCGGCGCTCCGCTCCGTTCGAAGATCCCTCGCATGGTTCTAGCGACTCCTATCCGCCAATGTCGCCCGCAATCCCACGCGCCCAAGCCGAGCACGCAGGGTGAACATACCGGGCTCTATTCTAGCAGGGCGAGGCAAAACCCTCCAGTGTTCATGCGGTTTCCGTTTCTGCGCCTACTAGCTTTTCTATCGGCAGAATCAGAGTGATGCTGGACCCCCGCGGACGGCGATGGAGCGGGTTGTCGTGCCTGCTCCCGCACCCTACCCCACCGCAGGCTGGGCCGTGTGAGAATGTGGTCGAGCCGACGATCGGACTTGAACCGATGACCTGCGCATTACGAGTGCGCTGCTCTACCAGCTGAGCTACGTCGGCATCGTTCCGGTTCCGCGGCTTTGCGCCTCGGACCAGGAGAACCTTACGAGCGCATCGACCAGTTGTCAACCGTCCCCGGCGGGTGTTTCCGGCTTCTGCTGCCCGGGCTTCTTTCCCCGCCCTCGCGAACGGCGTCTGCGCCTGGGCGGGCGCCCATCCCCCGGCCGACCCGCGTCGCCGGATGTGCCGGGCTCCTTGCCCCCGCTCTCCGT
The DNA here is from genome assembly GCA_020723435.1 of Slackia heliotrinireducens. GTDB lineage: Bacteria > Actinomycetota > Aquicultoria > DYIV01 > DYIV01 > DYIV01. The sequence goes on along the minus strand of DYIV01000061.1, from coordinate 5,772 downwards.
CGACGTCTCCCCGCCCGCCTTCTGTGCGGCCTTCGCTCCCTCTTGCTCCGTGTCCAGTCCCTGCTCCGGGGCGACCTTGGCCGCCCCCCGCGGAGCCCCGCCCCGGCGACCCGATTCCCTTCCACCTCCGGAACAGACATCGCACAGCGAGACTTGCTTCGTCATGCCGCCTTCAAGCACAATCGTCACCTGGTCCTTCGGGACGTTGTAGTCGACGATCTTCCCCTCTCCGAGCGGAGTCTCAACAATCGTTCCCTTCTTGGGGGCCCGGCCCCGAAAGTCCTTATACACCTCGTATTCGTATCGAAGACAGCACATCAGCCGGCCGCATATACCCGATATCTTCATCGGATTGAGCGGCAGGTTCTGCTCCTTGGCCATGCGGATCGAGACCGGCTCGAAATCGCCGGCGAAGACCGTACAGCACAGCCTGCGGCCGCACGGGCCCAGTCCTCCAACCATCTTCGCTTCGTCTCGGACCCCAATTTGTCTCATCTCGATGCGCGTCTTGAACGCCGACGCCAGATCCCGGACCAGATCACGAAAGTCGATCCGCTCCTCCGAGGTGAAGTAGAAGAGCATCTTCGAGCCATCGAAGATCGCTTCCACGTCGACGAGCTTCATGCTGAGGCCTCGCTTGCCGACCTTCTCCTGCGCTACCTTGAAGGCCTCTTCTTCTCTCGCCTTGTTCTGTGCCACTTGGTCGCGGTCGGCATCGTTGGCCTTGCGGATTACCTTCTTGAGCTGACCCGGGATCAACTCCTCCGGCATCTCCTGAGCGGGCGCGACGACCTCGCCGAACTCCGTGCCCCGGGCCGTCTTGACAATGACGCAATCGCCGGAGCTGAGCTCTAGACCGTCAGGATCGAAGTAGTATGCTTTGCCGCCTTTTCTGAAGACGACGCTCACGACACGTTGCACGGGTCACACTCCTGTATGTCCAGCAGCATGGCCTCCAAGGCCAGCTGCGGATTGACATTGTGGCGAATCATTCGGCGCGCGCGCTCGATCATTCCGATACAGGCAAGCGCCGTCTCCGAAGAGGTCATCTTCGCGCATCGTTCGATGGCTTCGCGACGATCGAGGTTCACGAGAAGCTCCTCGGCGCCCTCGACGGCGACGACCAGGTCACGAAACCAGGAATCGAGTACCGAGAGCGCGTCCTCGAACGCAATCCTCTCCCGCTGAGCAACATCTCGCTTCGCTCGCTGCTCGAGCGTGCGTCGTATGAACGAAGCGTGACGTTTGTCCAAAGCGAACTGCTCGGCCTCCTCGATCGCCTCCTTCGATTCCGCGTCCTGGCGCGCTCCGCCCCGGACGGAGGTCGCAAGGGCCTCCGCGGCATTCATCAAGTCCAGTGAGTCGAGCACCCCAAGATCGGAGGCGAGAGACAGAACCTGGTCCCGCCTGGCCATCCCCGGCCCGCGCACCAGCGCCAGCGCCTTGCCGACCACGCCGCCACTCACTCGCGTGGCGAGATCCGCCTCATCGGCATCGAAACCGAAACGCTCCCGCAGCAGCGCCGCGATATCTCGGCCCGGGATCGCATTGAAAGTCAGCTCTTGGCACCGGGAACGTATCGTCGGCAGCATACCGTGGACGTTCGACGTCACCAGAACGAACAGCACGCCTGGTGGCGGCTCCTCCAGGGTGCGCAGAAACGCGTTGGCCGCCTGCACCGTCATCGCGTCCGCGTCGTCGATGATGAATATCTTCCAGGCTCCCTCGGCCGGCTTGAGGATGACCTGCCGCGCGATCTCTCTGACCTGGTCGATACCGAGCGTGACACCCTGAGGTACGACTGAGAGGACGCCGGGGTGCGTGCCATGATCCAGCCGGACGCAGTCCTCGCATCGATTGCATCCGCGATTGCCGCAGACAAGCGCCTTGGCCAGAGCCTGAGCCGCCGTGAACTTGCCGACGCCGGCCGGCCCTTCGAAGATGTAGGCGTGGGTCAGCTGGCCCACGCGCACCGCTCTATCCAGCCTGGCAATTGCCCTTGCCTGGCCGATTATGCCCCTAAAGGCAGGTAATGGCTCTGTCATCTTCCCCATTATATCAGGGGCGAGGCCACGTCACCGCGCTCGCCGAGGAATGTGTCTTTCCCGCGAAGCTAGTCGCCGGCGCCCGCCCGCTGTTGCCGGAGTCTCTCCAGAACTACCGAGTGTACGCGATCCGCCACGGCGTCCGGCGGGCCGGAAGCATCCATAACAACCACCCTGTCGGGCTCATCCCGCGCCACCGCCAGATACCCCTGCCTTACACGTTCGTGAAATTCGAGGCCCTCAGACTCGATGCGATCGCAGGCTGTGCGCGTGGCCCGGGCCAAACCCACCTCAACTGTGACATCGAGCAGGACCGTCAGGTCCGGTATCGTCGCGCGCGTAGCCCAGTGGTTGATCTCATGTACGAACTCACGAGCAAGGCCGCGACCGAAGCACTGGTACGCGACGGAGGAATCGACGAAGCGGTCACAGACGACAACCTCTCCCTTTGCCAGGGCCGGCGCTAGCTGTTCCTGCACCATTTGCGCACGCGCCGCCGCGTACAGCAGCGCCTCCGTCTCCGGCGTCATCATCTCATGGTCACGATCGAGCAGGATACCACGGATTCCCTCGCCGATCGGGGTGCCGCCCGGCTCGCGAAGCGCGACTACCGCCGTACCGTGTTCCCGAAGGCGCTCGACCAACAGATGGGCCTGTGTCGACTTGCCGCTTCCCTCGATCCCCTCGAGCGTGACGAAGTATCCGCGGGCCATGAGGCTATCGCCTCCAGCGTTTCTGTTCGATCTCGAAAAGGTCGTTGCCGGCGCAATCGATGGCGACGTAGACGGGGAAGTCTTTGAGCTCCATCCTGTAGAGCGCCTCAGGCCCAAGCTCCTCGTACGCGACTATCGACGAGGCGGTCACCTTGGTCGAGAGATAGGCCGCGGCCCCACCGACGGCCACCAGATATAGCGCCTGGAAGTCCACGAATGCCTGCCTGGCCTCCGCGCCCCGCCTTCCCTTGCCGATGACAGCGGCGACACCCGCCGACAGCAAGTGACGCGTGTAGGCGTCCATCCGCTTGCTCGTAGTCGGACCGACCGACCCTACCGGCCGGCCCTCCGGCTTTGGCGTCGGTCCCGCGTAGAAGAAAGTCGCGCGGTTGAGGCGCACCGGAACCGGTCCCCCCGACTCCATCTCCTGTATCAGCCTCTGGTGCGTCTTGTCTCGCGCCGTGAAGACGGTCCCCGACAGGAGCAGCTTCTCACCCACTCTGAAGGAGCATGGGTCTTCCTTCCACGGCAACTGAACCTGTCTCACTGCTTCGTCTCCCCGTTGGGCATCGAAACCTTAGTGTAGGCCCAGACGGCCGCGGCCAGGACCAAGATGGATCCACCGACCAAGGTCACTTGCGCCCCGTTCAGACGCAGGCCGATGCCGTCCAGGTGCGCTATTCGCCGTCCGATCAGATCCGCGATGGGCCCGGTTGCCGCGAGCGAGACGAGTAGGGATATCCTCAGCATCGACTCGAGTGCGGCGAAGACCCGTCCGCGCAGTTCGTCTTCGACCTTCTCCTGCAGATAGGTATAGACCGTTACGTAGAACGTCGCAACCGCCATCCCGGCCACCGCGGCCAGCACCAGGGCGACACTGTAGATGCCGATAAGCGAGAATCCAAGAAGCGCGACGCCGAAGACGGCGAGCGCCCCAACAAAGGCGTCTCGACGGCTCAGATACCGGCCGACGACGCCGGCCAGAGCCGCACCCAAGAACATTCCGACCGCGAAGACCGACAGGATGAAGACATACCCGCTGCTGCCCGCTCCAAGCACTTCCGCGGTGTAGGCGATCCCAACCGAGTAGAGGCTGCCGCCGCCCAGGATGGCCAGGCCGCCGGTCGCCATCATCGACCTGATCACCGGCCGGTCCCAGAGGTATCGAATGCCCTCCACGAAGTCGCGACGGATCTGAGCCGGATCGATGCTCTCGGCCGCCCG
>DYIV01000061.1:0-1780 GCA_020723435.1 Slackia heliotrinireducens | reverse complement strand
CAGAAACGCCAGAAGCAGCGCCGATGTGAAGAAGCTCATCGCGTCGACGAGAAACGCGGCATGTGGCCCCAGCAGCTGGGGCAGGAAGAACTCGAAGCCCGGCAATCGGGTCAGATGCAGTCGCTGAACGATCGACTGCACTATCACGACAATCACGCCGCCGAACGACAGGCCGACTATCATCGTGAACTGGTCTGTCGTGTACGAGACTGATGTGGCAGTCAGAATCTCGTCCTCCTCCACGATGTTGGGAATCGATGCGTTCTTGGCGGGGATGAACATCAGCGACAGAGACTCCAGCATGAATGTCACCAGGTAGATGCTCCACAGATTCCGGACGAACGGCAACGTCAGCACGAGCAGCCCGCGCATGATGTCCACGCCGATCATCGCCCGCTTTCTATTGAATCGATCGACGAAGACGCCGACGATCGAGCCGAGAAAGAGGGCCGGCAGGATCTTGAAGATCATCAGACCGCTGATGGCCGAGCTCGACGGCGAAAGAGCCCTGATTAGAACGACCAGCGCGCCGACAACGAGCCAATCGCCGGTGTTTGACACCGCCTGACTGATCCAAAGCAGCAGGAAGTTCTTGTTCGAGAAGATCTTCCTGTAGGGAGTGTGCTCGGCTATCGCGCGACCTCCGCTAGAGCTCGGCCGAGGCCGAGCGCAGGACGTGACAGCTGACGTTGACGGCCACCGGGAACGAGGCCATGTGGCAGGGCGCCGTCTCGACGGCAATCCCTAAAGCGGTGACCCGCCCCCCGGTTCCGCCGGGCCCGATGCCTGATCCGTTGATTCGCTCCAGAATCCGGCGCTCCACCTCGGCCAGACGCGGATCGGGATTCTGCGACCCGACCTCCCGAAGAAGCGCCCTCTTCGCCAGCAGCCCCACCCCGTCGAAGCTCGATCCGATGCCGATTCCCACAACGACGGGCGGGCAGGCGTCCGGACCGGCGGCCTCCACGGCCGCCACGGCGAACTGCTCCGCGACGGGCAGGCCCTCGGACACCTTGAGCATCGTCAGAGCGCCGGCGTTATCGCTGCCCGCCCCTTTCGGCATTACGGTGACCCGGACGTGGTCTCCCGCAACGATCTCGACATGATGGATGGCCGGAGTGTTGTCACCCGTGTTGGTGCGCGCGAAGCACACGTCGGTGACTACCGACTTGCGCAGGTTGCCTGCGCGATACCCCTGTCGCACGCCCTCGTCTATCGCTTCGGCAAGCTCCCCGCCGACGAGGCGCACGCCACTGCCCACCTCGAGGAATACGGTGACGTAGCCGGTGTCCTGGCAGATCGGTATCTTCTCGCTCGCCGCCAGCTCGGCGTTAGCGAGTATCTGGTCGATCACGTCGCGGCCGATTTCCGACTCCTCATCGGCGGCCGCGCGCTTCAGTGCCGCCAGCACGTCCGGCCGAGGCGTCGTGTTTGCCTCGATGCAAAGACGGGAGACGGCGCGAGAGATCTCCGCGACGCCGATCTCCCTCACGACAAAGCCCCCATTTCGCGCAGCTGAGCGATTCCCGCGCTCACCTCTGCGGCGGCCTCATTGAAGGCGGCCGACTCCTCCCGGGAGAGATCAACGTGGACGACTCCTTCCACGCCGCCGGCGCCCAGCGTGACGGGTACACCGAGGAAGATGTCGGTCTGTCCGTACTGGCCGGACAGCAGCGTAGAAGCCGGCAACACGGCTTTCTCGTCGGTGAGGACAGCCTGAACCATGCGGGCGATCGACGCCGCCGGCGCATAGAAGGCGCTCCCATTCCTCAGCAGAGCC
>DYIV01000060.1 GCA_020723435.1 Slackia heliotrinireducens | reverse complement strand
GATAGTGCCGATGTTCATATGCGGCTTGGTCCGTTCGAACTTCTTCTTTGCCATCTGTGACCTCCTCCTGGTCCCCTGCAGGTCAGACAAGCAGTGGAGACGCCTCCATCTGCCGGCTGCCCGCGACCTGCGCTAGCCCGCAGCCTCGGACCATTCTCCTTGAACCTTGCTGATGATCTCATGCGCGATCGAGGAAGGTACTTCCTCGTAGCGCCGGAACTGCATCGTATAGGTGGCGCGACCCTGCGTCCGAGAACGCAAGTCCGTAGCATACCCGAACATCTCCGCGAGCGGAACATGCGCTCGAATGACCTGAAAGCCGGAGCGCGGCTCCATGCCGTCGACCTTGCCACGCCGCGAGCTCAGGTCTCCCATGACGTCACCCATGAACTCCTCCGGAACGACGACCTCGACGTCCATGACCGGCTCGAGCAAGATCGGATGCGCGCGTCGCGCGCCTTCCTTCAGAGCCATCGATCCGGCGATCTTGAACGCCATCTCCGACGAGTCAACATCGTGGAACGATCCGTCGTAGATCGTGGCACGCACATCAACCATCGGATAGCCGGCCAGAGGACCCGACTCCATCGCCTCGCGGACTCCGCGCTCGACCGACGGGATGTACTCCCGCGGCACGACGCCACCCACGATCTCGTTACTGAACTCGAATCCGCTGCCGGCCGGGACAGGCTCGAGGCGGAGAATCACGTGGCCGTACTGGCCGCGCCCGCCCGTTTGGCGCACATACCTGCCCTCGACGTGGCTGATGGGCTTCTTGATCGTCTCGCGATACGCAACCTGCGGGCGACCGACGTTCGCGTCGACCTTGAACTCCCGAAGGAGCCTGTCGACGATGACCTCGAGGTGAAGCTCGCCCATGCCTGAGATTATGGTCTGCCCGGTCTCCTCGTCACCTCTGACGACAAAGGTGGGATCCTCTTCGGCCAGCTTCGCAAGCGAGGCGCCGAGCTTGTCCTGGTCCGCCTTCGTCTTTGGCTCGATCGCGATGTGGATAACGGGCGTGGGGAAGACCATCGATTCCAGGACAACCGGCTTGCCTTCCACGCTCAATGTGTCGCCGGTCGTCGTGTGCTTCAATCCAACCAAGGCAACGATGTCACCCGTCTCGACCTCGTCGCGATCCTCGCGGTGGTTCGCGTGCATCTGGAGTATGCGACCGATCCTCTCATTCGTTCCCTTGGTGGTGTTTCGGATGTAGGATCCGGCCTTCATCACGCCGGAGTAGACTCGGATGAACGTGAGCTTCCCGACGTACGGATCGGTCATGATCTTGAAAGCAAGCGCGGAAAACGGCTCATCGTCCGAAGCCTTCCGGACTTCCTCGTCGCCGCTCTTTGGATTGACGCCACTGATCGGCGGAACATCCAACGGGGACGGGAGGTAGTCGACGACGGCGTCCAGTAGCGGCTGGACTCCCTTGTTCTTGAATGACGCGCCGCACAGCACCGGCGTGACGGCCGCGCTCAGTGTTGCCTTGCGGACGGCGCCGCGTATCTCCTCGGCGCTGACATTCTCGCCCTCCAGATACTTGTGGAGCACGTCGTCGTCGTATTCGGCGACCGCCTCCAGAAGGTCGTGGTGGTGCAACTCCGCGTCGTCAGCAAGGCTAGCGGGAATGTCACCTACTTCCCACGTCGCTCCCATATCGTCCGTGTAGATGATGGCCTTCATGTCCACGAGGTCAATGATGCCCTCGAAATCGGCTTCCTTGCCGATGGGCAGCTGGAGCAGCACCGGTTTGGTGCCGAGGCGTGTCTTCATCATCTCGACGACGCGGTCGAAATCGGCTCCCACTCGATCCATCTTGTTGATATAGGCGATTCGCGGGACACCGTAGTGGTCTGCCTGGCGCCACACGGTCTCGGACTGCGGCTCGACACCCCCCACGGCACAGAACACCGCCACGGCCCCGTCAAGCACGCGAAGAGACCTCTCAACTTCGACTGTGAAGTCCACGTGCCCTGGCGTGTCTATAATGTTAATGCTGTGGCCCGCCCACAGGCACGTGGTTGCAGCCGACGTGATCGTGATACCGCGCTCCTGCTCCTGCACCATCCAGTCCATGACGGCCGCGCCCTCGTGGACTTCGCCCATCTTGTGCGTCTTGCCGCTGTAGTACAGGATGCGCTCGGTAGTCGTGGTCTTGCCGGCGTCAATATGCGCCATGATCCCGATATTCCTGATCTTCTCTATGGAGAACTTGTCCGTCATCTGCTTCTGCCTCTTGTTGCTGCTGCTATCTCTGGTATGGATTGCCGGCCGCTCGCTGGCTTGCGCGCGCCGGCGCTGTTGTTCTGCTGTCTGCACCGGGACCGTCTCTCCTTCTACCACCTGTAGTGCGCGAACGCTCTGTTCGACTCCGCCATCTTGTGAAGATCCTCGCGCTTCTTTACGGAAGTGCCAAGGCCGTTCGCCGCGTCCATGATCTCCGCCGCCAGGCGCTCACACATCCGCTTCTCCTTGCGGGCCCGGGAGTATCCCACGAGCCATCTGATCGCCAGCGTCGTGCTGCGACGTGCATGGACTTCAACCGGCACTTGGTAGGTCGCCCCGCCAACGCGCCGCGGCTTGACCTCCAACACCGGCCGAATATTGTCCATAGCCTTCTTGAAGACACCCAGAGGATCGCTGCCGGTCTTGTCGGCAACAATCTCGAAGGCCTCATAGACCGCCTGCTCGGCAATCCCCTTCTTGCCGTCAGTCAACACCTGGTTGATGAGCTGAGTCACCAAGCGGTTCTTGTGAACCAGGTCCGGGGAGATCTCTCTTCTTGGCGGTGTTCCTCTTCTCGGCACGGTCTCTCCGATCCGCTGTCTCTAGCTCTTCGGCGCCTTGACGCCGTACTTGGAGCGAGCCTTCTTACGATCCACGACACCGGCCGTATCGAGAGCCGCCCGGATGATCTTGTAGCGAACGCCCGGCAAGTCCTTGACCCTGCCGCCGCGAACGAGGACGATCGAGTGCTCCTGCAGGTTGTGACCGATCCCCGGTATGTACGCGGTGACCTCCATGCCGTGGGTCAAGCGCACGCGAGCCACCTTGCGCAGAGCGGAGTTCGGCTTCTTTGGGGTAGTCGTGTAGACGCGCGTACAGACCCCTCGCTTCTGCGGAGCGCCCTTCAACGCGGGCGTCGCCGTCTTCTTCGTCTGCTTCTTTCTGCTCTTGCGAACAAGTTGACTAATCGTTGGCACGCGTACTCCCTATCACTCACTACTGCGAGCCGAAACTGCGCACGCTTTCTTTTTGTGCAGCTCGGAGGCTATTTCCAGCCAAAAGCCACAGCTCGCAAATCTATCATGCTTCACTGGGGGTGTCAACATCAGTCTCGGCAAGGATATCGGCCGTCTCTTCCGCCGGGCTCACAAGCATGTCGCCCTCCCCGTCCAAGCTCTCGGGACCGAGATCCTCATCTCCCGACGAGGTCAGCATGAACGCCAGCTCCTCCTTGGCGTCCGGGCATTCTATCTGGATGCTCCGGTAGCGGCTCATTCCCGTGCTCGCGGGTATGAGCTTGCCGATGATCACGTTCTCTTTGAGACCGAGCAATGGATCGCTGCGACCGGCGATTGCGGCGTCTGTCAAAACGCGCGTTGTCTCCTGGAACGAAGCGGCCGATAGGAAGCTGTCCGTCGCCAGCGACGCCTTGGTGATACCCAGCAGCACCGGCTTTGCCGTCGCGGGCTCGCCGCCCTCGGCGATCACGCGCTCGTTCTCCTCTTCGAAGGCGAACCGGTCAATGAGCTGGCCGGGTAGCAGAGCGGTGTCTCCAGGCTCCGAGACTGTGACTTTGCGCAGCATCTGACGCACGATCAGCTCGACGTGCTTGTCGTTGATGTCCACGCCCTGAGACTTGTAGACTTCCTGCACCTCCTGCACGAGGTAGAGCTGTACGGACTGCGTACCGCGAACGTGCAGCAGATCGTGAGGATTGAGCGACCCTTCGGTGAGCTGATCGCCTGCGCTCACCTTGTCTCCGTCGGCGACGCGAAGGCGCGTTCGCCGGCTGACCGGGTAGGCCTTCTCCTTCTTGTCGCTCGTCACGATCACTATCTTCTTCGCCTTGTCCGTCTCGCGTATCTCAAGCTTGCCGCTGACTTCCGCGATGAGCGCCTGTCCCTTGGGCTTCCGAGCCTCGAATAGCTCAACGACACGAGGCAAGCCATGCGTGATGTCCTCGCCGGCGACACCGCCGGTGTGGAAGGTGCGCATCGTCAGCTGCGTGCCGGGCTCGCCGATCGACTGAGCGGCAATGATGCCGACGGCCTCACCGATATCGACCACCCTTCCCGCCGCCAGGCTGAATCCGTAGCAGAGCCGACAGACTCCGAACCGCGATTGGCAGGAGAGGACCGAGCGAATGGTGATCTCCTCGAGTCCGGCCTCCTTGAGCTTCTCCGCGTCCGCCTCGTTGATGATGTGACCGGCCTCGATGATCGGCTTCCGCTTCTTTGGCGGAACGATGTCATTCAGCGCCACACGGCCGATCAGGTTCTGGTTGACGTTGCCGTCGTCGTCGAGCACTCTGGCCGGGATGCCATCCTCGGTGCCGCAGTCTTCTTCGCGCACTATGACGTCCTGGCTCACGTCGACCAGACGCCGAGTCAAGTAGCCGGAGTCGGCGGTTCTAAGCGCCGTGTCGGCGAGGCCCTTGCGGGCTCCGTGAGTGGAGATGAAGTATTCGAGAACGGTCAAGCCCTCACGGAAGTTGGCCTTGATGGGCCGGTCAATGATGTCGCCACGCGGGTTGGCCACGAGCCCGCGCATGCCGGCCAGCTGGCGAATCTGCTTGATATTGCCTCGTGCGCCGGACGTAGCCATCATGTACACGGGGTTGAAGACATCGAAGTTCTCCTCCATGGCGTCGGCTACGTCCTCCGTGGCTTCAGTCCAGATCTCGACGATCCTGCGGTGGCGCTCCTCATCGGTGATGAGGCCGCGATTGTAGTCACGCTCGATCTTCTCGACTTCCTGTTCCGGCTGGTCGAGTATCTCCCACTTCGACCCCGGTATCTCAATATCGTCGATACCGATCGTGATGCCGGCCTTGGTGGCGTAGTGGAAGCCGAGCGACTTGATCTCATCGAGAATGCCGGCTGTCTTGTTGGTGCTGTAGCGAGCGCAGCACTCCTCGACTATCTGCGCGAGTTCCTTCTTGTTCACCTCATGGTTGACGAACTCGTGATCGGACGGCATCGCCGTGTTGAAGATGATGCGACCGACCGTTGTCTCGATAAGCCCGCCTTCCTCGGCGGGATGGAAGTCCTCAGGCGTACGCACCTTGATCCTCGCCTGCAGATCGATGTCGTTGGCGTCGTAGGCCAGCAGCGCCTCGTCGAAGGAGCTGAAGACGCGGCCCACACCCTTGCAGTCCTCACGATCGGACGTGAGATAGAAGGAGCCGAGCACCATATCCTGCGTCGGAGTGGCCAGCGGCCGTCCGTGGGCGGGCGACAGGATGTTGTTTATCGATAGCATGAGCACCCGCGCCTCGGCCTGCGCTTCGGCGGACAGGGGCAAATGGACCGCCATTTGATCGCCGTCAAAGTCCGCGTTGAAGGCCGTGCAGACCAGAGGATGAACCTGGATCGCCTTACCCTCGACAAGAACCGGCTCGAAAGCTTGAATACCCAACCTGTGCAGCGTCGGCGCGCGGTTCAGCAAGACCGGGTGGTCCTTGATGACTTCCTCCAGGACGTCCCAAACGGCCGCTTTGCCCCGCTCGACCATACGCTTGGCGCTCTTGATGTTCTGAGCGTACTCCAAGTCCACCAGGCGTTTCATTACAAAGGGCTTGAACAGCTCGAGCGCCATGACCTTCGGCAGGCCACACTGGTGCAGCTTCAATTCCGGACCTATCACGATGACCGAACGCCCGGAGTAGTCGACGCGCTTGCCGAGCAGGTTCTGCCTGAAGCGGCCCTGCTTGCCCTTGAGCATGTCCGACAGCGACTTCAGCGGGCGATTGCCCGGCCCTGTGACGGGACGGCCGCGGCGTCCATTGTCAAAGAGAGCATCCACGGCTTCCTGGAGCATCCGCTTCTCGTTGTTGACAATGATCTCAGGCGCTCCAAGATCCAGCAGCCTCTTGAGACGGTTGTTGCGGTTGATGACGCGCCGGTACAGATCATTGAGGTCGCTCGTGGCAAAGCGTCCGCCATCGAGCTGGACCATTGGGCGCAGATCCGGAGGGATGACCGGGATTGCCTCCAAGATCATCCATTCCGGCCGGTTGCCGGATTGCTGAAAGGCCGACAGAACCTTGAGGCGCTTGATCGCGCGCGAGCGCTTCTGCCCCTTCGACTTCTTGATGGTCTCGCGAAGGTCCTCAGCGACCGCTTCCATGTCCATGTCGGCAATGAGACTCTTGAGCGCCTCGGCGCCCATGCCCCCCTCGAAGTACTCACCGTAGCGCTGGCGGAGCCCACGGTATATCTGCTCGTCGCTGATGAGCTGCCGTTCTTCCAGTTTGGTGAATGCGTCGAATACGTTGCGCAGCCACTCAATTCGCTCGCCGGCCTCCTCGTCAACATCTTTCAAGTCGTGTTTCGCCTGCGTCTCGAGCTTCTTGACCTTGTCCTCAGCGGTGGCACCATCGACAAGGACTTCCTCGTCCTCTTCGGCTTCGATCTCGCCGCGCACTATGCCGATCTTCCGATCGCGCTCCTTCTCGACCTCGGCAATCTCCGCCACCCGCTCCTTCTCGACCTCGGCGATGTCCTCTTCGAGCTCGGCCTTGAACTCATCGAGACGGGAGTCACGGCCCTCGTGGTCAACCTTGGTCACGATGTAGGAGGCGAAGTAGAGAACCTTCTCGAGGTCTTTCGGCGTGATGTCGAGCAGGTAGCCCATCCGGGATGGGACTCCCTTGAAGTACCAGATATGGCTGACCGGAGCGGCCAGCTCGATGTGGCCCATCCTGTCGCGTCGGACCTTTGCGCGCGTGACCTCCACGCCGCAGCGCTCACAGATGATCCCCTTGAAGCGAACGCGCTTGTATTTGCCGCAGTAGCACTCCCAGTCGCGAGTCGGTCCAAAGATCTTCTCGCAGAAGAGACCGTCCTTCTCCGGCTTCAAGGTTCGGTAGTTGATCGTCTCGGGCTTCTTCACCTCGCCGTTTGACCATGCGCGGATCTGCTCCGGAGAGGTGAGGCCGATCTTGAGTGCGTCGAAGTTATTGATGTCGAACATCGGCCGGCCCCCTATTCCTCTTCCTCGACGTCTGCCAGTTCACCGCGAAGGTCAATGCCGAGTTCCTCGGCGGTCTTGAAAATGTCGTCATCGGGTTCTTCAAGCTCCAACTCCTCGCCTTGTTCTGACAGCACTTCTACGTTGAGAGCCAGGCTCTGCATCTCCTTGATCAAGACCTTGAACGACTCCGGTATGCCCGGTTCCGGTATGTTCTCGCCTTTGACTATCGCCTCATAGGCCTTCACGCGTCCGAGAACGTCGTCGGACTTGACGGTCAGTATCTCCTGCAGAATGTAGGCCGCACCGTACGCTTCCAGCGCCCATACCTCCATCTCGCCGAATCGCTGCCCGCCGAACTGCGCCTTGCCGCCCAATGGCTGCTGTGTGATGAGAGAGTACGGACCCGTCGACCGAGCGTGGATCTTGTCGTCGACGAGATGGAGCAGCTTCATTATGTAGATCTGACCGACCGTGATGGGCTCCGCAAACGGCTCGCCGGTTCGTCCGTCATACAGCGTCGTCTTCCCCGTCGCCGGCAATCCCGCCTTGCCCAGCGCCTGGCGTATCTCAGCCTCGGTCGCACCGTCGAACACGGGGGACTCGACGTATACGGGGCCGTCGGCGGGCTCGCTATCCTCGCTCCATCCGACGCTCGCGGCCCACCCCAGATGCGCCTCGAGCACCTGTCCGATATTCATTCGCGAAGGCACGCCAAGCGGGTTGAGCACGATGTCGATCGGAGTGCCGTCAGCCAGGAAGGGCATGTCCTCTTCCGGAAGCACCTTGCTGATGACGCCCTTGTTGCCATGACGACCGGCGAGCTTGTCGCCCTCCGAGATCTTGCGCTTCTTCGCCACGTGCACGCGCACCAGCTCGTTCACGCCCGGTGGCAGCTCGTCACCGTTGTCACGTGAGAAGACCTTGACGTCGATGACCTTCCCGCTCTCGCCGTGAGGTACCTTCAGGGAGGTGTCGCGCACTTCACGCGCTTTCTCTCCGAAGATCGCACGCAAGAGGCGCTCCTCCGCCGTAAGCTCCGTTTCGCCCTTCGGCGTGACCTTGCCGACGAGGATATCGCCGGGGCGAACCTCGGCCCCGACGCGGATGATGCCGTGGTCGTCCAGATCCTTGAGCACCTCTTCGCCGACATTGGGAATCTCGCGAGTGATCTCCTCGGGCCCCAGCTTGGTGTCGCGAGCGTCGATCTCGTGCTCCTCGATGTGGATCGAGGTGAGCATGTCTTCCTTCACCAGGCGTTCGCTGATGATGATCGCGTCCTCGTAGTTGTAGCCTTCCCAGGGCATGAATGCGACGAGCAGGTTTGCTCCCAGGGCTATCTCACCCTGCTCCGTGGAGGGTCCGTCGGCAATGACTTGTCCCTTTGTCACCTTGTCGCCGACATGGATAACCGGTTTCTGATTGATGCACGTTCCCTGGTTCGAGCGACGGAACTTCTGAAGGGTATACGTGTGACGCACCTTCGTGCGTGCCGTCTCTATCTCAACATGATCGCCGCTGACGTCGATGACTTTGCCGTTCTCTTCGGCGGTGACGATGTCGCCGGCATCCTTGGCCGCTCGGTACTCCATCCCGGTGCCCACCAGTGGAGCCTCCGTCCGCAGCAGCGGCACCGCTTGACGCTGCATGTTCGAGCCCATCAGGGCGCGATTCGCGTCGTCGTGCTCGAGGAAGGGAATAAGGGCCGTCGCGACCGAGACGATCTGCCTCGGCGAGACATCCATGTACTCGACTCTTTCCGGCTCCACCGTCTCGACCTTCTCACGCTCGCGCACGAGAACCTTCTCGTGCACGAACTTCCCGCGCTTATCGAAGGCCGCATTGGCCTGGGCGATGATGTACCGGTCTTCCTCGTCCGCCGTCAGGTAGTGGATCTCATTGGTGACCTTGCCCTTCTTGACCTTGCGGTACGGCGTCTCGACAAAACCGAATTCGTTGATGCGGGCGTAGGTCGATAGCGATCCGATGAGACCGATGTTCGGGCCCTCAGGCGTTTCGATCGGGCACATCCGCCCATAGTGCGAAGAGTGCACGTCGCGGACCTCAAAACCGGCGCGCTCTCTCGACAAGCCGCCCGGACCCAGCGCGGACAGGCGCCGCTTGTGAGTCAGACCGGCCAGCGGGTTCGTCTGATCCATGAACTGCGACAGTTGGCTCGAGCCGAAGAACTCTTTGATCGACGCGACAATCGGCCGAATGTTGATCAGAGTCTGTGGCGTGATTGTCTCGATGTCCTGCGTCGTCATACGCTCGCGAACGACGCGCTCCATCCGCGCAAGACCGATCCGGAACTGGTTCTGGATCAGCTCTCCGACCGACCGCAGGCGACGGTTGCCGAAGTGGTCGATGTCATCGATCTCTCCGACGCCCTCATGAAGGCCTATGAGGTACTGAACGGTTGCCAGCACGTCTTCCTTGGTGAGCACAGTGGTCTCAATGGGCACCTTCAGACCTAGCTTCTTGTTGATCTTGTATCGCCCGACCTTCGCCAGGTCGTAGCGGTGCGGGTTGAAGAAGAGGGTCTCGAGAAGGGACCTGGCGCTCTCCACCGTAGGAGGCTCGCCGGGACGCAGCCTCTTGTATATCTCGACCAGGGCCGCGTCCTGAGAGTCGGTGAGGTCGCGCTCGAGCGTCGTCTCCACCGCAAGCGAGTCCCCCAGCATCTTCTTGATCGCGTCGTTGTCGCCGAATCCGAGCGCCTTGAGCAGAACGGTTACCGGCTGCTTCCTCTTGCGGTCGACACGGACGCTAACGATGTCGCGCTTGTCGGTTTCCATCTCCAGCCACGCGCCGCGGCTGGGGATGACCTTGCACGTGTGGAGGATCTTGTCGGACGTCTTGTCCAGTTCCCGGTCGAAGTAGACCCCCGGAGACCGAACGAGCTGACTGACAACAACCCGCTCCGTGCCGTTGATGATGAACGTACCGCGGTCGGTCATGAGTGGGAAGTCGCCCATGAAGACCTGTTGCTGCTTGATCTCCCCGGTCTCCTTGTTGATGAAGCTGACGTCGACGAAGAGCGGCGCGGAGTAGGTCATGTCC
Organism: Slackia heliotrinireducens; assembly: GCA_020723435.1. Classification (GTDB taxonomy): domain Bacteria; phylum Actinomycetota; class Aquicultoria; order DYIV01; family DYIV01; genus DYIV01. Next base: position 4,275 of record DYIV01000060.1, on the reverse strand, counting down.
TTCTCTTTGCACTCGTCGACCGTGTAGTTGGGCTCGCCGAATTCGTATGCTCCGAACTCGATGGCGAGGTTTCCGGTGAAGTCCTCAATCGGAGAAATGTCGGAGAAGGTCTCTTTTAGGCCCTCCTTCACGAACCAGTCGAACGAGTCTCGTTGAATCGCGATGAGATTGGGAACTTCAAGAATGTCGGGGATCTTGGCAAAACTGCGTCGCTTCCGAGTGCCGGGATAGGCCTCCAAGGTGCGCATTCCTCCTTATGACGCACGCTGAACGGACGAGAGGTAACAAATCGCTAGAGTAGCATCGACCTTTGTGTCTGTCAACAGACTTCCGCCCCTCGACCTTGCCCGCTGCGTCGTCCTAACAACCTGGCGTAATTATTGCTTGATACAGCAAGAAGGGTTGCTGTTCTCACTGCAACCCTTCTTGGAGTTCTTCCCTTTTTGACCGCGATCTCACGCCGACTGTGGCGGCGAGAAACCGCGTGGGCGCGACGCCCAGCGCGTGATGCCCCTTACTTCAGCTCGACGACCGCGCCCGCTTCTTCCAGCTCAGCCTTGAGCTTGTCCGCCTCGTCCTTCGGCAGACCTTCCTTGACCGGCTTCGGAGCCTCGTCCACCAGGGCTTTTGCCTCCTTCAGGCCGAGACTCGTCGCCGCGCGCACAACCTTGATGACCTGGATCTTCTTGTCGCCGGCCGCAGCGAGGACGACGTCGAACGTGCTCTTCTCCTCAGCGGCTGCCGCGCCTTCGCCACCGCCCGCCGCCGGCATCGCGGCGACAGCCATCGGTGCGGCCGCGGTCACGCCGAAGACGTCCTCGAGCTCCTTGACGAGCTCGGAGAGCTCAAGTGCCGACATCTCCTTTATGGCCTCGATCATATCGTCTTTCGAAACCTTCGCCTTTGCCATCGTGTTATCTCCTCTTTCCGTTTCGTCCTACGCCTTCTGATCCGCCACGCGATGCAGCACATTGACCAGTGCGGTAGCGGGAGCGCTGCAGACTCTTGCCAATCCGGCCATCGGGCTCTGCAACGAGCCCAACAACTTCGCGATGAGTACGTCCTTGCCGGGGATCGTCGCCAGCGCCTTGACGCGCTCGGCATCGAGTACCTCGGTACCGAGCATGCCGCATTTCATCTTGAGCTCTTCATGCTCCTTGCCGTATTCGGCCAAGAGCCTCGCCGGCGCAACCTCGTCATCGTAGCCAAAGGCGATGGCGGTGGGTCCCTCGAGGTAACGATCGAGCGCTTCGATCTCGAGCTCGCGCGCCGCGCGCTTGGTCAGGGTGTTCTTGACGATCGTGTACTCCACACCCTCGCTTCGCAGCTTGGCGCGGAGTTCTGCGAGGTCATGGACGTTAAGTCCGCGGAACTCGGTAAAGACCGCGGTCTTGGCGCCGGCGAGTTTCTCTTTGATCGCCTTGACCGCTGCTTCCTTCTCTGGTGTTGGCATCTATGCCCCCCTTCAAAATGAAAAGGTCTCCGCCGGACGATGTGCGGAGACCGATGTGTGCCTCACTGCGTTCGTCGCCTCGGCGGGCTGGTGGTTTAAGCCTTTCGGCGCCTGCTGTCTGTGGCTGAGTATTGAGTTGTACGTCACCGCAGGCTACACGGCCGGCGGTGGCCTGTCAAGCGCCTCGATGGCGGCGCGAACAGCTGCCGGAGCGGGCCACCGGCGCCAGACGACTGCCTGGGTGAGCCGCCGCCGCGGGCCGGTCGGCGTATCGCCTTACGGCTTGCCGGACTCGACGTGAATACCGGGACCCATCGTTGACGCAACCGCGATGGACTTCAGATAGCGTCCCTTCGCCGCAGACGGTTTTGCCCGGACGATCTCTTCGATGAGGGCGTTGTAGTTCTCGAGCAGTTGTTCCTCGGTGAACGACGCCTTGCCGATCACAACGTGACTGATGCCGAACTTGTCAACTCGGTATTCAACCTTGCCCGCCTTGATCTCCGAAACGGCCTGGCCGACATCCATCGTCACCGTGCCCGTCTTCGGATTGGGCATCAAACCACGCGGTCCGAGAATCTTGCCGAGCTTGCCCACGACGCTCATCATGTCCGGTGTCGCAACCGCGGCATCGAATTCGAGCCAACCGCCCTGGATCTTTTCGGCCAAGTCCTCGCCGCCCACGACGTCGGCCCCCGCAGACTCGGCCTCGCGCGCCTTGTCGCCCTGCGCGAATGCGATGACCCGCTTCGACTGGCCGCTGCCGTGGGGCAGGACTACAGTGCCCCGCACCTGCTGGTCCGCCTGACGCGGATCGATACCCAGTTTGATGTGGGCCTCAATGGTTTCGTCGAACTTCGCGGTTGCCGTCTGTTTGGCGAGTGCCACGGCTTCCGCCGGTGCATAGACCCTGGCCTTGTCGACCGATTCGGCCGCCTTGCGGTATTTCTTGCCTTTGCCCACGATGCACACCTCCTGTGGTCCGAGCGGTCTTCCCTGGCGGAAGACCTCCCACTGCCGCGAAGAGCGCGGCCTGTCCCTATCCTTCTACGTGAATGCCCATGCTGCGGGCCGTGCCCTCGATGATCTTCATGGCGCTGTCAATGTCGTTGGCGTTGAGGTCCGGCATCTTCGTCTCGGCGATCTTGCGGACCTGGTCGCGCGTCACGGTGCCCGCGCTCTCGCGATTGGGCTCTCCTGAGCCCTTCTCCACTCCGGCGGCGGCCTTGAGCAGGACGGCCGCGGGCGGCGTCTTGGTAATGAACGTGAATGAACGATCCTCGTATACGCTGATCTCGACCGGTACGACGGTTCCTGCCTGGCTCTGCGTCATTGCGTTGTACGCCTTGCAGAACTCCATGATATTGACGCCGTGCTGGCCGAGGGCCGGGCCGACCGGAGGTGCGGGCGATGCCTGGCCCGCCGGTATTTGCAGTTTGATCAGTCCGATTACCTTCTTAGCCATTCTCGCTCCTTACAGTTTCGCCACTTGATCGAAGGTCAGCTCGACCGGTGTCTCCCGGCCGAAGATCGACACGAGCACCTTCAACTTGCTCTGATCCACGTTGATCTCCGCGATTGTGCCGGTGAAATCGGCAAGAGGACCGGCTATGACCTTGATGGACTGACCTTCAGAGTACTCAGTCTTGGGCTTAGGCTTCTCGAAGCCGGTCTTGTGCTTGACTCGCTCGACTTCTTCTCGCGACAGCGCGGAAGGTCGGGCGTTTGAGCCGACGAAACCGGTTACGCCCGGAGTATTGCGCACGACGTACCACGAATCGTCGGTCAATTCCATTTCGACGAGTATGTAGCCGGGAAATACTTTGCGCTGCGTGATCTGCTTCTTTCCGCCCTTGACCTCCATTACGTCTTCGGTGGGGATGATCACGTCAAAGATCTTGTCGGCCATGTTCATCGAGGCGATTCTGTGCTCCAGATTCGTCTTGACCTTGTTCTCATAGCCCGAGTAGGTATGGATCACGTACCACTTCTTCATGGCTTCTCTCTCACTAGGTGCCTTTGGCGCCGAACGCCGTGGCGATCAGGTTGACTCCCTCTGCGAACAGCGCGTCGAGGCCGGCGATATACACGGAGAAGAAGAGCACCGTGACAATCACGATGATCGTGGAGGCGACGAGCTCCGGGCGCGACGGCCACACGACTTTCTTCATTTCGGACCGCACGTCCCTGAGGTACTGCGTCAGTCCGGTGACAATCGCCAGGCCAGCCACTGTAGTTGTCTTCTCCTAAGTATTAGACATTGGATATCGGCTTCTTACCGCCGCGACGCGGGTCGCCGATGCCCAATGTCATTTGATCGCCTGCGCCCGAAGCGCCGGCCCACCAACGGTTTTTCGCTGAATCTTGCAGGCCAGGAGGGACTCGAACCCCCAACATCCGGTTTTGGAGACCGGCGCTCTATCCAATTGGAGCTACTGGCCTTCGAATGCCGCGGGCGACACTCCTGCGCACGCCCGGCCTAAGTATAGTCATGCCCCAGGCACCCGTAAAGCCAGCCGCGACGGCCGTGCAGGCTGCTACCTGGTTTCCCGGTGCAGGGTGTGCGATCCGCACCACTTGCAGTACTTCTTCATCTCGATGCGATTCGGGTTGTTCTGTTTGTTCTTGTTGGTTGTGTAGTTCCGTCGCTTGCACTCAGTGCAGGCGAGTGTCACGAGTGTTCTCACAACGCATCTCCTTCAGCGCCGGGCGCACAAGGCGGTAGACTAGCACCAGCCCGGCCAACCTGTCAATCTGCCTGCGGCTATGTCGCTCCCTCTTACTCCAGTATCTTCGTGATCCTACCGGACGCCACGGTCCTG
>DYIV01000059.1:10272-14564 GCA_020723435.1 Slackia heliotrinireducens | reverse complement strand
AGAAGTAGATGTTGAGGATCACGAGGGAGAGGCGGTCAACGTCTTGGTTCCGGCGCGCACGCTCGAGGAGCTGGCCAAGATCATCCCGGACACCAAAGAGCAGGTCACCTTAGGGCTGAGGGAGAACCAGGCCGTCTTTTCCACGGGCGATACGACGTTCGTGTCGCGTCTGATAGAGGGACAGTTTCCGAACTACCAGCAGCTGTTGCCAGCCAACTACGAGACGCGCATCGTGGCTCAGAAAGAGGGATTGATAGCCGCGGCCAAGAGGGTCGCGCTCTTCGCCCAACACAGCGCTCCGCTAAGGCTGCTGTTTGAAGATGGCACGGCGCGGCTGTCGGCGACCAGCCAGGAGCTGGGGGGCGCCTCCGAGGAGATCGAGGTCGAGCAGGAGGGCGCCACCATCGAGATCGCTCTCAACGCACAGTTCTTGATAGATGGGCTGGCGACGATGAGCGGCGAGACGGTCGCGATGGAGCTGACGACTCCACTGAAGCCGGGGCTCATCAGGTCCGTCGAGCAAGAGCACCTCTACCTCATCATGCCCGTGCGCATCAGTTAGCGAGGTGCACGAAGACGGCGAGGGCTGTTCCGCGACGACGATGCTAGTAGAGAGCCTGAGCCTGCGCGATTTCCGCAACTATGCGTGCGCGCGGGTGACGCTGGCTCCCGGCCTGAATCTTCTCGTCGGCGCCAACGGACAGGGAAAGACGAACCTACTCGAAGCCATCCACCTAATCTCCGGAAGAAACCCACCCCGTTTCGGCGGCAACGCCCAGCTCATCAGATGGGGAAGCGACACAGCGACCGCTGAGGCGACCATCACGGCCGGCGGGGCCGAACCCGCCCTCAAGTTGGAACTAGACCGTCGCGGGCGACGCCTCTTCGTCAACGGCAAGAAGACTCGAGCGCTGAGCGACAGCCCCCTTGTGGCGACGCTCTTCTGCCCCGAGACGTTGAGGCTCGTCAAGGAAGGCGCGCAGGCGCGGCGAGAGCTCGCCGACGACCTCATCGAGCGCCTCCGGCCAGCCTATGGGCGAACGCGAAGCGAGTACGGGCGCGTTCTTCGGCAACGGAACAAGATACTGCAACGGCCGGGATCCGCCGCCCAGCTTGACGTGTGGGACGAGCGCCTCTGCGAGCTGGGGGCGGAGATCGTCGCGGAGCGCGCGGAGATCGTGAGGGTGGTCTCGCCGCTGGTGTCAGAGGCATATGGTACGTTGAGCGGAGAAGGGCGGCCGGCGGCCGCGTCATACGAAAGCAGACTGGTGGGCGACGACAACGGGCACGAGGCGATCGCAAGACGCATGGCGGCAAGCTTGGCCGCGCGGCGTGCCGATGAGTTCGCGCGCGGCTTTACGCTCGTGGGCCCGCACCGTGACGACGTGGAGCTCACGCTCGACGGACACGCCCTGCGAGGGTTTGGGTCACAGGGCGAACAGCGAACGGCCGCGCTTGCTCTGGTGCTGGCGGAGGCACGAGTTCTGGCGGAGGCGACGGGCGCGCAGCCCGTCATGCTGCTCGACGACGTGGTCTCGGAGCTCGACGACGAGCGACGGAAGCGCCTCCTGAAGCACCTGGCCGAAGGCCGGCAGGTCATCATCACGGCGACGAGCGAGCGGGCAACAGGGGCCGCGCTGCCGAACGCGAACGTGATTCGGGTGTGTAGGGGACAGGTCAAAGATGGATAGAGCTGGGGATCTTGCGAAGCGCGCCGTGCTTGCGATGGTTCCGTCGGACAAGCGGCTTGAGGCTGAGGTGTGTATGGCTTGGGCAGACGCCGTGGGCGGCGAAATCTCGGCTCACAGCAGGCCCGTTCGCCTCTCCGACGGAACGCTCGTCGTCGCCACCGGCAACGCCACGTGGGCCAGCCAGCTCGGCTATCTTGCCGAGGACGTGCGGATGCGACTCAACGCCGTCGTTGGACAAGAGGCCGTCGAGCGTCTGCGCGTCGTTGTAAGGCCGGACCCGGACGACGCCGACGAGTAGGGCGAACCCCACAGGGCCGCGAGTCGCAATCGAGCAACCGACGCAGGGGTCGGTCGCATAGACCTCGAAGATACGGGGTGTGCAAAAGAACGACGGCGCCGGCTGCCGACACCGTTAGAAACCTCGTTTCACGACGGCTCGAAAGCATCCGCGGAAGGCCTTGTTGTGATATAATCCAAGGGCCCCCCGAGACAGCAACACCGCAGCTCAACGAAGGAGTTACTGAGTGGCAAAAAGCACATATGGCGCAAAGGACATCACCGTCCTCGAGGGCCTTGAGGCGGTCCGCAAGCGGCCGAGCATGTATATCGGCAGCACGGGGCCGAGGGGCCTTCATCATTTGGTCTACGAAGTCGTCGACAACAGCGTCGACGAAGCGCTCGCCGGCTTCTGCAAGAACATCGAGATAACCATCCATGAAGACAACGCTGTAACGGTCACCGACGACGGCCGCGGCATCCCGGTCGGGAACGTGGCCAAGTACCGGAAGCCGGCCGTCGAGATCGTATTGACGATGCTCCACGCCGGCGGGAAGTTCGGCGGCGAAGGCTACAAGGTATCGGGAGGCCTCCACGGCGTGGGCATCTCGGTCGTCAACGCGCTGTCTGAATGGCTCATAGCGGAGGTTCGTGGCGACGGCAAGATCTATCGCCAGCGGTACGAGCGGGGCAAGCCGGTTGAGAGGCTGCACGTCGTGGGCAGGTCGACGAAGACCGGCACGACAATCAGCTTCCTGGCCGACAAAGAGATCTTCGAGTCCTTGGACTACAGCGCGGAGACACTCGGACAGCGGATGCGCGAGACCGCCTTCTTGACAAAGGGGCTACGCATCGCGATGTCCGACGAGCGCGTGGAGCCCCCGGAAGAGCAGGCCTTCCGATACACGGGCGGCCTGGTCGACTTCGTCAAGCACCTCAACGCGAACAAGGACCCCCTCCATCGCAAGACGATCTACTTCGAGGCCGAATCCACCGACGGCGTCCTCGAGGTGGCTATGCAGTGGAATATGGGCTACACCGAGTCGATCTTCACCTTCGCAAACAACATCAACACGCACGAAGGCGGCATGCACCTCGTCGGCTTCAAGAACGCGCTGACGCGCACGGTCAACGAATACGCACGCGGCAAGGGGCTGCTGAAGGAGAAGGACGCCAACCTCACCGGTGAAGACATCCGCGAGGGTCTCACGGCGATCGTCTCCGTGAAAGTGAAGAACCCGCAGTTCGAGGGGCAGACGAAGACAAAGCTCGGCAACACGGAGGTGCGCGGGCTCGTGGAGTCGACGCTCGCGGCCCAACTCGGGGAGTTCCTCGAGGAGAACCCGGGCGAGGCCAAGCGGATCGTCTCCAAGACAATCGCGGCCGCACAGGCGCGCAGCGCCGCTCGGAAGGCGCGCGAGCTCACGCGGCGCAAGAGCCTGCTCGAGTCTACGTCCCTCCCCGGGAAGTTGGCCGACTGCGCCGAGCGCGACGCCTCGAAGACGGAGATCTTCATCGTGGAGGGCGACTCCGCGGGCGGTTCGGCCAAGCAGGCGAGAGACCGCAACTTCCAGGCGATTCTCCCTCTGAAGGGCAAGATTCTCAACGTCGAGAAGGCACGACTGAACAAGGTGCTTTCCAACGACGAGATCCAGGCGATGATAACCGCGCTGGGCACGTCGATCGACGAGGATTTCGATATCGAAAACGCCAGATACCACAAGGCGATCGTCATGACCGACGCAGACGTTGATGGGGCGCACATCCGCACCCTCATCCTCACGTTCTTCTATCGCTACATGCCCGAGATGATCGAGAAGGGCTACGTCTACATCGCGCAACCACCGCTGTACAAGATCGCCAACGGCAGCAAGATCCGCTACGCCTACTCCGACAAGGAGCTCGAACAGATCCTTGGCGAGACAGGCAGGAACGGCTCGCAGATCCAGCGCTATAAAGGTCTGGGAGAGATGAATCCGGAGCAGCTGTGGGACACGACGATGGATCCCGACAAGCGGACCCTCCTCCAGGTGACCTTAGAGGACGCGGCCGTCGCCGACGAGATATTCACTACGCTGATGGGCGACAAAGTCGAGCCGCGCAAGGAGTTCATCGCAAAACACGCCAAGGACGTGCGCTTTCTTGACGTGTAACGAAAGAGGCAAGGAGATCGAGAGATGGTAGAGGCTGGCGGCGGCACCATCCTGCCGCGCGAAATCGAAGAGGAGATGAAAGAATCGTTCATCGACTATGCGATGAGCGTCATCGTCGCGCGCGCGCTGCCCGACGTGCGGGACGGTCTGAAGCCGGTCCACCGGCGGATAC
>DYIV01000059.1:0-10262 GCA_020723435.1 Slackia heliotrinireducens | reverse complement strand
AAGTGCGCGCGCATCGTCGGCGAGGTGCTGGGCAAGTATCACCCGCACGGGGACATGGCCGTCTACGACACGATGGTACGCATGGCCCAAGACTTCTCCCAGCGCTACGAGCTCATTGACGGCTACGGCAACTTCGGCTCCGTCGACGGCGACGCTCCGGCGGCCATGCGCTACACCGAAGCGCGACTCGCCAAGCTGTCCATGGAGCTTCTGCGCGACCTCGAGAAAGAGACCGTCGACTTCGGTCCCAACTTCGACGAGACGCTGACGGAGCCGACGGTGCTGCCGGCGCGTTTTCCGAATCTGCTGGTCAACGGATCAGCCGGTATCGCCGTGGGCATGGCCACCAACATCCCGCCACACAACCTCGCGGAGACGATAGACGCAACCGTGCGGCTGATCGACGACCCCGAGCTGTCGGCCAAGCAGCTAATGCGAACCGTCAGGGGCCCGGACTTCCCCACGGGCGGCATCATCATGGGCAAGTCCGGCATCGCGGCCGCGTACGAAACCGGCCGTGGCTCGATCAAGGTCCGCGGCGTGGCCACTATCGAGGAGATGGGCGGAGGCAAGCATCGCATCATCATCAGCGAACTGCCCTATCAGGTGAACAAGGCACGCCTCGTGAAAGGCATCGCGGAGCTGGTGCAGGCCAAGAAGCTCACCGAGATCAGCGACCTGCGCGACGAGTCGGACCGCAAGGGCATGCGCGTCGTGGTGGAGCTCAAGCGAGACGCCATACCCCAGGTGGCCCTCAACAAGCTCTACAAGCACACGCAGCTCGAGACAAGCTTCGGCGTCAACATGCTGGCGCTCGTCGACGGGATGCCGCGCACACTCCCGTTGCCGGAGATGCTTCGCCACTACATCGAGCACCAGCGCGTCGTCGTGGTGCGGCGCACCAAGTACGAGCTGGCCAGGGCGGAGGCGCGTGCCCACATCCTCGAGGGCCTGCTCATCGCGCTAAACAACATCGACGCGGTCATTGCGACGATCAAGGCGTCTCAGACCGTCGATGAAGCGCGCGACGCCCTGACAAAGAAGTTTGCCCTCACCGAAATCCAGGCACAGGCGATTCTGGACATGCGCCTGCAGCGCCTCACGGGGCTGGAGCGCGAAAAGATCGAGGCCGAGCATGCCGAGCTGATGAAGCGCATCGCCGAGCTCAAGGCGATCCTGGCCGACGAGAAGCGAGTCTACGCGATCGTGAAAGACGAGCTCTTGGAGGTCAAGAGGCGCCACGCGGACAAGCGCCGGACGCAGATCTCGGCATCCGACCACGAGATCGAGGTCGAAGACCTGATCGCCGAGGAGGACATGGTCGTCACGATCACGCACGCCGGCTACGTGAAGCGCCTGCCCGTGACGACCTACCGCCAGCAAAAGCGAGGCGGCCGCGGCATCGCGGGCCTCAACCTCAAGGAAGACGACTTCGTGGAGCATCTGTTCATCAGCTCGACCCACGACTACGTGCTCTTCTTCTCGAACAAGGGCAAGGTCTATCGCCTCAAGGTCTACGAGCTTCCGCTGGGCAGCCGCCACTCGCGCGGCCAGGCAATCGTCAACGTTCTGCCGTTCGAGGGCGGCGAGCAGATTGCCTCTGTCGTGGCGACAAGGACGTTCTCCGAGGATCAGCACCTGATCCTCGCCACCAAGGGCGGGATGGTCAAGAAGACAAAGGCGAGCGCCTACGACACGTCCCGGCGCGACGGCATCATCGCCTTGACGCTGCGCGAAGATGACGAGCTGATCGGCGCCAAGACAACCAGCGGCAGCGACGACATCATCATGGTGAGCGCCGAGGGCCAGTCCATACGCTTCGCCGAGACGGACTGCCGGCCCATGGGCCGCACGGCGATGGGAGTCAAGGGCATACGCCTCCGAAAGGGCGATGAGGTGCTAGGGATGGACGTCGTCCTTCCCGAGACGGACCTGTTCGTCGTGACCGAGGGTGGCTACGGCAAGCGCACGCCCCTCGACCAATACCCTCGTCAAAGGCGTGGTGGCAGCGGCGTCAAGACGATCCGCACGGTCGAGAAGAAGGGTCGCTTGGCCGGCGTGAAGATCGTCCGCGAGAACCACGAGCTGCTCCTCATTTCTCAGGAAGGCATCGTCATCCGTACGTCGGCTGAGGATATCTCGAGCATGAGCCGAAACACGCAGGGTGTCCGCGTCATGAACGTCAAGGATAAAGACAAAGTGGTTGCGGTCGCGCGCGTCGTCATCGGTTCCAAGAAGAAGAAGGCGAGCAAGGCCGAGGAGGAGCTCGAGGGCGAGCTCGACATCGAGGCGTAAGCGCCCCGTGGCGTGCGCCAAGGGGGTTGTGCGGTGCCAAGGCCCCGCTACGCAAGCACTGAGCACACCGCCGACATCGGCCTGGTGGCGTACGGAGAGACGCTGAAAGACGTGTTCGCCAACGCCGCCTACGGCATGTTCGATCTCATGGTCGACGTCTCTCACACGCCCGAGACACAGCGAGTCGACGTGCCCGCGGAGGCGGACGATACACCGAGCCTGCTCGTGGCATTCCTGAACGAACTCCTCTTCATCTTCGAGACGCGAAACCTGATCTTGGTCCGGTTCGAGATCGTCGAGTGGGACGAGACAACGCGCCTGGCGGCACGGGCATGGGGCTCGGCTCTTGCCGGCCAACAACCACGCGAGCAGATCAAGGCGGCGACATATCACGACATGCGGGTTGAGAAGACAGCTGAGGGATATGAAGCGGAAGTGCTGTTTGACGTGTAGCGTCGAGGTGGCAAATGGGGAACGCATCACATAACCGCAAACACAGGAATCAGGGGAGGCATCACCAAATGCAAATCGAGGGCCTGACGGCGGTCGGCCCGGCCGAGTACGAGCTCGCGATGTCGTTCAAGCCGGGGATGCGTGTGCCCGGACGACTCTTCGCCGACGAGGAGCTGGTGCGTATGGCGCTGAAGGACAGGGTCGTCGAGCAGGTGGCGAACGTGGCATTCCTGCCCGGGATCGTCGGCGCCTCGATGGCGATGCCGGACATGCACTGGGGGTATGGCTTCCCGATCGGCGGAGTCGCGGCAACTCGCGCACGGGACGGCGTCGTGTCGCCGGGAGGCGTGGGGTTTGACATCGCCTGCGGCGTGCGTGTGTTGCGGACGAACCTCGTGGCGGACGAGGTCCGCCACCTGGCCAAAGAGATCATGCACGAGCTGTCGCGAAGCGTGCCCAAGGGTGTCGGCAGCCACGGCCGGATCAAGACATCCCGGCGAGAGCTCGAAGAGATATTCGTCAAGGGAGTGGGCTGGGCCGCGGAGCGCGGCTATGCCTGGCCGGAGGACCTTGACCACATCGAGCAGGGCGGGGCGCATCCCGGGGCCGATCCGGAAGCGGTCTCGAGTCACGCCTACGAGCGCGGGTCCGACCAGGTGGGCACGCTGGGTGGGGGCAATCACTTCCTCGAATTGCAGCACCTTGACGAGATCTACGATAGAGGCCTTGCCGAGAAGCTCGGCCTCTTTCGGGGGCAGCTGGTAGTGATGATCCACTCCGGCAGTCGCGGCCTGGGGCATCAGGTGTGCACGGACTATCTCAAGGAGATGGATCGCGCCTCGCGGCGGCTCGGGATCGACCTTCCCGACCGGCAGCTTGCCTGCGCCCCGCTGGACTCACCTGAAGCGCGGCGCTACTTGGCCGCGATGGCCGCGGCGGCCAACTACGCCCTGTGCAATCGACAGTGCATGGCGCACTGGGTGCGCCAATCGTTCGAGCGCATCTTCGGAAAGAGCGCCGAGGCGCTTGGGATGAGCCTGCTGTTCGACGTGTCGCACAACATCGCCAAGATCGAAGAGCACGAAGTCGACGGCAAGCGCGAAGAGGTCTGTGTCCACCGCAAGGGCGCGACCAGATCTTTCGGGCCCGGCCACCCGGACCTGCATGATGAGTACCGCGAGACAGGTCAGCCGGTCGTCATCCCGGGCGACATGGGCCGCGCCTCCTTCATTCTCGTCGGCACCGAGACTGCGATGACCAAGAGCTTCGGCTCGACCTGCCACGGCGCCGGCCGGGTGATGAGCCGCAAAGCGGCAAAGCGTCAATTCCCGGTTGATGCGCTCAGCCGAGAACTCGCCGAGGCTGGAATCGTCGTCGTTGCCGGGAGTCGCAGCCTCCTGCCGGAGGAGGCGCCCCTGGCGTACAAAGACGCCGCGAAGGTCGTCGATATCTGCGAGACGGCCGGCATCTCACGCAAGGTTGCACGCGCCCGTCCGATCGGCGTGCTGAAGGGATAGCTCGGGCCGGCAGAGAAGAACCACCCATGGATAGAAGCATCTCCCCCGCGCGCCCCGCCGATATTGGCTCCGACGCGGCCGCTCGCCTGGCGAGGGTCACCGCTGTGCTCCTCGACTTCGACGGCACCGTGGTCGATACGATCGAGCTGATCACCGAGTCGTTTCGCCACACAATCTCGACGGTGCTTGGCCAACACCTCCCCGACGAGGTCTTGATACAGAACGTCGGAATGCCCCTGCGTGAGCAGATGCGCATCTTCTCACCGGAGAAGGAAGAGGAGCTCGTGCGCGTCTATCGCGAGCACAACCACTCCCACCACGACGAAATGATCAAGGAGTTTCCCGGCGCCAAGGAGGCGCTCCGGGAGCTGCGAGCCGCGGGCTTCAAGCTCGCCGTCGTGACGTCGAAGAGTCGAAGCCTGGCGGAGCGGGGGATGGACGCCTTTGACTTTCGCCCGCTCTTCGACGCTGGCGTCTACGCCGAGGATACGGCGTCGCATAAGCCCAGCCCCGAGCCTGTGTGGGAGGCTTGTTCACGCCTGCAGGTCACTGCCGGCCAGGCCGTCTTTGTTGGCGACAGCCCCCATGACGTCACCGCCGGGCGAACGGCGGGCGTTCTGACGATCGCGGCGCTGTGGGGCCCGTTCCCGCGCGCGCGCATGCTGGAGGCCGGGCCTGACGTGATCCTGGAGGCGGTAGATGAACTGGCGCCGCTGCTTGTGGGCGCGCGGTCCGTGCGCTAGCCGGAGGCACGCCGCTGCGGAGGCGTGCGAAGCGCCTCCAGCGCGGAAGGCTCGTCGGCATAGGTCACGAGAAGGTGGGTCAACCCCGTCAGCGTGAGAACCCGGTCGACGAACTGGTTGCTGACTAGAACCATGGAGCCCTTTTCCCGATGCACCCGCTCCAGCCCTCGCAGGAGCACGCCCAGGCACGAGCTGTCGATGAAGTTGAGGTTGCTCAGATTGAGAAGGAGCTTGGTGATTCCGCCGTCTACTTCGTGGACGATCGCTTCGTGTAGTCGGAAGCAATTGCTCATGTCGACGTGGCCACTGACGTCGAGCACAGTGATGTCATCCAGCGGGCGCCTCTCAATTTGCAGCAAGAAAATCCTCCCTCGGCTGGTTGCCTCGCGACTCACCACTATATTACCCAATTGTGTCGGTGGAAACTCCCCTTGGCTCAAGCCCCGCTTTCGACGGTCGCTTGACAGAGAGGGACCCCCCGTCTAGAGTAACTGACTGACAGTCAGTCAGTCGCCGCCGGGGCCCCTCTCTGGGGAGACGCATGCCGGCGACGGCTGCGACGATCATGCTGTGTGAGCTGGAGGGGAACCGTGACGCGTGAAACGAAGGCCCCGGAGGAGCGGCGGGCTGAGATTCTGTCCGCGGCCCGCGCCCTCTTTGAGGAGCGCGGAGCCGAAGAGACGTCCGTGAGCGACATCGTTCAGGCGGCCGGGGTTGCGCAGGGCACCTTCTACCTCTATTTCACCTCGAAGGAAGCGGCGCTGGAGGCGGTAGTCGCCCAGATCACCGAGGAGATCTGCACGAAGGTCGAGGACGTGACGCACGACCGCAATCTCGGTCCTCACGACAAGATAGAGCGCATCCGCGAGGTCCTTCTCGAGACGACCAACAAGGACTTCATTGCGTACTTCAACACAAAGGGCGACAAGCGCTTTCACGACGAGCTTGCGCGCGGCATCGCGCGACGGCTTGCTCCGGCGGTCACGGAGGCCATCGAGCAGGGCGTGGTCGACGGCGTCTTTGTTGTGGACGACCCGGCCGAGGCCGCGACGATCATTCTGGCCGCCGCCGCGGCGCTGCATGATGAGACTGTTTGGAAAGACGCGGCCGCGCAGAGTCGAAGAGCAGATGCGTACTGGGAGTTCGTCCTGAGAGGGCTGGGCTGTTCGGACGGCAAGGGGGCAGAAGATGAAGAAGCGGGCTAGGTGGATAGCACTTGCGGTACTGGTTCTGGTAGTCATCGGCGGTACGGTTGTCTTTGTCTTAAGCAGCCGCTCGTCGGCGATAGAGATCGAGACGACCGAGGTGTCACGAGACACCATCTCATCTGTCGTCTCCGCCTCCGGAGATCTGGCTCCGGTCAAACCGCGAGAGATCTCCGCCCAGGTGGCGGGAAACATCGCCGATCTGCCAGTAGCTGACGGCCAGAAGGTGTCCGCCGGCCAGCTTTTGGCCCGCCTAGACGCCCGCCCCTACCGCGTCGCCGCCTCCCAGGCCTACGCAAGCTACCAGCAGGCGCTTGCCCAGCGCGACCAGGTTCTAAAGACCGCCCCCGGAAGCTGTGAACTTCGCGCCGCCAGAGCCGCAGTCGACCAGGCATACTTCGCCTACAAGGTGGCCCGCTACGCATACCGTCATGCCAACCCCTACGCAAAGAACGCCACAAAGATAGCCATGGACCAAGCCTACGTCGCCTACCTGCAGGCCAAGGCCAATCTGCAGAAGCTCGAGTCCGGCAGCGCCACCGGCGCCCAGCTGTCCGCCGCCGATGCCGCCATAGCCGCGGCGGACCGCGCCTACCGCAAGGCCTTGGTCGATGTGGCCCAAACCGAGGTCTTCGCACCGGTCTCAGGCATCCTGCTCTTTAAGGTCCAGACCAATCCTCTCACCGGAGAGCAGTCAAAGATCTCAGAGGGAAGCGCGCTGCAGGCGGGGGCTCCCGTCTTCTCCGTGGCCAACCTAAAGAAGATGGAGTTCGTAGCCGACGTGGACGAGACCGACGTCTCCAAAATCAGAAGCGGCCTTAAGGCAACCATCACTCTAGACGCCTATCCCGCCCAGACCTACTCGGGCACGGTGGTTCAGGTCGCCTCCCAGGCCGTGACGGCCAAAAGCGGAGGCACCTCCTTTCCGGTAAGGATAAGAGTGGGTAAGTCCAACCAGATCCTTCGCATAGGAATGAACGGAAGCGCCGACATCATCCGGGCACAGGCACGCGATGTGCTGGTGGTACCCTATGAGGCGGTGAGATCTCGCGCAGGCGCCTCGGTGGTCTTTGTGATCAAGGGCGGCATCGCCCAGGAGCGCAAGGTGACCCTAGGACTTGCCACCGATACGCTCTATGAGGTCAAAGACGGACTCGCCGCCGGTGAGACCATCGCGCGCACCAAGGTATCGAGCCTCAAAGACGGGCAACAAGTGACGGTGAAATGAGCGCGCATCGAGGCGCGGGCGAGAGCGCGAATGGATAGTGGCATGCACAGGACAGTTCTCGAAGTACGCGACGTAAGCAAGATCTACAAGATGGACGGCGTCGAAGTGCGAGCGCTCGCCGGCGTGTCGGTCTCAGTGGAGCGTGGCGAGATGGTCGCCCTGGTCGGGCCGTCGGGTTCGGGCAAGTCGACGCTGATGCACATCGCCGGCTGCTTGGACCAGCCAACGTCCGGCTCCGTCCTGCTCGAAGGCGAAGCGACCAACAGCCTCTCCTCGGCGGAGCTGGCCGAGATCCGAAACGCCCGCATAGGCTTCATCTTCCAAAGCTTCAACCTGCTGGCGCGCACGACGGCTCTGGACAACGTCGAGTTGCCGCTTGTCTACGCCGGCGTGAGCGGCCGCGAGCGCGCCCGGCGCGCGAAGGAAGCGCTCGAGCGAGTCGGACTGGGCGATCGCCTCCACCATCATCCGTCGCAGCTCTCCGGCGGCCAGCAGCAGCGTGTCGCCATCGCCCGGGCGCTCATCAACAATCCGTCGATCATCCTCGCCGATGAGCCGACGGGCAACCTGGACACGCGCTCGGGCATCGAGATCATGTCGATCCTCCAGGGCCTCAACGAACAAGAGATCACGGTCGTCGTCGTAACGCACGAGCGCGACATCGCGGAGCACTGCGAGCGAATCATCGAGATCCGCGACGGCAAGATCACCAAGGCGGAATCGGTCTGGGACCGAATCATGGCGCAAAAGGAGCTGGCCGAGATGCCGCCACCGGAGACGTACGAGGAAGCCACCGAGGAAGAGCGGGCTTAGATGGGCATCTGGGAAAGCATACGCGTCGCGCTGAGGGCGCTGTTCGCCAACAAGATGCGCTCGGTGTTGACCATGCTCGGGATCATCATCGGCGTCATGGCTGTCATCCTGCTGGTCTCAATCGGCTCGGGCGTCCAGGACGAGGTCACCGGCTCTATCCAGGGAATGGGCTCCAACCTCATGTTCGTCATGCCCGGGAAGATCGAAATGAGCGGGGGCGGCAGCCCTCAGGGGCAACTGGTCAATCGTCTAACCATGGACCACGTGCGACTGCTGCAGCGCGCGGAGTCGCCCAACTTCGGCCCGGTCGTGCCGGGCATCGAGGGAACGGGCAAGCTCACCTATCGCGGCAAGACACACACACCCATACTCATCATGGGGACCGCGCCCAACTACTTTGCCATGAGAAGCTGGCCCGCGGCGGCCGGGCGCACCTTCAATCGGAGCGAGGAAGACGGCGCGCGCAAGGTCGTCGTCCTGGGCAGGAAGGTTTACGACGAGCTATTCGAGGGGCGCAAGGCGATCGGCGAGACGGTCCGCGTCACGGGCCAGCCGTTCCTCGTCATCGGCGTGGCGGACGAGAAGGGCGCCATGATGGGGCAAGACCAGGACGACATGGTCTTCATCCCGACTACGGCCGCCAAGCGGCTGTTCGGCATCGAGAACTTGAGCTGGATTACGATTGAGGCTCGCGGTGAGGACAAGGCACAGGCGGCCAAGGACGACGTGAAGCGAATCCTCGGCCGCGAGCTGCGCGACGACGAGTTCTCGGTCATAGGGCAAGAGGAGCTGACCGGCGCGCTCGGCAGCATTCTGGGGATCATGACGGCGATGCTCGCCGGCCTGGCCGGCATCTCGCTCTTGGTGGGCGGCATTGGGATCATGAACATCATGCTGGTGTCGGTTACCGAGCGCACGCGGGAGATCGGCATCCGCAAGGCCGTCGGCGCCAAGATGAGCAACATTCTCATCCAATTCATCATTGAGGCGGTCGCCCTCTCGGTGGTCGGGGGATCGATCGGCATCGCTATCGGCGTGGGCGGCGCTCTGGCGATCGACGAGTTTCTGCCGACGGCGATCACGCCATGGTCGATCATGCTTGCGTTCGGCTTCTCAGCGGCGGTCGGCGTCTTCTTCGGCGTCTATCCGGCGTTCAAGGCGGCACGGCTGGAGCCGATCGAAGCGCTGCGCTACGAGTAGGGCGGCTAGGCGTCGAAGTCCTCGGGCTTGATTGTATCGAGGAACTCGCGGAAACGCTCCACCTCGTCTTCCTCGTTCTCGTCTCCGACGATCGCGGCCCGCTCCATGACCTCCGGCGCGGCGAAGATCGGGGTGCCGTTGCGCACCGCCAGGGCGATCGCGTCGCTGGGACGTGCGTCGACGTCGACGTGGCTTCCGTTGACGGATACGCTCAGCGTGGCGTAGAAGGTGCCGTCGCGAAGGTCAGTGACGACGACGCGGTCGAGGGTGGCGTGAAGCTCGTCCATGAGCGTCTTCATCAGATCGTGCGTGAGGGGGCGTGACGGGGCCACGCCCTGGATCTCCATGAGGATGGCTGTCGCCTCGAATTGGCCGATCCAGATGGGCAGAAAGCGCTTCGAGCCCACCTCGCGCAGAATAACAACCGGCTGGTTCGTCATGACGTCGAGGTTGACGCCGTGGACTTCCATCGGCAGCAAGTCTTCCATCGCTATCCTCCCTTACGGCCCATTATACTCCGTGGGCCGCCGCGCGAAACCGGCGGGTGCTGGTCGCGTGGCTAGAGAGCGAGGGGGCCGGCATGCGGCCCGCGAAGCCGGTAGGCCCGCAAGCTGGGCGGGGGTGTCGGCGCGGGGCTCTTTGACTGGGCAGAACAACCTTGTTATCCTTGGCAGTGCTTTTCCGGGGTGCGGGCGTTGAGAAGCGCGCAAACACCTCGATTGCCTGCACGGATGCACCCGGTCAAGCCCATGGGCCTATAGCTCAGTTGGCTAGAGCGCACGCCTGATAAGCGTGAGGTCAGTGGTTC
>DYIV01000058.1 GCA_020723435.1 Slackia heliotrinireducens | reverse complement strand
GCGGTGGTTGCATCGCGCGTGATGCGATTTGGAGGCCGATGACCTGCGTTGCGAGCGAAGCTAGGCCCGTGGAGGCACGGCCGTGCCGGTCCCACCCTTCGAGCTTCCCAGGCGCGTCACGTCGACGGCACCGATATCCTCGGCCAGGCCGTCAAGACGGCGCAGGACGGCGCACAAGTGCGCCGTGGCGAAGGCCGACGGTTGCTTCTTCTGCCCGAACGAAAACGCTTCGAAGCCCCGGTAGCAGGAGAGCGGCGTGACCGTTCCGTCGGTGCCGAAGTTGTATGCGATCAGGCATGCGGCGAGCTCGGCCAGCGCCCGGCGCCTGTCGGAGACGTCCTGCCCAAGCGCGGAGTCACTCTCCTCACCCAGCCACAACTCTGGGTATCTGCCGAGCGTGTCGAGGGCCTCGTAGATGTCATACCAGAACGTGGGCCACTTCACCGTCTTGAACTGGCGGCCGTGTCCGAACATGTACGGTTTCTCATCGCCGCGAACGCGCCAGGCTCGGAGCGCCACGCCGGCGACCTCGAGGATGTTCGACGGACGGCGCGAGTCGGGGAGGCGCGCGAGTGCACGCAGTCCCTCAAGCGTGACCTGCGGGCAGAAGTCGTTCTTCCTGCCGGGCCCACGGAATCCGGTGGGCGCATGGGGAACGCATGGCCACGCCATTCCCTGGCTCGTTTGGGATATGTCGGCGGCCATCCGCTCAAGAGAGCGTATCACGCGAGCATCGTCGGTTCGGCCGAACCGGACCAGCACCTCGGTGATCGCATGTGTGTCGCACAGCAGAGAGGACCAGATCGGCTCGGGCAGTCTCCGCAGCCTTCCGAACGACTGGAACCTGCCTTCGGCGTCCTGGTGCTCCAGCATGGCGTCGAGTAGCTCCTCGATTCGCGGATCGTCGCTGGCGCCGATTCCCATGTCGGCCAGGAGGTTGAGCTGGTTTGGGGCGAAGCCGGGGCTGTTGTGGCCGCTGAGGCCGGAGTCGACGTCCCAGGTTGGCAGAGCGCCGACGTAGCACCGTACCTCGTCGTCGCCAACCACGGCGTCATGGGCCTCAACAACGTCGGGATCGTCGCCGGGCCGATCAAGCAGATGCGTGAGCGCAATCCATCGGGCGGCCGGTTCTTCGGATTCCAGCAGCCATGCGCGTGGGTCGGCGCCCAGCAGCGCTGTCCATCGTTCGCTCTTCATCTCGGCACTCCCATGGCACCGACAATACCACTTCGCGTCGAGTTGCGGCGGGCTCAACCGTCTCGACCGTGGCACGAGGCGTCTAGACGGCGCGGATCTCATGGAATCGTACCCCGCGGTTCGACTTTGGCCCACAGCGTGCTTCAGAGCCGTAAGTGTGGCCACTAAGAGTGAGCACCGCGAGACACGTGCGGCGCATGCTTGCGTAGAGATTCATCGGCTGTGGGTATCTTGCAGTAAGCGCATCCGCGGCGGGAGAACGCCCGTGACCAAGTGGAGGGCAAGGCGAAGAACGATGCGAAGGACCGCGCCGGTCCTGATCGCCGCCGCGGCGTGTCTGGGCGTCCTGCTCATCGCGCTCCGTCTCGATCTGCACGAAGTGTACGATTCATGGGCGGCCGGGCACGAGTACTTCCAGCTTGATGAGATACCGATCGCGCTCACGGCGGTTGCCGCCCTTGTTGCGAGTGTCCTTCTGTATCGGTGGGGCCACGTCGAATACCAGTACTCGCGCGCGCGGCGCATCGACCCGACCCTGGTCGAGAACGCGCGCGATCTGAAGCTTCTCAACGAGATCAATCACGCGCTCAACTCCGGGGCCGGATTCGATAGCACGCTGGGGATTGTCGCTCAGGGAATCGGAGAGATATTCGACTGCCCGGGCGTGGGCGTGTACTTGCTCAGCGAGGACGGCCGGCACCTGCGCGCTGAGAACAGATCGCTTTCCGAGACGGCAAGACGCGAGCGAGCGTCACGAGACAGCGCCGACGACACCCTCATTCCGATTGAGGAAGACGGCTATCTCCGCCAGGTCATCGCGAGCGGAGAGTCTCACTCGACCGACGATCCGCAAGAGATTGTTGCCATAATGGGAGAGCTAACGGAGACACCCGCCCGGCGCAAGGCGATCCCGACCGTGGTCGCGTTGCTGCGGATCAAGTCGCTGATGATGATCCCCATCCGCGCCAACGCGCGCGCCGCCGGGATTCTGGCGGTCGCGCGCTCGGAGCCATTCAGGGCGCGCGACGAACAGCGTCTCTTCGTGATCGTGGAAGAGCTGTCCGGCGCGCTCAACAGGAAGCGTCTGGAGGAGCAGCTGTCGGCCAGCCGCGAAGCCGCGCGGATGAGAGCCGACGACGCCGAGATGGTCAACAGGCTCAACGGCGCCATCAACGAGGGGGAAAGTCTGGATCAGATACTGGTGCGCTTCTCGCAGGAGGCGCGGCGGACGTTCTACGTCAAGGAGGCGCTTGTCCTGCTGCTCAGCGGCGACCGGCGGAGCCTGGAGCTCCAGGCGAACACGATCAGCGCCAGCACGGTTCGTGAGGCCAAGGCCGTCTTCCACCTGGATATCCCGCCGTTGCGCAACCCGCTCCCCGAGGACAGCCACTATTGGACGGTCCTGACAGGACGCCGGTCTGTCATCATCGACGGCCGCCCCGGCATGGAGAAGGCGATCGGCGAGTTCCTCGACAGCCCGTCGCTCAAATCGCTCATACGACCGGCCACTGAGATGCTCGGATTGCGGTATCTCCTCACGATCCCGCTGGTCGCCGGCGACGAGGTGATCGGTGTGTCTGATCTCTACCGAGATCGTCCGTTCACGGAGCAAGACGTTGAGCGATTCGAGGGCATCCTCAGCGGCCTTACCGTGGCCTTGGGAAGGAAGAAGCTCGAGGATGAACTGGAAAGAAGCGAAGAGAGATTCCGCCGGCTGTCGCTCATCGACGATCTGACAGGTCTCTACAATCGCCGGGGCTTGGACGCCGTGGCGGAACACCAGGTACGTCTGGCCGAGCGAGAGAAGATGAGTATGGCGCTCATCTACTGCGACGTGGACGGACTGAAGACGATCAACGACAAGCTTGGCCATTCGGTGGGGGACGAGGCACTCGTGGACGTGGCGGAGTTGCTGAAGGAGACGTTTCGCGAGAGCGACATCATCTGCCGGCTCGGAGGAGACGAGTTTGCGGTCCTGACGGTCAACGTCAGCAAGGCGGCGGCGGATTCAGCCTCGGAGCGACTCATGCAGGCGGTCAGCGCGGCGAATCAGAAGTCGGCCCGGCCATATGTCCTGTCGGTGAGCGTGGGCGTCGCGCATTGGTCGCCCGACAACCGGAGGTCTTTCGCAGACGTAATCAAGGAAGCGGATCGCCGGATGTACGAGCACAAGAGCCGGCATGACGAGTGGACGTCCGAACGCAGAAGCGCCTAGTCGCGGATCGCGGACTTATCCCGTCTCAACGACAGGCGTCAGGCAGATTCCGCAATGCTGCGTGCGGGGTGTCTGGCGAAGACGGAGAAACTCGATCTTCTCGTGGCAGGTCGGACAGCGACGGACGAGGGATGGTGCGCTGCTTCGACTGACTATCACGTGGCCGCAGTTGCAGCCGTAGAGGGCAGGCGACCGGATTCCTCTAGACATGTGTATCGCCTCCTGCTTGACATGATCCCACCCGGCAAGCGGCGATTCAATCCGGCGCCGGTAGGCTCTTTGGTGGACGCCGGTACGAGACCGCGAGGATTACGTTCCGACCAGCAAGTACGATAGCGAGGCGGCCGGGTGGCCGCAGGCGGTCGGCGGGGGGGCGATTCGACATTTCTGCTGCTAACGGCTATACTACTTGCGACATATGAGAAGAGACACGGTTGTCCCACCCCCGGCATCCTTTCCGGCGACTCACTGGATCAACTGCGTCTGCAACGTAGTGCGATCCCAGGAGACGCACGGCAAAGGAGTGCAACTTGTTCGAACAACTAGGTCTTAGTGTGCCCTTGCTCAAGGGCGTCGAAGCTATGGGCTACGAACGGCCCACCCCGATTCAAGCTCAAGCGATTCCCGCGCTGCTGGAAGGCAGAGACGTCGTCGGCTGTGCCCAGACGGGCACCGGCAAGACGGCGGCTTTCATCCTGCCGACCCTGCAGTCGCTGGGATCGGAGCGCGGCATCAAGGCGCTGGTAGTCACGCCCACGCGTGAGCTGGCGATTCAGGTCGAAGCGGTTGCGCGCGACTGCGCGAAGCACACCCATCATCGTACGGCGGCGGTCTATGGCGGGGCCGGCTACGGACAGCAGAAGGCTCGTCTGAGCAAGCGCGTCGATCTTCTCGTCGCGACGCCCGGGCGCCTGCTCGACATGCAGGGCCGGGGCGATCTCGATCTGTCCGGAGTCAAGGTCCTCGTCTTGGATGAAGCGGACCGGATGCTGGACATGGGATTCTGGCCCGACGTGAAGCGCATCATCGATCTGTTGCCTAAGAAGAGGCAGAGTCTGCTCTTCTCGGCGACCATGTCTCGCGAGGTGCTTCGCGTAATCGAATCGACGCTGAGCGATCCCGTGCACGTGGAGGTCGGTCCCAAGGCCGTCCCCGTTGACGCCGTCGACCAAGTTATCTACCCGGTCAACAGCATGCAGAAGAACCAGCTGCTCGTTGAGATGCTCAGGCAGCAGCGCGATCTCGATCGCGTGCTCATCTTCGCGCGAACGAAGCATCGCGCCGATCGAATCTGCAAGGTCCTTCGTCGAGGCAACATCCCCGGCGCGGCGATCCACTCGAATCGCAGCCAGCCTCAACGGCAGGAGGCGCTGGCCGGATTCAAGAACGGCCGATACAGGGTTCTAGTGGCGACCGACATAGTCGCTCGCGGAATCGATGTCGACAACATCTCCCACGTGATCAACTACGACGTGCCGAACGCGCCGGAGGACTACGTTCACCGGATCGGCCGTACGGCCCGCGCGGGTGCGGGCGGGACGGCCATTACGTTCTTCGCTCCGGAGGATGTATTGGGCCTTCGCGAGATCGAGCAGCACGTGGGTACCGCCCTGCGCTGCGAGGATCTCGAAGGATTCGAGTACAACGATCGTATCGTTCCCGATCCGGAGCGCGCGGCCCGTCGGGCGAGCAGGTCGCCCTTCGCGGCGCATGCTCGCCGCCGGGCATCCCGGGGAAGGATGAGGCGGCGCTAGCACGCCCAAGAGGTTAGTCCGGAACTCCCCCTAGACATCCACAATCTTGTCTTGCGCTCCGGTATGCCGTGTCGTAGTATAGTGTCAAGCGGTATACCATCAGGCGGCATAGCGAGGTCATAGTGAAATCTCCCCAGGTGGCGCCGGGCGAAGTGGTCGAGAAGATGGTCGGCGAGTGGAAACGCAGCATGCTCGTCTTCTGGACCCTCAGCCTGCTGATGACCGACGAGATGTACGGTCTGGCGATCGTCGCCGAGATCGACCGGGCGACGCAGGGGAAGTTGCGGCCGGGCACCAGCACGATCTACCAGCTGCTGCGACGGCTCGAGAAGAGGGGGCTCATCGAAAGCCGTTGGGAGCGGAGTTCGCAGGGGCCTCCTCGAGCGTACTATCGGGCAACTGCGGCCGGGCGGGAGGTCGTGGCCAGATTCGTCAGCGACGTGCTGGCGCCGGACAGTCCGATCGCCGCCGGGATGAACGAACTGATGTCGAGAGTGATGCGGTTGATGGCGCAGGGCCGGCCGTGAAATCGGTGTGTCTGAGCGTGAGAGTGGCGAGTGAGCGGGCGCAGAGCCCGAGTGCTGGAGGACGAAGATGATCAGGCAGGCCTTGCGCACTGCAACCGTTGGCGGGCAGCAGCCGGAAGGAGTGGGATACGGATGGCACGCGTAGTTGTTGGGCCGGCGAGCAGGATGGCAACGCCGGGGAGCGTAGCTTCATTTGAGGTGGACGCGGATGAGGGCGCGTCGAGCGTCAAGATCGTCCCATGTGAGGAGGCCGAGGGGTACGGCGTGGACCTGGCCGGGCGCGGGTTGGAGGCGCCGGCGGCAGGCGGGCCGGTGAAGCTGTCGATCGAAGTCCCGAGGGGCGCGCCGATGGCCTGACTCGACTTCAACGTGGAGGCGCGTGACGCCTCCGGCAAGACGATCGCCACGGACCACGTCGAGATCATCACGGCCGGCGGTTGGATGATCCCGGCATTCATCGCGGCAACCGTGGTGGGCGTGGCGATGGTGGCCGGGTCTGGAGTCTTCGCATCGTTATGGGCTCGCATCCCGCTGATAGTCCTGGGCGCTCTCATAGCCGCGGTCGCCGTGGGCTCCCTGGTCTTTGCCTTCTGGGGCATGTACGCCGGATTCTCTTGGCACTTCACGCCGTCTTGAACCCCATCGACGCGCTGCACTACGAGTAGCCGCGGCCTCTGCTGAGCCACGGCGCCCACACCGCCCAGACCTCCGCCGCGAACACGGCCCGCACATCCGCGCAACTAAGCGGACAGCATTGGGTGGATTTTGGCCTCCACATCGAAGTATCATGGGTGCCAGTCGTATCTCAGGACGGGGCACGCACACACACCTCGATCGTCGCACGCCGTGTCGGAGGGCAGCCGTGGATGGGCACGCACAGCTCGTAGCGCGTTCGAGACTCTGGGCGATCGTTGTCGCGTCGGCGGTCCTGATCGCGATCATCCTGAGCCTTGGCTATCTCTCCAATCGCACCCGAGAGGAGGAAGCATTCCGGCAGTTCAGCGAGAGGGAGCTCGTTCTCGCGCGGGCGGCGGGCGCCGGGATCGATGTCTACTTCGAGACCATCGCTCGGGATGTGGGTTCACTCAGGCACGGTCCCCACAGCCTGACGTCGCAGGAACGAGAGATGAGAGGATGCCTTGGCCGCGTCTATCGCCAGTTGAAGCCCCTGGGCGTCAATGACGTGGCGATGCTGGACGCCGACGGCGTAGTCAAGTACACGTTCGGGGCGCCGCAGATCGAGGGGAAGGATTTCTCCTGGCGGAGGTACTACCGGCAGGCTCGGGAAGCGACCTCCTCCGACACGTACTTCCTTGAGTTCATCGAGTTCAAGGGGGTGGAGGCAGGGAAGAGGGGCGTGCTGCTCGCGGTCCCTCTCTTCGACCCCGAAGGCTCCGGCGGCTCGGCGTCGCCACGGCCCGGGAAGTTCGCCGGTGTCGCGGTGGCCACGCTCAGGCTGGACGTGCTGACGCAGAGACTCGTCTCTCACGTCAGACCGTCGCCGATGGGGCGTGCGTATCTGTTTGACGATAGGCTCACGGTGCTGTGGGCGCCCTCGAAGTCCCTCTTCGGCAAGAACATGATGGCCCAGGCGAAGGGCTTCCCCGCCTTTCAGCAGACCCTCAAGCGGATGCAACGCGGGACCAACGGCACGGGCCGGTACTCGTACCTGGGGTTCGACCCGTTGAGCAAGGAGTACGATCGTCCGGTCGAGGAGTGCCTCATCGGCTTCGCGCCGGTGCGCGCCGGCAGCGGGCTGTGGTTCGTCGGCGTCTGGGCGCCGACCGAGGACGCTCGCGAGTTGATCGCTTCGAGCTACCGTGCTCAGCTGCTCCAAATCAGCCTTATCGCCCTCGTCATCGTGGCCGGGGCCGGATACACCATCATCAGCTACAGGCAGGTTGGCGCGATGCTCGCCCGTGAGGTCGAGACGAAGACCGCCGAGCTCAAGAAGAGCGAAATGCGCTACCGAGGCCTCTTTGCGAAGCAGTACGCGATCGCCGAAGCGCTTCAGGAGAGTCTGCTGCGACCCGTGCCCGCGATTTCCGGCGTTGACGTGGGCATCATCTACGCGCCCGCCTCTTCCAGCGCCAAGGTCGGCGGCGACTTCTACGACGTCTTTCTGCTCGGCGGCGACAGGGTGGCGATCCTGGTCGGCGACGTCTCCGGCAAGGGTGTCGAGGCGGCGGGCACCACCGAGACGATCAGAAGCTCGGTACGGGCCCTTGCGAGCGTCGATTCCAATCCCTCCTTCGTGCTCAGCCACGTCAATGACGCGCTCGTTCCGCAGATTCCTCTGGGAGGCTTCGTCACCGCGATCTTCATGGTCTGGGACCGGACCGAGGGGCAGATCGCCGTGGCCAACGCCGGCCATCCGCCGCCACTGATCATCGGTGAGGACTGTGCATTCGCGCCGGTCCAGCAAGAGCTGCTGCTCGGGGTCTTCCCGCACCAGTACTCCGTGTCCAGCTTCGAATTCTTGGAGGGGCAGACGCTCTTCCTCTATACCGACGGTCTCATCGAGACGCGCGAGGGCGATAGCGTCTTTGGACTCGAGAGGCTTCTGGAAGCGGCCCGCGAGGCCACCTTCGACAGCGCCCAGGACCTTGTCGACCAGATGCTCGCCGCAGCCAGCGCCTACTCCAGCGGCGAGCTCGAGGACGACATAGTCATGGTCGCCATCCGGCCGCTGCGAGGGGAATCGAAGGGATAGGCGAGGCCAGGCGCGGCGAGGCGAGGCGACTACAGGCTGGCGAGGCGCCTCGAGAGGAAGAAGATGGGAAGCAGCGAGACGAGCGTGAGAGCGCCGAGTATCGCCACGTCCGAGCCGACCGACGACAACCCCTCCCGGTAGATGCTGATGCGAAAGACGGGATAGATGAAGTAGTGCGTCGGGAAGAGCCTTGAGATCCACTGCGGCCAGCTGGGGAAGACGATGAAGAGCGCCGGCCCGTAGAGAAAGATGCCGAACAGCTTCATGTTGGCGAAGAGCGTCGCCGTATCCTTGATGAAGATCCCCGCCACCAGGCCCCATTCGGCCATCAGAATCGCGCCCAGCGTCATCACGAGGATCAGAAGCGGCGGCTGGTTCCAGCTCTGGTTGAACAGCAGAGTGAGGACTCCCACCAGTATGGCCAGCGTGGCTCCGAGGAAGCCGTAGGCGGCGAGCACGTCCAGCGGTTGAACCGGCGTGACAAGCAGCGCGTCGAGCGTCTTTTTCTCCCTTTCCTGAATGAGCATGCTCGCCGGAATCATGAAACCGCCGAAGAAGACGGTCACCATCACGATGAATGGCAAGAGCATCTGGCTGATGGACAGCGCCTGCTCTTCGCCCACGTACTTCTGAGCGAAATCGATCTGCGGCACGTGCGGCGATTGTTGGCGCAGCGTGTCGACGACGGCCGCCAGCGCAACGGCCCGGCTCTGCGCAAGACTCTCGCCGCCGATGTAGACGGTCAGCGTCGCCTGTTCATTCGCCGAGAGCTTCTCGGCGAGGTCCGCCGACAGCACGATGCCGACGTCGGCTTTCTTCTCCGTGACGATCCGCTTGACCTCGCCGGCGGAGGCCGTGGGGGCGACCCTGACGGCCCCATTCCTCTGCAAGACCGGGACGATGGCGCGCCGGCCCCCCTCGAAGACCGCGAGCGTCGGTTCTTGCTGCCAGAAGGTCCCGAAGATGAGCTGGATGATGAGCGTGTACAGAAACGGCACGGCAAGGGCGGCGTAGAGCATGGGGTTGCGCCGGCCACCGAGCAGGGTGCGTCTGACCAACTTCGCGGCACGCGCCACGCTCATGTCAGCAGCCTCCTTCTCAGGACGCCGAAGCCCGCGAGCAAGATCGCCGTGTCGAACACGATCAGATAGGCCGCTTGCGGGAGGTATTGAGAGAAGGCGATGTCGTAGTTGAGCATGCCGTTAAGGGGCTCCACGAGATGGTAGACAGGGAACAGTTGGATGAGCGGATAGGAGCCCGCCGGAAAGGCCGCGGACATGCCGGGCACTATCAGCACGATTATGGCGAGCATCGACCACATGATCGAAGTGACGAAGTCGCGGCTGACGGCGCCGGCCAGGAAGGCGAGCGCGGTCACGAACACGGAGGCCAGGAGCATGAAGATCATCACCGGGATGAAGGTCCGCAGCGTGAAGACACCCAGGAGCCCCGCGACGGCCATCCCCTCGGCGAAGGCGATTGTCACGCCCGTAACCGCTTTGGCGGAGAGGAACTCCCCGATGGTCACCGGCGTTACCAGCAGCGCCTCGACCGTGTGGCGCCGGATTTCGTCGGAGAGGAGGTTGGCGAGGGCGAAGACCTCTGTGACCAGCACGAAGATCAAGATCAGGACCTTCATCCTGTCCCTGAGCGGGATCTGCGCTCCCATCATGTCTTTGCCGATGATTCTCGTCTTCATTTCCACCGGCAGCTCGTAGCCGAGCAGGGCGTAGGCGATCTCCCGTCCTATCGTACGGCCGGCGTCTCTGACCTCCTTCGGCGTGTCGGAGGAGACGAGTAGCGTGGCCTTCTGCTCGCTGGGTCCCGTGGAGAGGGAGAACCCCGCCTGCACGTCCTTGTCGCGCACGAGCTTCTCCAGTTGCCGCTCTGTGTCGGCCCACGTGACCTGCAGTCCCTCTTCTTGCGCGAGCTGCTTCTCGATCTGCTTGCGACCCTGGGTGACGTACATGCCGAGCTTGAAGGTCTCATCGACCTTCGCCGGCATCAGGTAGTAGATGACGGGATAGAAGATGATGCCAAGCACCATGATGACCGCGATGAAGCGGTTGGAGAGCATCTGGCGCATATCCTTGCCGACGATCGTGAAGACGCGGCTCATTCTTCGAGCTTCCTACCCGTGAAGTGGATGAAGACATCCTCGAGCGTGGCCTCTTCGGTATGCATATCCCGCACGTCGTGCTGCGCGAGGATGCGGTCGACCTCGCTGCCGGTCTGTGGATCCTCCAGCGACAGTTCCCGCTCCGTGATCTTCTCGCCCGAGCGGTAGCGGACCTTGAGCACACGCTTGCCGTACTGGTGTTTGAGATTGTCGGGCGTGTCGAGCGCGACGATCTTGCCCTCGTTCATGAATCCGACGCGGTCCGAGAGCCGATCGGCCTCCATCATGTCGTGGGTCGTCAGGAAGACCGTCGCGCCAAGCTCCTTCTCCTCGGTGATGACGCGGCGGATCGTCTCGGCCGAGACGGGATCGAGACCGTCCGTCGGCTCGTCCAAAAAGAGTACCCTCGGATGATTGACAAGCGCCCGAGCGATCATCAAGCGCTGCTTCATCCCCTTGGAGAAGTTGGCGACGTTGTCCTTGCGATCGGGCGGCAGCCCCATCTTCTCCAGTAGGCGGTCGGCGTCGATGTGCTTCGAACCGAACAGCGACGCGAAGAAGTTGAGATTGGCCGCCGCCGACATCTCGTCGTAAAGGTTCTTCTCCTCAAAGCAGACGCCGATCAGCGACTGGATCTTCTCGCGATCGTGCGCCATATCCATGTCGAGGATGGAGATGGAGCCTGCCTGCGGCAGAAGGAGGCCGATGAGCATCTTCAGCGTCGTCGTCTTGCCTGCGCCGTTGGGTCCGAGCAAGCCCAACACCTCACCTTCGTCGATATGGAAGGAGATGTCGTCGACGGCACGGTGCTCGGTGTAAGAGTAGGCGATGTCTTTGGCGACGACTGAATGGTCCATAATCTGCCAATACCCCTTCCGCCGGATTCGGAATCGCTTGCTCTGGTCTTCGGGTAGAGCCGAAGGACTCCTGCGCCTGAAGAGGACGAATCTGCTGCTCATTGAAGTGAGGTGCGTGCTCGGAGTAAGCTAGGGGCGTCGTATTACGGATTCGGAGGTCCCTAGGTGGAGGCCTACGCAGGCCAGAGCGTGCCGCAGGAGGCCGGTCTATTTCGGGCCAACGCGCAGCGCACCGGTTTCTACAATACGAAAGGGATAGTGGGCGTGCCCAAGCTCGGCTGGTCGGTCAGGCCGAGCGAGAAGGTGACGTCCCCCGCGACCATTTGCGCCGGCGTCGTCTACTGCGGGGATTGGGACGGACGCCTCGTCGCAACCGATGCCAGGACCGGAGAGATACTGTGGCGCTGCGAGATCGGCGGCAGGGTATCGGCTCCGCCCGCCGTCGATTACGGGATGGTCTACTCAGGCTGCGACGACGGCAAGGTCGTCGCCGTCAACGCCGGGTCAGGCAGGCGTCTCTGGGGCTTTGCCACGGGAGGGCGGGTCCGGTCTTCGCCCCTGGCCTTCGGTGGGCTGGCCTACTTCGCGAGCACCGATGGGCTGGTCTACGCCGCCGACGCGGTCACCGGTGAGGTGCGCTGGCGGTTCAAGACCGACGGCCCCATCGTCTCGTCCCCCGCAGTCGATGACGGTCTACTCTTCCTCGGCAGTAACGATGGCAATCTCTACGCGTTGGAGGCCGAGACGGGCAGCGAGTACTGGCGCTACCCCATGGGTGCGCCGATCGAGGCGACTCCATCCGTCGTCAACGGGTGGGTCTACGTAGGGGCCGAAAGCGGCGACTTCTTTGCCTTGGACATCTCTGGCCAGCGAGACGGCTGGGTCGTCAGCGCCGGGCCCGCCGCCACGACGTGGGCCCTGAACACGCGGGTCGTCACCGACCCGGGAGTCGCCTATGGGATGGTCTTCGTAGGCGCCAACGACGGGATGCTGCGCGCCTTCGACGCCGGCAGCGGTATTATGATCTGGAGCCTGTCTCTGGGAGCTTTGCCATCGGCCCCATCAATCGCGGAGGGCGTGCTCTACGTGGGCACGGCGCACGGGCGCGTCTACGCTCTGGGCAGCCAGACCGGGGCCGTGCTTTGGATATTCAACTCGTGGGCGACGTCGCTGGCGGCTCCTATCGTCTCCGACGGCGTGCTCTACTTCGGCAGCGAGGTCGGCAACAAGCTGTATGCTTTGGTCGAGGTAGACCAGTCTCAGCGGGCGCAGACAGCGTGACGCGTCGGTGGAAGACCGCACTCGGCGTGGCGACGGCATGGCCGCTCATCTATGTCGTGCTCTACTTCCTGTTCGCGTTCTGGGTCTTCTTCTCCACCGCGGGCTCCAGCGATGTTCCTCCGCACGTCGCGTCCGCGCAGTCGGCCGCGAGCGCTGTCAACGTGGTCACGATTCTGCTGACCCTGGCGCTTACCATCTTCTACGTCGTTCTCATCTCGACGAACGAGGCCTTCTCTTCGAGCCAGAAGACCGCGTGGGTCATCGTCGTGCTGGCCGGAAGCATCGCCGGCATGCTCGTCTATTGGTATCTGTTCATCCACCGGGAGTCAGAAGCGGAGCTGGGTGTGCTGGGCGTCGGGTTTCGGATGGCCGCCGAGCGGCGGGCCCGCGAGGCTCGGGAGGCCGAGGAAGCTCGCGACAGCGCTACCACACACTGAAGACTCTGGGCATGCTCCATCCCGCCGCGTGGTTAGCGTCCCAATGATAGGCGCGCACGCGGTATCGTCCCGGCAGAGGAAGCCATCCGACGGCACGATACCGAGTCGTGCTCCCGTAGCGGTAGTTCGTCGCGTACTGATACCGGTAGAAGCGCCATCTTCCCCTGACCAGCTTATAGAGGTAGAGTCTGGTCTTGCCGCTGTGACGTGGCAACAGGTAGCCGTAGATGTAGAACGGCCGGCGGCGCAGCGGTGTCGTCGGAGCCGTCCACGGTCGTGAGAGGTAGGCCGAGGCCCGAACCGTGACGCCGCTCGACGTGGCCGGCCGGTAGGTTGCGTCTCCGGAGAATCTGAGCTGGAAGGTTGTGTTCTGCGTGCAGCGCGCGACGACGGCGTAGGCGTGCTGCTCCTCGTCATAGGCCGCCGGGCCCACTCGCGTCCAGACGCTTCCATTCGCCGGACGGCTCCACAATGAAACCGCCGCGCTGCCCGCGACGATGCCGTCGGTCGCCGTCAGCGAGCCGCTCACCGTGACGGCGCCGTCGTAACGTACCTGGGCCGCCGAGGTGCGCGCGGTAAGCCAAGTCTGCCGCCGACTCGAGGCCGGCGGCACGGTGCCATCCCAAGCCGTGGCCAGGTAGACGTGGCCGTAGGCGGCGTTGTTACACGCCTCCTTCGTCGACCAGTAGACCGGCTCGTCGTCGGGGAAGCACGTGTCGACCGAACCGGTGGCGAAGAGACGCCCGGCGGCGTCCATGAAGCGCGTCTCGCTGCCCCGGCGGTAGGCGAAGGTCATCGCGTCGGCGGCGATTAGCTGCCAGTTGCAGATGTCGGGGCCGGTGTCGGTGCCGTCCAGGTACCACTCGTAGGGGAAGGCGGCCCGCCCGTCAGGCAGCGCGTGGTATGTGTTGGCGAGCTGGAAGTCGCCGTAGCGAAGCAGACTGGTCTCGGCGCCCTCCGTGTCGGCGAGGGCGAACTCATCGAGCATGTCGAGGTATCGGCCCAGACCGGCCATCAGCACGTTGAGCTGTGCCGGCTTCACGAAATCGTCGCTCGATCCGGTCGGGCCGTCGATGTAGGGCTGATCGTCGGCGCGCACGTAGTCAACGATCGCCCGCGCGGTCGCGAGATACCTGGGATCGCCGGTGGCGCGGTAGGCCTCGGTCATCAAGAAGAGACCGTTGGCGATGGGCCGCTCGTTGTTGTTCATCACGTACGCCGACTCGAAGGCGAAGCCCTCTCCGTTGCCGCCGAAGGTGTTGTCGAAGCGGTAGGAGATGTTGTCGGCGATCTCGATGGCGGCGTCTCGCGCCGGCGCGTGGCCGGTCATGTAATACATCGAGAGCATCCCCGGCAGGCCGAAGGTCAGATCGGGATGAGGCGCGCCGTAGTTGCGGTTGGGATTGGAGTTGCCGGCCTCGTCGTGGTAGGAGTGGCCGAAGAATCCGCCGTTTGACCAGTGAGGCGGCGACTCCGGCGCGTGAAGGATGTCGACGTCGGCGATGTGGCGGGAGCCGGCGTCGGCCAGATCCAGCCAGCGCCTATCGCCCGTGCGCGACCACTGCAGCCACATGCCCCAGTCGAAGTTGTACTTGAGATTGAGCTGACCCGCGCCCTCGCCGGCCTCCTCGAAGTCGAGCGGCACGTCACCGTAATCCTGCCATCCGTAGAAATCGTAGGCATCGATCTGCGCAAGCATCGATCCGTTCGGCGGCCAGTCGTAGGGATAGGCGGCGTTCGGCTCGATGGT
>DYIV01000057.1:5578-14866 GCA_020723435.1 Slackia heliotrinireducens | reverse complement strand
CGCGTACATGACCGTCGAAGAGGATGTCTTCATCGCGCCCATGGTGACGACGACCAATGACAACTTCATGGGGCGCACCGAGAAGCGACTCGGTCTCATGAGGGGAGCGACGATCAGGAGAGCGGCGCGCGTCGGCGGGGGCGCAATCCTCTTGCCGGGCGTGGAAGTCGGCGAGGAGGCGTTTGTGGCGGCGGGGGCGCTTGTCTCGAAGGATGTACCGGCTCACAAGGTTGTGATTGGTTTTCCGGCGCGAGTCGTGCGCGATGTGCCGGCCGAAGAGCTGCTCGGCGCGGAGTAGCATCGGGGGCACCCCTCAGTTTGCGCCGCGACCCCCGTACTAGTATCCTCAGTCGCTGTATCGTTGACCCTGTTGAACCGGCCACGTGCGAAGGGACCGAGACCATGCCCGTACCGTTGCTCGATCTGAAAGCCCAGTACGCATCTGTCCGCCCGGAAGTCGACGCAGCCATTGCCGAGGTGATCGACGGCACAGCCTTCATCGGCGGACCCAAAGTCGCCGAGCTGGAGGACAAGATCGCCGACTTGTGCGGCACCAAACACGCTGTGGGATGTGCTTCCGGTACCGACGCGCTCATCCTGGCGCTGGAGGGCCTGGGCATCGGCTCGGGTGACGAGGTCATCACGACGCCGTTCACGTTCGTCGCGACGGCGGAGTCCATTTCCCTGGTCGGCGCGAGGCCGGTCTTCGTCGACATCGAGGCGGACACCTACAACATCGATTCCGCGCTCATCGAAGCGGCGGTAACCGAGCGGACCAAGGCGATCATGCCCGTGCACATCTTCGGCCAGGCCGCCGAGATGGATCGAATACTCGAGATTGCGCGCGAGAATCAGCTGCGAGTTGTGGAGGACGCCTGCCAGGCGATCGGCGGCAGCTACAAAGGAAGACCCGTAGGATCGCTTGGCGATGCCGCCGCCTTCAGCTTCTTTCCGAGCAAGAACTTGGGCTGCGCCGGCGACGGGGGCATCCTCACCACGGACAACGAAGAGCTTGCGGCCGTCTCGGCGAGGCTGCGCACGCACGGGACGGGCAAGAAGTACTACCACGACCTGCTTGGCCACAACTCGCGACTGGACGCGCTGCAGGCGGCAATCTTACTCGTCAAGCTGCCACATCTCGCCGAATGGAACAGGCGGCGCCGGGAGAAGGCGGCGGTATACGATCGGCTTCTGGAGGGTGTCTCGGTCGGTCGGCCCGTATGCACAGACTATATCGAGCACGCTTGTCACCTCTACATCATTCGCTCGCCGCGGCGCGACGAGATCGTGGCCGCCCTGAAAGCGGCGGCGATCGGAACCGGCGCGTACTATCCGGTGCCGCTGCATCTGCAGGAAGTGTACCGGCCGCTGGGCTACTCGCAAGGCGACCTTCCGGTAGCCGAGGCGGCATGCAGCCAAACCCTCGCACTGCCGCTGTTTCCGGAGATCACTGAGGAGCAGCAGCGCCAGGTCGTAGAGACGGTGCGCTCGGTGGTAGGCTAGGCGGCGTTGACGCATTCTGGGGCCGAGGGGTGGCGCGGAAGAGGGCTCCCATCGCGCGCAGGCGAAGCCGAGCACGATGGGATACTGTAGCGACAGGACCCCGAGGCCCGTTCGATGCGACAGGATGGGGCGGATGTCACGCAAGCTGTGGATAGACCTGACGAACTCCCCGCACGTCGTCATCTTCAGGCCTCTCATACCGCTGTTCGAGCAGCGAGGCTACGAAGTCGAGGTCACGGCGCGCGATTTCGCCCAGACGACCGGCCTGCTCGACAAGTACGGGATCGACCATACCCTCATTGGGAAGCATCAGGGGCGCAGCAAGATCAAGAAGGCACTCGGACTGGCGGCCCGAAGTCGCGCCCTCCGGAAGTGGGCGCGGGCGCGCGGCTTCAGCCTTGCCGTGAGTCATGGCTCAAACGATCTGGCTGTTGCCGCATTCCGGCTCGGCATCCCGCACGTGACGATGCAGGACTACGAATTCAACACCGCGTCGCACCGCGTCAACTTCCGTCTCGCCAATCGTATTCTCTTCCCTGACGTCGTCGACGTGGAGACGCTCCAGTCCTTCGGCGCGAGCACGCAGAAGCTCGTTCGATATCCCGGGATGAAGGAAGAGTACTATCTGCACGGCTTCATGCCCGATGAGGCCGTCCTGGAGGAGCTGGGCCTCGATCGCAGCCGCGTCATTGTAACGCTACGCACGCCGCCGACGCTTGCGACGTATCATCGATTCGAGAACCCGCTCTTCGACGAGGTCCTCACCCACCTGAGCCGGCAGGAGAACGTCACCAGCGTAATGCTTGCTCGCACCGAAGAGCAGCGTCGCGCCGTCGAGTCGCGCGCGCTGCCGAACACGATCGTTCCGAGCGAAGCCGTCGACGGCCACAGTCTCGTCTACTTCTCGGATGCGGTGATCAGCGCCGGCGGGACAATCAATCGAGAGGCAGCGGTACTCGGCGTTCCGGCATACACGCTGTTCAAGGGCCGTCTTGGGGCGGTGGATCAGGCGCTCGTCGCCGACGGGCGGGTCGTTCGCCTCACCGATCCCGCGGACATCCGGCTTGCCAAACGCGACGTGGGGACTATCCGCACTCGTGACCCCAATGTGCTTGTCGATCTCATACTGGGCAGCGCGACCGGGTCGTAGTGAGGAGCAGCGGCGCTCGGCGGTCGCGCGTGCCGCGGCGAAGTCATCACGCCCGGCGGCGTCTCCGGCAGTCAGCAAGCAGCCACATTCAAAATCCGCCCGTTTTGTGGTAACGTTTCACACCGGAATGGGGCAGGGGCCGGGCCGGACAGAGCACTCTGACCAACTCTGAGACCGGTGCCGGCCACTCACGCATCATGGGAAAACACGCCAAAACCAACAACGCCGATGAGGGCGACAGGAAAGCAAAGATCATCAAGTGGCTCAAGGTAACGGGCCTTGTTGTCCTAGTTCTGGTGTTGCTCGGCACGGTTGGAGCGTTGGCTCTTCTCGCAAGCGTGACCAGCCGCATCCAGCAGGACGTCGATCCTGAGACCCGCAAGCAGATCACCCAAGTCAAACCACTGGAGCCCCAGAACATCCTCCTGCTAGGCAGCGATTCCCGCGGCGAGAAGCATGCCCGGTCGGACACAATCATCATCGCCCATATCGACACCAAGCACAGGAAGATCACCCTCGTGTCGATCCCTCGCGACCTGCGCGTCGAGATTCCCGGCTACGGCAAGGACAAGATCAACGCGGCGATGTTCCTTGGGGGGCCGAGCTTGACGATCAAGACGATACGAAAGCTCACCGGACTGCCCATCCACCACTACGCGGAGATCGACTTCGAAGGCTTCAAGCAGCTCGTCAATGCCGTCGGTGGCGTCTGGATCAACGTTGAGAAGCGCATCGACGATCCGAAGGCCGGGCCCACGATCGAGCCGGGCTATCAGAGATTGTTCGGCAAGACGGCCCTCGCCTACGTGCGCACGCGCAAGGATGTCACTGGCGACTACGCCCGCATCAAGCGCCAGCAGAAGTTCTTCGCGGCGCTGATCGCGCAGTCGAAGCGGTTCCAGACGCTCTTCGCCGTTCCCCAGCTGATCAACATCTTCGCCGACAACACCGAGACCGACATGAATCTGTCCGAGCTCACGCAGCTTGCGATGCACATGCGCTCGATCAAGAAGCAGGACCTGACCGGCGTCACGCTTCCGTGTGAGGATAAGATGATCAACGGCGTCTGGTATGCGCTGCCGCACGAGGAGCAAATAGCGGCCATTTGCGGCAGGGTGAAGCGCAACCTCCCCGTCAAAGACGCCGACAAGCCGGGCGCGAAGGTCGTGGGCGTGTCGCCGGCATCGATCAAGCCGCGCGACGTGAGCGTCGAAGTGCGCAACGGTGGTGGTCCCTCCGGGGCGGCGGCGGGCCTCGGCAGAAAGCTCAACTCGCTTGGATACATCGTTATGAAGGTGGGCAACGCCAATGACGACTACTCCGAGACGAAGATCGTCTACACGAAGGAACGGGTGAAAGCACAGAAAGTCGAGGGCATCGTCGGCAAGGGAGAACTGGTGGCCGCCGACGGCGAGTACCAGACGTCGGCCGACGTTCTGGTCATCCTGGGACAAGACTACTAGTCTCAGCTCCGCACGCATTCCCGCACCATTCCAGCAGCTAGAAGGCCACGTAGATTTGACACTCACGCCCTCCGATGCGAGAATGGCCTAGGGTCTGCGAACAGGAACGGGTCTCATCGTCACACTAACAGTCGCAGCACGACATCGTAGCAGGGAGTAAGTGATCCGATGAGAAGAGCGTCGGCACGTGTCGGCATCTCACAGACGGCGGCCGCACTCACCGTGGGGCTTCTTCTGGCGACGATTCTTGCTCCTCCCGCTCTCGCAGCCGATCGGACCCGACCCAGGGTCAGCGGCGTGCGCATGACCCGTCTCTACTTCTCTCCCAACGGCGACGGCGTCGCGGAATACTCGTACGTATGGTTCCGGGCATCGGAGCGCGCAAGAGTCTCAGCCTACGTTTCCAGGTCCGCTCGGACGCCCATCATCCGCACGCTCGCCCGCAACCGAGCCATGGCGGCCGGCAGATGCCTGGTTCCCTGGAACGGGCGGGACGCCGCGAACAACGTCGTTGCGGACGGATGGTATCTCGTCCGCCTCTACGTCAAGGACTACTCTGGCAATCGCGCCGGCCGGTATCCGTACACCCTTTGGGTCTGCGTCGACACGGCAAGGCCGAACCTCGAGCGCGCGTGGGCGGCGATCAGTCCCTTCTCGCCGAACGCGCGACCGGACGGCTACAAGGACAGGACCGCGATTCGCTCCAAAGTGTCCGAGGGCGGCCACGTCGCGCTGACGATCACCGGCAAAGGCCACACCCGATCATGGCCCCACGTGGGCAGACGGGCGGGCACGTCACAGATCATCTGGAACGGCCGCGATCAGGCCGGATACCGGGTACCGGACGGATACTACACGGCGGTCGTGAGGTTCCACGATTGGGCGGGCAACAACTCCGTGCCGCTCACGCAGACCGTGCGGCTCCGAGTCGATACAACGCCACCGAGCGTGACGAACGTGCGTGTGAACACGGCAACGCCGTACGAACCTGACGGCAACAACGACACGGCGACGGTCTACTTCACAACTAGCGAGAAGGCTTCGTACGCCTACAGCATCTGGAATCCGTTCTGGACGTATCTCAAGGGCAGGTCCATGTCGTCGCTCGCTCCCGGCAACCATGCCACGTCGTGGGACGCGAAGCAGCGTGTGGGCAGCACCGACGTGGTTGTGCCCAACGGACGCTATCCCATCAGGCTTGTTCTTCGAGACGCCGCGGGCAACGCGCGTGTGACGACGCCCAGGTTCACAATCAAGTCCTACTACCTCGTTTGCGTGGATCCCGGCCACGGCGGCAAGAACGGAGTCTACGATTCGGGAGCCGTCGGTCCGACCGGATACAAGGAGTCGGTGGCCAACTTCGATATGGGCTACTACCGGCTGCGACCGCTGTTGGAGGCCATTCCGGAATCCTCGGCGAACGGCTATCCCGTGAAGGTGCTGATGACCAGGGCCCAGGAGCGCATTCCCTCGATGACGCTTGCCAAGCGATCGTGGATCGCCAACTACCGGGGCGCCAACATCTTCGTCAGCATCCACTGCAACGCCGCGGGCGGCAGCGCCCACGGATCGGAGACCTTCTACTACCGAACGGCCGAGAAGTCGACCGCCGCGCAAAGCGCGTATTTGGCGACGATGATTCAGCGCAAGACCGTCGCCAGAACGAGCCGGTACAACAGGGGCGTCAAGACCGCGAGCTTCTACGTACTGCGCCGCACACGAATGCCGGCCGCTCTACACGAGGCGGCGTTCATATCCAACCGGACGGAAGAGCGGCTGCTGAAGTCGACGGCGTTTCGCCGGAGCGTGGCGCAAGGTGTCAGAGATGGTATCGTAGCCTACTTCCAGCGGTATCCATAGCAGATGTTGTCGAAAGAGAAAGGCAGAGTGAGAAGTGGTACGGGGGAAGATGTACAGGTATGCGGTGGTGTCGGTGGCGGCCGCCGCGAGCGCGGCGCTGCTCGTGGGATTCAACGGCTGTAACAGCGAACCGGAGAGCACAACGGGCACGTCGACGACGACCACACGCGAGGCGACTGCGACGAGCCGGTCGCAAGAGGAAACCGAGGTCGTACGGGCGGCCCCGGGGAAACTGCTCGTCACGCTTTACTTCAGCGACGCGAATGCCGAGAAACTAGTTAGGGAGCAACGGGAAATACCGAAGACTCCCGCTATTGCCGCAGCTATCATACGTGAGCTTATCAAGGGGCCGACCAACGAGGGCCTCTATCCTACGTTGCCGCGTCACTTGCAGCTCCTCGGAGTCAAGATGAAGGGGAATCAGGCGGTTGTGAACTTGAGTAAGGTGAGGCAGTCCGGGTACGGCGGCACGGCGGCGGAGATGATGATGGTCTACTCCATCGTCAACTCGCTGACGGAGCTGCCGAACGTCAAGTCCGTGAGCTTTCTAGTGGATGGCAAGAAACGCGATGTGCTCGTCGATGCCTTCGACATCACGGAGCCCGTGCAACGAGACGAGAGACTGATCGGGAAGTAGGTGCCAGGTCGATGAGGTTCACGAAGACCTTGGTGACAGGAGCCATTGCGACGTTGCTCGCCGTCACCGTGCCGACGGCCGTAGCCGGCGCGGATACCGGCTACGCCGGCAATTCGAGTCTGACGATCACCGGCAGAGGCCGCGCGCACGGCGTGGGACTGTGTATGGCCAGCGTCGGCAACATGGCGCGGGCCGGATACTCCTACAGCTACATCCTGCAATACTTCTATCGAGGCACTCGCGTGCGTTACAAGCGGCTGCCGAGGACGGTGCGTGTCGGGGTCTACAAGCGCAA
Source organism: Slackia heliotrinireducens (assembly GCA_020723435.1). Lineage (GTDB taxonomy): Bacteria > Actinomycetota > Aquicultoria > DYIV01 > DYIV01 > DYIV01. The sequence goes on along the minus strand of DYIV01000057.1, from coordinate 7,958 downwards.
CGGCGCCATATCCGTCGCCAGGGGCGTCGGCAACTACTTCTCGGTGCGGACCACTACCGGCCGGCTCTTGTTCCGCGGCGGCGGTGGCAGGGTCGTCACCGTCTACCGTTCCTCCGGCGCCTACACCGTGCTTCTGAAGAAGTCCGGGACGACGATCGGCAGTCGGCGTTCAACCGCGCCTATTCGCGTCGTGCCCGGCAGAGGCACCATCCTCAAGGTTGTCAACGACGGTCAGTTGTACCGGGGCAACATCGATCTGCGCTACGGATGGGGATCCCGGGCGATGTGGGCGATCAACACCGTCGCCATCGAGCACTACCTGAGGGGAATCGGGGAAGAGCCGGAGAGCTGGCCATATACCGGCCTCAAGGTGCTGGCGGTCGTCTCTCGCGGCTACGCGGCCTATCGCGCGCTCAATCCCAAGCACGCAAGTGACGGCTTCGCCATCTGCAACACAGGCGACTGCCAGGCCTATGTGGGCTACAACTATGAGCGGCGGGCGCCGCGGCTCAGGTCCGCGGTCATCGGCACGCGCGGCCGCGTCGTGACCTATCGGGGCTCGCTCGTCGTTACGCCTTACTTCTCAAACAGCGGCGGCAGGACCGAGAGCATCCAGTACGTCTGGGGCGGTTCCGCCAAACCATGGCTCAGGGCCGTCACCACGCGCTGGGCCAAGCCGCACGCGGCCTACTCATGGACGGTCCCGCTCACCTTCAGCCAGCTGGAGATCCGGCTGGCGCGGTCCAGCGCAACGAAGCTGCGCGGCGATCTGGCCGGGTTCACGATCCTGTCGACCGGAGCAAGCCCGCGCGTGCGCTCGATGCGAATCAATGGAACGGGTGGCTACCGGACGGTGAGCGGCGAGCAATTCCGCAGCGTCGTCAGCCTGCAGAGCACGTGGTTCAGGTTCGACATGCCGCCGAAGATTACGTCGATGTCGGCATCCCCGAGAGAATTCTCGCCCGACGGGGACGGTGTGGACGATCTTGCCAGGATGTACTTCACGATCTCCGAGAACGCCACTGTTGACTATGGCATCTACAACACGAGCGGGGCCCGCCTGCTCTCTAACGGCTCGTGGAGCCGAAACGCCGGCAGGACCAGCCTCACTTGGGACGGAAAGGACGCCTCGGGCAACACGATGGCGGACGGCTACTATCGCATGCTCGTCTGCGCGCAGGACTGGCGCAAGAACAAGAATTACGGATGGCAGTGGTTCACGCTCAATCGGCTGCTCGGTTTCGTCTCGTCGCAGCCTACCACGATCACCCCAAACGCCGACGGAGTCGACGATACGGCGACGGTCTCGTTTAGGCTGGCGCGCCAGGCCACGGTGAACGTGCACATAGACGACGCGTCGGGGACTCTGGTACGCACGCTGACCAACGGGACCCGCGATGCCGGTGTCGCGCAGTTGGACTGGGACGGCAAGGATGCGGCCGGCAACGTCGTCGCACCGGGCACATATCGGTACACCGTCACGGCAGACGACGGTACGTTCAGCACGACTCGCACCGGGAATATAGTAGTCTCCGCGAGCTAGCCCGGATAGGAGAGGAAGAGAATCACAGGGTAGGTGGGATTGCTTGTGAGGTTATGTCGCCCGCGCGCGTCCAAACTCATCATCGCAGCAGCCGCGCTCACGACAGGGGTGCTCCTTGGGGGACCCGCGTTCGCCGATCCCACGATCTGCACGAGCCACTCGCCCAGCCCGGCGTATTTCTCTCCCAACGGCGACAAAGTCCAAGACGTCACAACGATCTCCTTCACGCTGGCCAAAGATGCCCATGCGCGGCTGGCAGTGCTCAACAGATCGGGAGATCGGGTGCGGCTACTGTCCAGCGCCAATCGCAAGGCGAGCGCGACGCCGTACACCGTCGTCTTCAACGGCCGCAACCGCAGCGGCAAGCTCCTACCCGACGGCGCCTACACGTATCAGTTGACCTGTACGAACAGCGAAGGTACGCAGACGGCCTCTCGCGGTCTCGTCATCGACCGCGTTCGTCCTTCGCTCGGACGGCTGTGGCTCAACGTCGCGGTCTTCTGGCCGAACGGAGACGGCTACCGCGACAAGGTCTACCTTTGGCACCGTCCCGGGGAGCCGGTGCGTTCGTGGCTGAACGTCTACACGTCGGGCGGCACGACCCTGAAACGCTACGGGTCCGTCTCTCACAACCCCGGCAGCCGATATCGCTTCTGGGACGGCAAGAGCTCTTCTGGTCGCACGCAAGGATACGGAGGATACCGCCTACTGCTCGTGGCGCGCGATCGCGCAGGCAACAAGCGGACCGGGGCGCTGGCGTCCTACATCGCGCCATTCACCGACATAAGGAATCAGTCGTCGACGTGGCGCACTCCCATTCTCAGCCTCGTAAGACAC
>DYIV01000057.1:1046-5568 GCA_020723435.1 Slackia heliotrinireducens | reverse complement strand
GAGTGCTTGCTCCCCGAGGAAGCGGCTGGTTCACCGGCTGGGCGAATGGGACCTACGGTCCGCTCACCCGCATGCGTCGCGGTGACTTGGCGGTCGCCCTGGTGAAGGGGTCGGGGTGGCAAAACGAGACCGTGCCGGATAGAGACTTCTCCGACGTCTCAGCCTCCTCGCCGCTGTACAAGTACGCGGCGATCGCCACCGGCCGCGGGGCAATGGGCTACACTAATTCAAAGACGAAGACCTTCTCCCCATTCAGTCGCGTCACGGCGGCGCAGACGATGGTCGCCATCGTTCGGTCGATGGGCCTGTCCCGTCTCGCCTCCAACCTTCGGGCGCAGGATCCCAACGTGCCTTCCTACGCTCCCTACATGGTCATCGCGGGCGATCTGGGTCTGCGCTGGCGCTACACGGGGATATGGCCGAATTCAACTTACAACCGGCGTGAGTTCGCTCTCTCGCTCAACGAGAGGATGCAGCTCAGCTCGTGGCAGATCGACAAGATGAAGGCGCTCTTCGGCTCCGTGGCGGCCAGGAGGATCACGCAGTCGCGAAAGCAGCGCGCGATCACGAACACGGCTCGCCAGCTGATCGGGTACCCGTACGTATGGGGAGGCGATTCCTTCAGCGAAGGCGGGTTCGACTGCTCGGGCTTCACGTACCAGGTGCTCCACAACAAGCTGGGCTACCGCCTGCAGCGGACGTCCTACGACGCCGCGGCAGACGGCCGGTACCCGAGGATCAGGTCGATCAGTGCGCTGAAGCCGGGCGACACGGTCTACTTCACAACGATCTCAACCGGACGCATCGGTCACACAGGCATCTATCTCGGCAACGCGTACTTCATCCACTCGACCCGTTCGCGCGGCGGCATCAGCATCGACCGGTTCGACCGGCGCCACGATTCGTACTGGGTCGAACAGTTCGCGTGGGGGCGCAGGATCATCCCCGTCGTCAAGTTGACGGGTGTGCGTCTGTCGAGCGCCAGGATGCGGCGGGGCAAGGCGCCCGCGACAACTGCCCTTTACTTCACGATGTCAAAGCGCTCAAAGGTCACCGCACGCGTCACACGGGGCTCGACCGTCGTCCGGACGCTGCTCAACCGGTGGGTGAGTCCGGGAAGGCGCGCCGCCCGCTGGAACGTCCGGGACAGCGGGGGCAGGCTTGTCGCCGCCGGTCGCTACGTCATTCGCGTCACCGTTCGGGATGAGGAAGGAAACGTAAGGTCGATCGCGCGTGTAGTGAGGGTCCTGCCGTAGCAGGCGGCCGCCGTGGCGGCGATCGCCGGGCGCGTCGACAGCCTGGCAACTTTGATCGCGTGGTAAGCTAGTATTGATGTTTTCAACCGCTGCCCGCAAGAGACTTGTTTTCGCGCTCATCCCGCTGATTGTGGCAGGCGCGCTCGCGTGCGCCTCCCCGGCGTGGGCGACGACGCCAAGTGCATCGATAGGCGCCGGGAGGGCCGCTGCTCCCGGCGGGGATCCCGTTATCGCTCCGGGTGATGAGTTGCCCACGGTGAGCCCCGCGCCTCGCCTGCCCAAGTCGACGCGCGCGGCCCTCGACCCGTGCGATCCGGCAACGTTCGACGTGCTGGACGCGGCGGGTGGCGACTGGACCATGTACGCAACCAATGACACCGGCAGCTACGCGTGGAGCGGAGGCTACGTCCTGCGCGCGTATCTTGCGATGTACCGGGCAACCGACGATACGCGCTACCTGGACAAGTTCGTTCAGCACGCGGAGGCTGTGCTTGCCCGCACGGACCACGCGCGCGGCGTGACCGAGTATCGGGGCCGTTCGCTGCCAGCGTGGCGAGTAGGGGGTTCCTACACGTTCGCGGTGGCCTACTTGGCTGACGGGCGCGGGCGAAACATCATCCGCGTCCTGGCCGACTGCAACAACTACAACGACGTGACGCGTGTGATTGTCGCCTCGTCGCCGCGTCGCGGGACGTTCGCGCTTGGTGTTCGCAACTCGCGGCTGAAGAAGTCCGAAGTCCACCGGAATCTGTCGATGGATCCTCGTTCCGTCGATTACTACGTGCGGCGCGTCAACAGGGCCTCGGATCTCGTGCGGGTCGGTCCGATCAGGCAGGGCGGGCGGCTGCCTACGACGATCCCGCGCCCGACGCGCTACTCGGTGGGAACGCAACCTCTGTCGATGGTTCTTGGGCTGCACACGGCTCTCATCACCTACCCCTTCGCTCAGTTTGCCCGGATGGTGCGCGGCAATCCGGCGCTGGGCGGGACCTATGGGGCCAACGCCGACCGGTTCGCCGCGGCCGCCGCCTCGGCGATGGCCGTGCACGACGAGGACTGGAACGACCTGGGTGACTACGGCACCTACGTCTTTCGCAGGGGATCTCCCATATGGGCCGACGGCGTCGAGCTCCCGCACAACCAATACGCGGCTCTGGGGCGCACGTTCTACGAACTGTACGCGGCGACCGGCGTGGAAGCCTACCGGGAGCGCGCCGACAAGCTCACGCGTCTGCTGAAGCAGCACTTGAGACTCGACGTAAGCGGTGCCTACGTTTGGGACTACTGGTGGGGCAAGGGCTACACGGGCTGGTCCGCAGCCGACAGCCCGTCCTACAACACGCCGGCCTATCGCGGCTACCGCGCGCCTGAGGACATCTCCCACGGCGCCGTCTCCTCGGATTTCGCCGGCCTGGCCTCGATCCGGTCACGGAGCATGGACGCGACCGATCAGATACGATTCGCCAATACCTTTCACGCCAACATGACCAGGCCGGACGGAGAGTTGGCCTGGAGTGTGACCGGCGACGGCCTCGCCGGTTCGTGGGACATTGTCGCCGGTGAGTGGCTCGGGGCCGCGCTTGTGAGCAAGGACGTCTTTCGGACGACCGAGAGGACGTTGGCCGACCACGTCACGGATGGCGTCGGCACGCCGCGCCTCCTCTATGCGGTGGCCCGGGCGGTAGAGACGAGTCGCATTCTGGAAGCGGACCCTCGGCCGCTGTCGGCTCCGCGTGTCGTCACTATCGGAACCATCCCGGGGCCTCGCCTGGCCGGGGACTTCACAATGACGGCGGACGTCCTTGACGAGCCGAAGCCGCCTGTCTACTTCTTCGTCGACCGGAGCATGGTGAGCTCCAGCCTTGGACCTCCGTATCAACAAGTGTGGCGAACCAGCTGGCTGCCCGACGGTCCGCACATCTTCGGCGCCGTCGCATTCGACGCCGACGGCCGGTCGCACGTGGCGCGAGTCCAGACATTCGTGGACAATACTCGCCCTCTGGTCGTAACGAGAAGCGCGTCGCCGCGGATTCTCAGTCCCGACGGGGATGGCTTCGCCGACTGGATCGTCTTCGACATGAACTCATCGGAAGAGGCGCAGTCGCGCATCACGCTCCGCGAAGCGCGAACCGGGACGTGGGTCGTTCCCGCATACAGCAACGTGCGGCTGCCGAAGGGCCCCAGACGATGGGCATGGAACGGGCTGTCGCTGCGTGGAACGCCGGCCTCCGAGGGATGGTATCGGCTCGTGGTCGAGGCGACGGATGGAGCCGGCAACAGTAGCCGTTCGATCACTTACGGCCTCCGTCTGAACAAGACAGTTTACGCCCTGGCGACGCGCGCCTACGTCACCCGGCGGGCGACCAGGATCCGCATCGCCTACTCTCTGAGGCGCAAGGCCAGAGTCTGGGTCACGATACTGGACAGGCGATCGCGTTCGGTCCGGCGTCTCGTTCCGGGCTCATCGCAACGTCCGGGTCGCCACGTCGCCTTGTGGGACTGTCGCGACGGGCGCGCGAAGCCCGTCCGGCGAGGCGCATATCGCGTCGTCGTGCGAAGCTCCAACTGGCTTGGTTCCATGTCGATCCCGGCCTGGGTTCAGGTTCGGTGAACCGGCGACCGTCGCCTCGTGTGCGCCGCGGAGACGAGGGCTCTGTCGAGCGCGGAGACTGGAGGACGACGCCATGCGCATTGCCTTCCTGACGAGCACCTATCCTCATGGCTCGCAGCTTGCCGCGGCGCCGTTTGTCGCTCCATTCCTGGAGGAAGTGAAGCGGCTGGGCCATGAGCCCGTCGCCTTCTTCCCGCGCATCGCCGAAGTCGCCCCGTCGTCGGCGAGCGAGATACCGATTGAGTGGACGCACGATCCGCGGCCGCTGGTGAGCCTGGCGCCCTCTCGCCCCCACGATCTGGCGCTCATCTTGAGGCTGGTGCGCCGCTGGGAGGACCGAGTCGTCGCTCTGCACAGCGCTCGCCCGTTCGACGTCATCTTCGCGCTGTGGGCTGTGCCCGGCGGTCTGGTGGCGCGCCGCGCCGCCCGGCGGATCGGCGTCCCCTACGCGGTGTGGTCGCTGGGATCGGACATCAACACCTACGGCAAGCACTTCGGGACGCGACGGATCGTACGCGGGGTGTTGCGAGATGCCGGCGCCATCTTCGCCAACTCCAACACCCTGGTCGGCGAGATCGAATCGCTGACCGGGCAGCACGCCGAGTTCCTGGCCACAAGCCGTCCCATCTCGCCGCCGGCCCAGGTGGCGACCTTG
>DYIV01000057.1:0-1036 GCA_020723435.1 Slackia heliotrinireducens | reverse complement strand
ACTTTCTCTTCATCGGCAGGCTCGAACAGGTCAAAGGTCCCGACGTCCTCCTGGAGGCAGCGGCGGACTTGGGGGCGACGGCAGGCGGTTGGCATCTGACGATCGTCGGTGACGGGTCGATGGCCGGCGATCTCTCAGAACGAGTGCGCCGCGATGAGAAGCTGTCGGGGCGCGTCACCTTCACGGGACACGTCGACGGCGAGCGGCTGCTTTCGTATCTCTACGCGGCGGACTGTGTCGTGATTCCCTCGAGGTCCGAGTCGATGCCGGTCGTCTTCGCCGAGGGCGTTCAGGCCGGCAAGCGCTTCATCGTCAGTGACGTCGGCGATCTCGGGTACTTCGTAGACCGCTACGAGCTGGGCGAAGTGGTCGGCCAGGGTGATGCGCCGGCCCTGGCGGCGGCAATGGCCGGCTTCATTGAGAGCGGACCGTCCTCTGAAGCCGTCGATCCCGAGCTTCTGCGTCTCTTCGACATCAATCGCTCGGCGAGCAGGTTCTGCGAGGTGGCGGGAGAACTTGTTGCTGATGGGCCGGAGCGCGGCAGGTAGCCCGCCGGCGGATCGGAGAGACAAAGACGTGCCAGCCGAACCAGACAGCGCACCGGACGCGGCGACTTCACGCCTATCGGCCGGCTTGCGGTGGGCCAAGATCGCCTGGACGTTCGTCGCCGCTGCCATCATCTTCTTCCTCGTTCGTTCGCTTCTGGCCAATTGGAGCCGGCTCGACCTGTCGCTTGACCGGATCCAATGGGGCTGGCTGGCGGCGTCGGCGGCTCTCTTCGTCGCCAGCTACGCCGTCAGCTCGTGGCTGTGGCACGAGTGCCTCGCCGTCTTCGAAGCATCGCCCGGGTACTGGGCCTGTTTCGAGACGATCGCGCTGGCGCAGCTCGCCAAGTACCTGCCGGGAGGAGTCTGGGCCGTGGTCGGCCAGGTTGAGCTGTCCAGACGTGCGGGGGTGAGGCGGGCCACGGCTCTGGTAGCGGTGGGATTGATGTCGGCCGCCGTCATCCTCACCGGCCTGGTCTTCGGGGTGATTG
>DYIV01000056.1 GCA_020723435.1 Slackia heliotrinireducens | reverse complement strand
AGCGGGGGCCGAGGAGACTTCGGGCGAGTAGCGCCCTTCCCACTATGCTTCAATGCCGAACAGCGGCAATCGCCGCGCCAGCTCCAGTGTGCGATTCCTCTTATGCGGTTCAGGCCGCCGTGTAGCCATGGGCACAGACGATCCTTCGAAACGGAACGGTTCAACGGCCACCCTCGTCGTCGGGCTGGGCAACCCGGGCGAGGAATACCTTCAGACGAGACACAATGCCGGCTTCATGGTCGTCGATCTGCTTGCGCAGCACCTGGGTCTGGCGCTGTCTCGCGACTCTCACGAAGCGCAGTGGACAAGCGCTCCGTTCGGCGACGACCAGATCGTGATCGCCAAGCCGACAACCTTCATGAACGACAGCGGTCGCTCGGTGAAGGCTCTTCTCGCCGATCTCGAGCTAGAGCCCCAGTCGCTGATCGTGGCGCACGACGACATCGATTTGTCGCTCGGACAGGTGCGCGTGAAAAGCGCCGGGGGCAGCGGCGGTCACCGAGGGATCGAATCGATCGTTGCCGCCCTGGGAACCGACGATTTCGTGCGTACGCGCTTGGGTGTCGGACGCCCTCCCGGCCGACAGGACCCGGCCGACTACGTGTTGCGTCCGTTCTCCAAGTCTGAGTGGACCGAGGTGGAGTTCGCCATTGCCACGGCGGCGCAGGCTATCGTGCACGTCATCGAGCACGGCGTCGAGTCCGCCATGAACGAGTACAACAACGTCTAGCGATCGGCCGCCACGCGGTCGGGTAGACTGTTGTCAGACGCATACTGTGAGCCAGACCTGGGTGCGAGCGCATCGAGGTCTTGTTGTGCTACCCGGAAGCGAGATCGATGATTGGATTGGACTACATCTTGGAGCGGTTGATCGAGCACCCCGCCGTCACGGAGTGCGCCTCTCACCTTGGCGAATCCGACGGACGGTTTGCGCTGGCCGACCGGGCGCGCCCCGCGCTCATCGCGGCCCTGGCGAGGAAGCTGGGTCGGCCGATGCTCGTCTTGGCGGGCGGCGCCGGCAAGGCCGAGCAGCTCATCGGGGAGCTGCACGCCTACCTTCCCGCCGATTCCCTCTTTCACTATCGCGCGCATGAGACATTCCCCTGGGAGCGCGTCAAACCCGATCCGGAGGGCGTCGGCTCGAGGCTCGCGGCGCTCGCCGCACTGCAATCCTCGCGGCCCTGTGTCGCGGTTGCCTCGGTGGCGGCGCTGATGAGGAGAATCGCGCCCCCTGCCGCGGGCATCGCATCTTTGCTGCACGTGTCGGTGGGGGACTCGGTCGACGTCGAGGATGTCGTTGCCCGGCTGGTCTCGATGGGATACGAACGGACCCATGTGGTTGAGGCACGCGGCGAGTTCGCCCTACGCGGCGGCATTCTGGACGTCTTCAGCTCGACCAGCCAGTATCCGGTGCGGATTGAGTTCTTCGGCGACGAAGTCGAATCGATCCGGCGGTTTCTCGTCTCATCCCAGCAGTCGGTGGCCCCCGAGCGCGAAGTGCTGCTCTTCGCCTGCCGCGAAGTGCGTCTGGACGACGCCGCGGTCGGGCGCGCCACGTCTCGACTCGAGAAGAAAGCACGCAACGACGCGCGGACGCGAGAGGACCTGGAGAGACTCGTCGCCGGCCACTTCTTCCCGGGAGTCGAGAGCTATCTTCCCGCTCTCTACGGAGAGCCGGGTACCCTCGGCGACTACTTGCCCGGCGAAGCCGTCGTCGTACTGGATGAACCGAAGAAGATCCACGACGATGCGCTCCGACACCTTGCCCGCGTGGCCTCCGCGAAGGCCGGGACGCACGCGCGCGATCATTTCCTATCGGCCCGGCAGCTCGACGAAGTCCTGGGCGGCCGACGGCGACTCGACCTCTTCTTGATCGCTGAGGCGGGTGGGCTTGCAGAGTACTCGCTCGACGCCCGGCCGATCGAGCCGGCCCTCGGCCATCCCGACAGGATCGTCAGCCGAATCTTGGCGCTGTCGGCTACCGGCGCCGCCGTCATTGTGGTCGTGCGTGACGAGGGCCATGCATCCCGCCTTCGCGAGCTGCTGGCCGACGGTCGCATTCCAGTAGTGCCGGCAGGCGAGAGTCTGGGCGATAGGCTCGTCTTTGTCGGCGTCGGGTCCGTCTCGCGCGGTTTTGTCGCGCGCGATGCCGGCATCGCCCTCGTCGGCCACGAAGACCTCTTCCCGCCCGCCGGGCGCGCGCGCGTCGATCGCCAGACTTCGGCCGTCGAGGCCGCGAGGATGCTTTCGGGACTACGCGCGGGCGACTACGTCGTGCATGAATCACACGGCGTCGCCGTGTATGGGGGAATGGAGTCAAGAGAGGTTGACGGCAGGGTCAGAGACTATCTCATCCTCACCTATGCCGAGAGGGACAGGCTATTCGTGCCTGTCGAGCAGATCAGGCGGGTCTCGCGCTACGTCGGTCCCGACGGCAAGGCGCCGAAGATCACGCGTCTGTCGACGAACGATTGGGCACGCGCGACGCAGAAGGCTCGAGCATCGGCCAAGAAGCTCGCCTTCGACCTGGCGCAGCTCTACGCTCAGCGCTCGATGATCGAAGGACACGCGTTCTCCGCCGACACGGTCTGGCAGCGCGAGTTGGAGGACGGCTTTGCGTTTGAAGAGACTCCGGATCAGCTGGCCGCGGTCGCTGCCGTCAAGTCGGACATGGAACGCGCTGTTCCCATGGACCGGCTCGTCTGCGGAGATGTCGGCTACGGCAAGACCGAGGTCGCGATCCGCGCGGCGGCCAAGGCGGTGCTCGACGACCGGCAGGTCATCGTCCTGGCGCCGACGACGATTCTGGCGCAGCAGCACTATGCGACCTTCTGCGAGCGGTTTGCCCCATTCCCGGTCCGCGTCGAGATGCTGTCGAGATTCCGGTCGCACGCGCAACAGTGCAGGATTCTGGGCGACCTGGCGCTCGGCAAGGTCGACATCCTCATCGGCACGCATCGACTGCTGCAGAAAGATGTCGTTCCCAAGGACCTTGGGCTCGTTGTCGTCGACGAGGAGCAACGATTCGGTGTGGGACACAAGGAGCATTTGAAGAACATGCGCAAGACCGTCGACGTGCTGACGCTGACGGCCACGCCCATCCCGAGGACTCTCCAGATGAGCGTGGCGGGCGTACGCGACCTATCAGTTATCGACACGCCCCCTGAGGATCGTCTCGAGGTTGCCACGGAGGTGGGCGCATACGATCGCGACCGCGTGCGCGAGGCGATAGCGCGAGAGCTCGACCGCGACGGCCAGGTGTTCTACGTCTACAACCGGGTCCAGACGATCGCGGCCGTCGCCCGCAGGGTAGAGGCGCTCGCGCCCGACGCGCGGGTTGCCGTCGCGCATGGTCAGATGCACGAGCATGAGTTGGAGAAGGTCATGCGCGCCTTCCTGGCCAACGAGATCGACGTGCTGGTCTGCACGACGATCATTGAGTCCGGCATCGACATCCCAACGGCAAACACTCTGATCGTGGAGGGCGCCGAGCGGCTGGGATTGGGACAGCTCTATCAGCTCAGAGGACGCGTGGGCCGCTCGCATCATCGAGCGTACGCCTACTTCTTCTTCTCAGATGAGGCGGTCCTGACGCACGCGGCGATGGAGCGCCTCTCCACAATCAGGCAGTTCACACAGCTTGGGTCTGGGCTGAAGATCGCCATGCGCGATCTGGAAATCCGGGGCGCCGGCAACATTCTCGGGCCGGAGCAGCACGGGCACATGGCCGCCGTCGGATTCGAGCTGTACTGCCAGATGCTGCGCGACGCGATCGCCGACGCTCAGGGGGAGCCGGTGCAGCCGCGCGAAGAGGCGAAGATGTCGCTGCCGATCGAAGCCTACCTGCCCGCGACCTACGTCGGCGACGAAGATCTCCGTGTCGAGGCCTATCGGCAGGTCGCCGATGCCCTCGACCCGGAGGGGGTCCTGCTCGTTGCGCGCGCGCTTGCCGACCGCTTTGGCCCGCCTCCGGCGCCAGTCGCGAATTTGCTCGAGGTCGCCCGTCTTCGCTTGATTGCCGGTCACTCCGGGGTTCGCGAGGTGGTCGTCTCAGACGCCACCCTGCGGATTGACTTCGATGAGCGCCTGCGGCCTTTCGCGGCGGAACTCGCCAAACGCCGAGGCGGAAGGCTGGTGCGAGGCGTCGATCGCCTGCTGCTTCCCATTCGCCGCGACGTGGATGTGCTGGCTGTCACTACGGATGTGCTGAATGATATAATGGCCGTCGTTGACCTGCGGCGTGACTGAAGAAGGAGTAACCATGAGTTTTCGCAGAGCCCTAGTCGCCCTTGCGCTCGCTGCAATGGTGACAAGCGCCTCCATCACCGGCTGTTCCCTGTTCGGCGGTGAGGTGGCCGCGACTGTGAACGGGGAGAAGATCTACGCCTCGCAGGTGGACGAGCAGTACACCCAGATGCAGGGGCAGCTCCAGGGCAAGCAGGACGCCAAGATGGAGAAGCAGTTCAAGCAGCGCATCCTGGACAAGCTCATCAGCGATGCGCTGATGATGCAGGGTGCGGATGAGCTTGGCATCAAACCGACCGACAAGGAGATCGAAGATCGCTACGCGCAACTCAAGAAGCAGTTCGCGACTGAGGCGCAGTTCAACGACGCGCTGCAGAAGGCGAAGCTGACGCCGGACCGCCTCAAGGAATCGATCAAGCAGCAGATCGTTCAGCAGAAAGTCATGGCCAAGATATCGAAGAATGAGAAGGTCAGCGAGAAGAAGATCGCCGACTTCTACAAGCAGAACAAGGCGCAGTTCGTCCAACCCGAGAAGTACCACGTCCTTCAGGTGCTCGTTGCCAAGAAGGACAAGAAGCTGGCCGACAAGGTCTACGCCGAGCTGAAGGGCGGCGCGACCTTTGCCGCGATGGCCAAGAAGTACTCGATCGATCCTCAATCGAAGCAGAACGGGGGCGACATCGGCTTTGTCTCCGCAAACGAGGTTGTGCCGGAATTCGGTACCGTCGTGCAGAAGCTGAAGCCCGACGAGATCTCGAAGCCGTTCCAGAGCACGTTTGGCTGGCACATCATTGAAGTCGTCGGCAAGCGTAAGGCCGGCCAACAGAAGCTCGGCACGGTCAAGGAGCAGATCCGCATGACCATCGAGCAGATGAACCAGCGCGACGCGTTTCAGAAGTGGCTCGACGGGCTGCGCAAGAAGGCAAAGATCGAAGACAACGGTCTCTACAAGTAGCGACAGCCAACCACACTGCCGGGGCGGCTGATGGGAACAGTCCACGTCATCGGCCTGGGGTCGGGCAACATAGAGTCTCTCAACGCCGAGGTGCAGCACTTGCTGACCTCGGCGCGTCACTTGGTGCTGCGAGACACGAGCCATCCAATCGCCGATGAGTTGCGCGGTCGCGGCGTGTCGTTCAGCGACTGCCCCGCGACGCTCCCGTGCGCCACGGTTTCCGCGCCGGCGGATCCGGAGGTTGCCGGACCGGCTCTCCGCCTTGCCGACAGCCTGCGCTGCATGGCCGACGAACATGGTGAGGTCGTCTACGCCGTCGCGCTCTCCCGGCCACTGCTCGATCCCGTCGTTCCGCTTCTCTGCCGGATGCACGAGTTGACGGTCACGATCCATCCAGGACCGGGTGCGGAGAAGGATGGCGGCCCCGGGCGCGCCGCGGAGAAGGATGCTGGCCCCGGGCGCGCCAGCGCATCCTTCGAGCAGCTTGTGCGGATCATGCGGCGGCTGCGCGGCCTCGACGGATGTCTGTGGGATCGAGAGCAGACTCACAGCTCCCTGGCTCGCCATCTCATCGAGGAAGCCTACGAGGTGGTCGACTCGATCGAGCAGGGCGGCGATGAAGATCTGGCGGAAGAGTTGGGTGATCTACTTCTACAAGTTGTCTTCCACGCTCAAATCGCCGCGGACGAAGGCCGCTTCGGCATCGTCGAGGTACTCGAGGGCATCATCGCCAAACTCGTTCGCCGGCATCCGCACATCTTCGCCGACGTCGAGGTGGCTACGCCCGCCGACGTCTCGGTGAACTGGGAGCGCATCAAGCGCGAGGAGAAGGGTCTCGGCGGTTCGGCGCTCGCGGGCGTCTTGCCGTCGCTTCCGGCGCTGATGTACGCGGAGAAATTGCAGACCAAAGCTGCTCGAGTCGGATTCGACTGGGACGAGTACCGTCAGGTCATCGCGAAGGTGCAGGAGGAGCTGAGCGAGGTCGCCGAAGCGAAAGAGGGAATGGGCGACGTCGAGGCGGAGATCGGCGACGTGCTCTTCGCGGTCGTGAATCTGGCGCGGTTCTTAGACATCGACTGCGAGACGGCGCTGCGCGGTGTATGCGCCCGGTTCATCGCCCGGTTCGAAACGATGGAGCGTCTCGCCGCGGACAGAGGTGTCGTCTTTGCCGATCTTCCGCTGGCGGAGAAGGAGAGCCTTTGGCAGGAAGCCAAGGGAGCAACTGAGGCGTAGAAGTCGAAGGCGCGATGCGGGACTGGAAAGTACCGCCAAGATACTGGAGACTATGATCCGTGACCACGACGACCGCGCGGCGGGGGCGGCGCGGTTCTTCGGCAGAGGAGGAGGCCTACATGAGCACTATCACGGGGATCTTCGCACGGGAAGTACTCGACTCGCGCGGCAACCCAACGGTTGAGGTTGACGCCTATCTCGAGGACGATTCGTATGGTCGCGCCGTCGTCCCGTCCGGGGCGTCCACCGGCGAGTTCGAAGCCGTTGAACTGCGCGACGGCGACAAGAACCGGTATCTGGGGAAGGGTGTCACGCGGGCGGTCGCCAACGTCAACGACGTCATCGCCCCGGAGCTGCTCGGGCGCAGCGCCATCGACCAGCGGCGAGTGGATGCCGCAATGATCGAGATGGACGGCACGGACACCAAGAGCAAGCTCGGAGCCAACGCCATCCTCGGGGTCTCCCTGGCGATTGCGAAGGCCGCGGCGGCGCATCTTGGCCTGCCGCTCTACTCCTACCTCGGCGGGCCCAACGCGCACGTGCTCCCGGTTCCCATGATGAACATACTCAACGGCGGCAGGCACGCGGACAACAATGTCGATCTTCAGGAATTCATGGTCGCTCCTGTCGGCGCCGACAGCTTCCAGCACGCGCTGCAGATGGGCGCGGAGGTCTACCACCATCTCAAGAAGGTTCTGGGCGCAAAGGGCCTGGCCACGGCGGTCGGCGACGAGGGCGGGTTCGCGCCGAATCTGGGCTCCAACGAAGAGGCGATCCAGGTAATCATCGAGGCCATTGAGGCGGCCGGCTACATCCCCGGTGGCGAGATGGGTATCTGCCTCGACCCGGCGGCCAGCGAGTTCTTCCATGAGGGCAGCTACGTGCTCGAGAGCGAGGAGAAGACGCTGTCTCCGGACGAGATGGTCTCCTACTACGCGGCGCTGTGCGAGAAGTATCCGATCATATCGATCGAAGACGGCATGGCTGAGGAGGACTGGGAGGGCTGGAAGACGATGACCGAGGCGATCGGCGACTGCGTCCAGCTCGTCGGCGACGATCTGTTCGTGACGAACGTCGAGCGGCTGTCGCGCGGCATCGCGACCGGCACGACCAACTCCATCCTGATCAAGCTGAATCAGATCGGTACGCTGACCGAAACTCTCGACTGTATCGGCATGGCTCAGAAAGCGAATTTCACGGCCGTCGTCTCCCACCGCTCCGGCGAGACAGAGGATACGACGATCGCGGACGTCGCCGTGGCGACCAACGCCGGGCAGATCAAGACGGGTGCGCCGGCGCGAACGGACCGGGTGGCCAAGTACAATCAGCTTCTGCGCATCGAGGAGGAGCTTGGGTCGGCCGGCGTCTACTTGGGACTCGACGCTTTCTACAACGTCAAGGCGGCGCAGGCCACGAGGGTGTAGCAATTCGGGCAAGGTCCGGCCAATGAAGCCGATTCGCCGCACGAAGATCATTGCCACAATCGGCCCGGCAAGCAAGACGCCCCGCATGCTCGCGGGACTCATCGCCGCCGGCGTCGACGCGTTTCGCATCAACATGTCGCACACGCCCGCCGCTGAGCTCGATGACCGGGTCCAGCTCGTGCGGCGGCTTGCCGCGGAGGCTGAGCGCACGGTTGCCGTCATCGTCGACTTGGCCGGTCCCAAGGTGCGGCTCGGGGAGATAGCCGGCGGCGCCGTCGATCTGGCCAAGGGAGCGACGTTCCGCATCACGCGCGATTCCGCCCCCGGCGACGAGAATCGCGCCGGCACCTCCTACGCCGGGCTGATCGACGACCTAGAGGCCGGCGCGCATCTGCTTCTCGACGACGGCCGGGTTCAGCTTCGCGTAGACTCCAAGAGCGGCGACGAGCTAGTGTGCACCGTTCTCGTCGGGGGCACGGTCGCGTCGCGGAAGGGAATCGCGGCGCCGGGGTCCTGCCTGAGAATCGAGTATCTCACCGCCAAGGACCGAATCGACCTCGCGGCCGCCCTCGAGGTTGATGCCGATTGGATCGCCGCCTCCTTTGTTCGACGCGCGCAAGACATCGAGGCCCTGCGCGGGCTGGTCGGAGAGCGGGGCGTTCCTCTGATCGCCAAGATCGAGCGATCGGAAGCCGTCGACGCGATCGACGAGATCGTCGCGGTCGCCGACGGCGTCATGATCGCCCGCGGAGATCTCGGCGTCGAACTCCCCAGTGAGGACGTGCCAGTGCTGCAGAAGCAGGTCGTCTCAAAGGCCGTGGCGGCGCAGAAGCCGGTCATCACGGCGACTCAGATGCTCGATTCAATGATTCGCGATCCACGCCCGACACGCGCAGAAGCCTCCGACGTGGCAAATGCCGTCTTCGATGGGTCGGATGCTCTGATGCTCTCAGGCGAGACGGCGATCGGCGCATACCCGATCGAGTCGGCGACGATGATGGCGAACGTCATAGCGAGAGCGGAGTCGGCTTCGGATTTCGCGGCGGCGCATCCTGTCGGCAAGACGCGGGAAGTGTCTGTCACAGATGCCATCAGCGCGGCGACGTGCCGGCTCGCGGCTGATCTGGATGCCGCGGCGATCGTCACGTCGACCGAGTCGGGCCACACGGCTCGGGCCGTGGCGCGGCACCGTCCGACGGCGCCGATAGTCGCGGTCAGTCCAAACGGCCGCGTAGTTCGCCGTCTGGTCTTATCTCGCGGGGTGTTGCCGCTCGAGGTGAAGCCAAGCAGCAACATAGATGATATGCTTGACCGAGCGGCGCGCGCCGCTGTTGAAGCCGGGGTCGCGGGTCAGGGAGATACTCTGATCATAACGGCTGGAGTCCTGGTTAACCGGCCAGGAACGACGAACATGATCAAGGTTCACCGCCTGTAGGGTCAACACGGTCGACGCAGAAGACACACTATTCGACGTAGCAGATGACAAGGTGGTAGCTGCATGAGCGGTCCCAAGGCGCCAATCCTCTGCCCGACTTGCCGCCACCTCTCGCCGAACGGCAAGGTGTGCTACGCGCCGGCGACTCATCCATTCAAGAACGGCTCGTGCAGGGCGTATGAGCCACAGGCCGATGAGCCACAGGCCGATGAGCCGTCCGTGCAGCGGACTTCCGAGGATCCTCGGTGACGAAGCGCAAGAAGAAGCCGGTAAAAGGTGCGGCCGGGAGGCTGCGTGAGAGCGTCCGCGCACACTACCCGCTTCTGGTTGGGGTTGTGGCGGTCATCCTTGCCGCCGTGTGGCTCTTCTATCCCATCTATCAAGTTCGAATGAACCAGGAGCAGCAGCTTGCCTCCGTGCGGCGCGAGTACGCCCGAGTCCGCGCGGAGAATCGATCGCTTCGCAAGAGAATCGCTGAGATCAAGAGCCCGGAGTACATAGAGCGCTACGCACGTGAGAAGCTCGGGCTCATCAAGCCGGGCGAGACCGCCTACGTAGTGCTACCTCCCAATCGCTCCGTGTCTCCCAGCCAAACTCCCACGCGCTCCATCGAGCCCACGAGATCCGTCGAAGCAACGGGAACCTGGGACCGGATTCGGGCTTTCTTCTCGGAGCTCTTGACCAGGTAATCGCCACAGTCTCGCTTGACAATGCCTCTGAGCGGCCTATACAATGAGGGCCGCATTTCGCGCCCTGTAGGCAGAGGAGTACTAGGAAATCTATGGCAGTTGAGCAAGATCAGATCTACGAAGGCAAGGTAATCCGACTCACCAACTTTGGGGCCTTCGTCGAATTGAGTACCGGCGACACCGGCCTCGTGCATATCTCAGAAATCGACTCCTCTTACGTGAAGAACGTAGAGGACTTTCTTCGTGAGAACGACCAAGTACGCGTCAAGGTCTTGGCCGTCAAAGGTGACGGCAAGATCGACTTGTCGATTCGCCAGGCTGCCGATCCCGGCTCGGAGCCCGCGCCGCCACCCCCACCTCGCAGAAGAGCGGGACGCGATCCGGAGTTCGAGAAGATGATGAAGCAGTTCATGAAGAAGAGCGAGCAGACGCTCGTGGACATACGGCGCAATCGAGAGACGAAGCGGACGTAGCGGGATTCCCGCGGCGAAGTACGGCTACCGGAGCATCCTTGCGGGTATGGAGGGTGCTTCTTCGTTTGAGGGAGGCAAGATGGCGGCGACCGGTGCGACCGACCTCGAGGTCATTGCCGCACAAATCGGACGAGCTCCGCGCGGCGATGTAGCCGTGTCGGTCCGATGCCGGCACGGCGTGCCGACGGTGATAAGAACATCGCACAGACTTGCCGACGGCCGCCCGTTTCCGACGCTCTTCTGGCTGACGTGTCCCGCTCGCTATAGGTCGGTGGCGCGGCTCGAGACGAACGGACTCATCGCCAAACTGCAGGCGCGAGTTGGCGATGAGCCGACGCTGGCGGCGGAACTCGCACGCGCGGCGGCCGCATACCGCGGCGATCGCGACCGGGCGCGGGCCGATCTTCCGAACTGCTTCGTCGGAGGAGCGGCGGACCCACTCGCCGTAAAATGCCTGCACGCTCACTACGCCCACTATCTCGCGACTGGAGCCAACCCGATCGGGGAGATCGTGGACGGTCTGCTCTCCGGCGAGAAGAGCGAGTCGTGGCAAGAATGTGCCGGATGCCGCGAGCAGGGACGTGACGATGGCGCTGGAGCGAGAATGTGAAGATCGCGGCGTTTGACCTCGGTTCCAACTCCACCCGCATGTTGATTGCAGAAGCGCAGGGCGGTACGGCCATTCCCTTGATTTGGCGGACCCACATCACCCGCCTCGGCGAAGGATTCGCGGGCGGGAGCCTGCAGCCGAGCGCAATTGCGCGAACTATTGAGGCATTGCGCGACTACACCGATGAGGCCCGTCGCGAGCGGGTCGCCCACGTGCGCGCCGTGGCGACGAGCGCCGTCAGAGACTCGTCCAATGCCGAAGAGCTCGTTGCTCAGGCGGCTGCACTGAATCTCCCCATAGAAGTCCTATCCGGAGATCGCGAAGCGTCGCTGACTCATCTCGGGGCGAGCGCGGATCTGGCGCCGGAGACACGATGCCTCGTCATCGACATAGGCGGTGGCAGCACCGAACTGGTGATGGGAGTTCACGGCCGGATAGAAGCGCGGGCGAGTCTCAACCTTGGCTGCGTCCGGTCAAGCGAGCAGTACCCACTCTATGACCCTCCCCTCAGAGAACAAATCGACGCCCTCGTTCGCATCATCATGGCGGCGGCCGGGCCGGTCGCGCCTCAGTTCTCGGGCGGGGGCGCCCTGCCGGCGATTGCCGTGGCGGGCACCGCCACCTCACTCGCTGCGGTCAAACGTAGACTCGAGACCTACGATCCCGAGCGGGTCCATGGGTTTCTCATGAGTCGCGGCGACGTGTCCGGGCTGCTCGATGGGCTTGCGGCAAAAACGATCGAGGAACGCAAGCAGATTCCCGCGCTTGAGCCCGAGCGCGCCGATACGATCGTGACCGGCACCGCGATACTCCTCGCTCTCATGCGCCTTCTCGATCTCTCACAGGTGACGGTCAGCGAACATGGCATTCTGTACGGTCTGGCGTTAGAACTGGCCGGCGAGGTCGCCGGATAGCAGGAGTCCGGCGAGGCGGCGCGTGCCGGGGCGTACGGAGCCGGCGGATCGGCGCCTCGGGCGTCCGCAGAGGCGTGCGATCGGCGAGGGCGAATCTAGTCCCAGGGTTCGAAGCTTTCTGCGTTGGGCCGGTGGCGAAACTGGCATACGCGCGAGACTTAAAATCTTGTGTCCTAGGACATGGGGGTTCGAGTCCCCCCCGGCCCACCAACTTCAGACGCCGCGCGCCAGGCAATGCCGCCGCCCGCGGGAAACGCCGACGTGCCGCCCGGCGTCATTCTACCTGCCTGCGCCGCCTACTCGATGCTCCACCGACGATTCGTGGTGGCGCAAGCTTGCTGTTTGCTCTATCCTATGTAGTAGGACAGTCTGCGGGGCAACTCCGACAAACCGACGGCTGGGCCAAACCTCGGCCCGGCTGCTTTGCCCAACGAATCCTGCAGGCCGGCGATAGCACGGGTGACGGACGCAGGAAGCTTGTGATAGCATGAATGCACGGGTGGTCATGGTGCCGAGAGAGAGGGCTGTCGACCCTCTCCCACAGGTTTTCGCGCATGACGCTGGTTTGAACGGGTCTTCGAATGGCGGGTGTCCCGGATGAACCTCAACTGGCGTCCCAAAGACGAAGCGTTGAACGACTTCGTCGATTCGAACATCGATTCGTTTGTCACGTGGGATCTCCTACTCTTCTTTCACTTCAATCCCAACGTTTCCGACACCGCTGAGGGCTTGGCCGGGCGCTTGGGCCGACCGGCGTCGGAAGTCGCGCTTGCCCTGGAGCGATTCTGCGGGGATGGCTGGGTCCAGCGCTGCGAAGGCGGCAGCGGACAGCTGTATCGTCTCGCCCTCAGCGACGAGATGAGGCAGAACCTGGCCAGGTTCGCGCATGCCCAAGAGGACCGAGAGCTGCGCTTGGGACTGATTCGAAGTATCCTACAGAAGAACAGACAGTAGGAAGGAAAGGCCGTGACGAGTGACCGACAAGCAGAGACTCCTGCGAGAACTCCCCTCGGTTGACGAGGTCCTGAGAAGCCCGCAGATTGCGGCGCTCGAGGCGAAACACCCACACGAACTGCTCGTCGACTGCATTCGTCAGGCGCTGGATGCTCAGCGCGCGCGTATTCTGTCCGGCAAGGCTGCCGGTAGCGGCGACGTCCCCAAGGTCGCCGTCGACATCTTGAGCGATCTGCTTCGGCCCCGTCTCGTTCGGCTGATCAACGCCACAGGCATCATCATCCACACAAACCTCGGCCGCTCGATTCTCTCGAGTGAGGCGCAGAAACGAGTGGTCGAGATCGGCGGCTCCTACTCCAATCTCGAGTTCGACATCGCCGCCGGAAAGCGCGGTTCGCGCCACGACCACGTCGAGCATCTGATGACGCGCCTGACCGGCGCGGAGGCGGCGATGGTCGTCAACAACAACGCGGCGGCCGTTCTCATCGTGTTGGCGGCGCTGGCTAAGCGAAAGGAGACGATCGTCAGCCGCGGCGAGCTCGTCGAGATCGGCGGCTCCTTCCGCATCCCGGACATCATGAGCCAGAGCGGCTCGAGGCTCGTTGAGGTAGGTACGACGAACAAGACCTACGTGGACGACTATCGGGCGGCGATCACCGACCGCACGGGTTGCCTGCTGAAGGTCCATTCCTCGAATTTCCGCGTCATGGGATTCACGGCCGCACCGTCGCTGGAAGAGCTCGTGGCGCTCGGCGCGGAGCACGGCATTCCCGTCGTCGAGGATCAAGGCAGCGGTGTTCTCATCGATCTGCGCCAGTTCGGTCTGCCCTACGAGCCGACGGTCCAGGAATCGATCGCGGCCGGGCTCGATCTCGTGACCTGCAGTGGCGACAAGCTTTTCGGAGGGCCACAGGCCGGTCTCATCTTCGGCAAAGAGCCCTTCGTCAAGAAGCTCAAGAAGCACCCTCTCGCGCGTGCGCTGCGCATCGACAAAATGACGCTCGCCGCCATGGAGGCCACGCTGCAGTCATACCTCAATCCAGAGAGGCTTCTGGCGGAGAATCCGACCATTCGAATGCTCACCGCGCCGAAGGAAGCCTTCGCCGAGCGTGCGAGCTCGCTGGCCGAATCGCTCGCCGACGTGCTGGGCGATCGCGCCGACGTCTCGGTCGAAGACGACGTGGCGCGCGCGGGCGGCGGGTCGCTTCCGCTGGCCGACATCCCGACGGTGGTCGTCACGGTCAAGCCGAGAGACCGCGGACCCGACAGACTCGAGCGCGCGCTGCGGACCGGCTCGCCGGCGATCATCTGCCGCATCAAGGAAGACAAGCTTGTGCTCGACATGCGCACGATCCAGCCCGGCGAGGAGAAAGAGATCGCCACGGCTCTCAAGCGCGCGCGTGAGGCGGTCTAGCATGCCATCGCTGATTCTGGGCACGGCCGGCCACATCGATCACGGCAAGACTCAGCTCATCAAGGCTCTCACCGGCACGGACACCGATCGCCTCGCCGAAGAGAAGAAGCGGGGCATCTCCATCGAACTCGGTTTCGCCAACCTCACCCTGCCCAGCGGCCGGAGGCTGGGCGTCGTGGATGTTCCCGGACACGAGCGCTTCGTGAAGAACATGGTCGCGGGCGCGACCGGCATCGACATCGTCCTTCTGGTTGTGGCCGCCGACGACGGCGTGATGCCGCAGACGAGAGAGCATCTGGCCATCATCGACCTGCTTGGAATCGAGCGCGGCGTGGTCGCCATTACCAAGAGGGACCTTGCCGACGAGG
Source organism: Slackia heliotrinireducens (assembly GCA_020723435.1). Lineage (GTDB taxonomy): Bacteria > Actinomycetota > Aquicultoria > DYIV01 > DYIV01 > DYIV01. The sequence continues at coordinate 632 of DYIV01000056.1, read as the reverse complement.
AGTGGATCGAAATGGTCTCCGAGGACGTGCGCGCCCTGATCGACGGGTCTTCGCTCGCGGGCGCTCCGATCGTCGCCGTCTCATCGAAGACCGGCCAAGGCCTTGAGGAGCTTGCGAAGACGATTGACGCCCTGGCCGAGCAGAGCGCGACGCGCCCGAGCGACGAACCCTTCAGGTTGCCGGTCGACCGGGTCTTCACGATGTCCGGCGCCGGGACCGTCATCACCGGTACTCTCTGGTCGGGCTCGATCCGTGCCGACGACGAGGTCGAGATTCTCCCCGCGCGGGCCATGGCGCGGGCGCGTTCGGTCCAGGTACATGGCGCCCAGGTCGAGGCTGCCGCGGCCGGGCAACGGGTGGCGCTCAACCTTGCCGGCGTGGCCAAAGACGAGTTGCGGCGCGGCGACGTCTTGCAGACCCCGGGATACCTGACGCCGTCGCGTCTGATCGATGCCGAGCTCAAGCTCCTCCCCTACTGGAAGAAGCCGCTCGTCAATCAGCAGCGCGTCCACGTCCACCATGGGACCAGCGAGATCCTGGCGCGCGTCGTGGTTCTGGGTGGGGACGAGATCAAGCCCGGGGAATCGGGATTCGTCCAGTTGAAGCTCGAGGATTTCCTCGCCACGCGCTAC
>DYIV01000001.1:60271-92792 GCA_020723435.1 Slackia heliotrinireducens | reverse complement strand
ACGAATGCGGCCAGGCCATCGGCGACGTCACCGTACATCGTGGCAACTGCGCGATGTTCTACGCGAAGAAGGAGTAGCCTGGCGAAGACCGCCTCGCTCAGCTACACTTCGTTGCGTCATCTGACCCGAATCCCAGCGCGATGCCGTGGCTGCGCGCGGCATCCCATGAGCAAGAGGAAGCCAACGTGAATGTGACATGCGTCGTGGGCGCCAGGCCCAACTTCGTCAAGATCGCTCCGATAATGGCCGAACTGGCAAAGCGCGGAACGGACCGCCGCCTTGTCCATACGGGACAACACTACGACTTCGAGATGAGCGCCAGCTTCTTCGCCGATCTTGACCTGCCCAAGCCGGATGCGGACTTGGGAATCGGCTCGGGGACGCATGCGGTTCAGACCGGCACCGCGATGATGGGGCTGGAGAAGGAATTCCAGCAGAACACCCCCGATGTCGTCGTCGTGGTCGGAGACGTCAACTCCACGCTGGCGGCGGCGCTGGCCGCCGTCAAGCTGCACATCAAGGTGGCGCACGTGGAGGCCGGCTACCGCAGCGGCGACTTCTCCATGCCCGAGGAGGTCAATCGGCTCGTCGTCGATCAGATTTCGCAGCTGCTATTTGCGCCGACTCCCGACGCCGTTGAGAACTTGGCGAAGGAAGGCGTGGCGGGGGAGCATGTTGTTTTCGTCGGCAACGTCATGGCCGAAACGCTCCTTCGCAACCTGCACAAGGTGAAGGCGCGCGCCAACTACGCCGAGCTGGGATTGACGGCGGGCGAGTACGCGCTGGCCACGATCCACCGCGCTGAGAACACGGACGATGAGTGCCGGCTGCGCGCGATCTGCGAGGGCTTCCACTACTCGAGCGTGCCGATCGTGTGGCCGCTGCATCCGCGTGCGAAGAAGAAGCTCGAGGAGTTCAAGTTGATCGATGATCTTGCCACTCGTGTGAAGCTGACGGAGCCGATGGCCTATCTCGATTTGCTCAACGTGATGGCGAATGCCCGCCTCGTACTGACCGACTCAGGGGGCGTGCAGGAAGAGTCTTGCATGCTTGGTGTGCCGTGCCTGACGCTTCGCGACAACACGGAGCGCCGGCTCACGGTGGACATCGGTGCGAACAGGCTGGTGCCGATCGACAGGCGGGAGATCATCGCGGCCGTCGAGCGGATCAAGAACGGGAAGTACCCGGCCTGGAGGGCGCCGGAGAAGTGGGACATAGAGGTCAGCTCACGGATTGTCGACGCGCTCTCGCTGCTCACCGCACGGGCCTAGGTCAGGCCGATTCCTGTCTGCCTCTCTTCTGCGCATACATGCGTGTGTCTGCCGCTGCCAGGACATCGTCGATCTTCGTGCCGGCGCCGGCCTTGAGAAGGACAACGCCGACGCTGAGCGCGACCTCGTATGGTACATCGCTGGCCATGTTGCACTCTGCCAGGTGGCGGCGGAGCCGCGCAACGATTGTCCTGGAGCGCGCACCCGGCGTTCGTTCGCCAAGCACGGCGAATTCATCCCCTCCCATCCGGGCGAGGATGTCGGAATCGCGAAAGGTCCTCCGAAAGGCTTTGGCGGCTAGATGCAGAGCCTCATCTCCGGCATTGTGGCCGTAGGTGTCGTTGATGAGCTTCATCCCGTCAAGGTCGGCGAATAGCAGAAACAGCTCTCTGCGGGAGCGTGCGGCGGATCCGACCTCGCGCTGGGCCAGAGTGAAGAATCCCCTCCGGTTGTACAGCCCCGTCAGGTCGTCTCTGAGCGACAGCGAGCGCAATCTCTCCTCCATCTCCTTTCGCCAGGAGATATCTCGACAGTTCATGACGATCCCGTTCACGGATCGATCATCCAGGCTGTTGGTGATTGCGGCTTCAATGAAGATCCAGCGGCCGGGCTGTCGCTGAAGGCGGAACTCCAGCGTGGCGATCTCGTTGTGATCGCGCGCACAGCGGCGCAGGGCCGCCTTCACGTCAGTTAGGTCATCGGGATGAATCAGTTCGCACAGTCCCGCGCCGCTGATTTCCTCGGGCGGGTGTCCAAAGACCCGGCGCGCCGAGGAGCTCACGTAGCTCACGCGGTTCTCGGAATCGAGTATCATGAAGACGTTGGATGAGTTCCGTATCAGGGAGCGGAATCGCTCTTCGCTCTGCCTCAGCGTCTCTCTCTGGACCTCGCTGATTCGCACCTCTTGCTCCGCCCGGTTGTACATGAACAGGAGCAGGCCTATGAGCGCGACGCCCGCCGCGGTTGCTGAGAGGGAAGTCGTCTCTGCCGCGCGGATCCTGTCCTCCGCCAAGACATCGTTGATGTTGACCGCCTCGGTCGTAGCCCGGTCCAATGCTGCGAAGGCAGGATCGACCATGTTCTCGTCGATCTCAACCGCCTCCTCGAAGCGTCCGGCGGCGAGCAAGGAAAGCTCCTTCTCGACGGCTCTCGTGTAGCGGACGCGGTGAGCCGCGACCGTCTTCAATCCTGGCTGCTGAGGATCGAGTGCGTTGGCCGTGGCCAACGCTCGGACCATTTGCGTACGTGCGGAAACCGCTGCCTCTCTCAGTTCAGGGTCTACGCGCCGTTGCGCTATGGCTTGCCACTCGATTGAGCTGAGACGGTAGGCTTGTTCTCTGAACGTGCCCAGTGCGAGTTGAGCCCGCCGGTTGTCATCCGCGACGCTGCGAAACGATGCGACAACGGCGGTCGCCGCCACGCCTATCAAGACGGCCGCAACCAGGAACATCCACCTGGCCGCGCCTCTTTGGCTCCACCATGCTGTTGCCTTGCCGGTCTGGCTGCCGTCCTCGATCATGCGAATGGACGCTCCTGTTGCCCGCGGGGTCGGCTGTTGGTATTGTCTACCCGCCCACGCCGGGCCTCACGCCAGACGCTTTGGTATAATCACATGGTTTCGCGGGCGTTTAGCTCAGGGGGAGAGCGCTTCCTTCACACGGAAGAGGTCGTAGGTTCAAATCCTACAACGCCCACCACGCACCTAGGTCGCCACACCGGCGGCCGTTTTGCGTTCGTACCGCGAGCTGGCGGGGCTGACCGAAGCGAGGTTCGTAGCTTGAATCCACTCGTCCGCTCAGCGGCTCAGGCCAGGGCCGAAGGAATATGGTCGCGGCCGACTGTCGGCTCTGTGGGCCTCGGGGTGACAGGCTCGTCCGGCACCGCTGTCGCACGCGTTCGATTCATTCGTGTGAGGGCTGGTCTTGTGGTGACACATGCAGAACGGAGGCTGCAGGTCGGAGGCGCGGACACGCCTGATGGGCGGAGATTCGCGCTGTGGCTGCGGCGTTTTCTGGGTGCCGAACAGATACAGCGCCGCGACGATCACAAGCATCTCGTAGACAACGAGTCCCAACAGACCGATTTGACATTCCACCTAGCTGTAAGCTTTAGACTACGGACGGAGGTGCTGACGATGGAGAACCTAACCATTGGAGGATTGGCGCGACACTGCTCGGTCAATCCGAAGACGATCAGGTACTACGAGTCAATCGGTCTGCTGCCCGAGTCGCGCCGCGCGTCGAACGGCTATCGAGTCTATACCGACGCCGATGTCGCTCGACTTGCTTTCGTCCAGAACGCCAAGCGGCTGGGTCTCAGCCTCGACGAGATTCGCGGACTTGTGCCCTTGGCGGACTCGCGCGACTGCCGCTCGCTGTCGGCCACGCTGGAGCGTGCCGTGAGCGCCCGCCTGGCCTGGATAGATACCCAGATGGCGGCACTCGAGGAACTCAAGAAGAGCCTGCTTGCCTTCAAGCGCGAAGCCCGAGCCCGCGCTCGACGCGGCCGGAAGGCCAACGAACCGTGCGAGTGCGCAAACCATGACCGACGGTGAAAGGGGGTGATGTCAGATGTCCGACCAGAAGAAAGCCAATCCGACGAGCGACAGGGAACGGAACGACGACGAGGGATGTGATTGCGGCTGCGGCTGTGATCAGCCGGCACCACCGAAGGCCCGCTAGCCGGCGTCTCTTCGACCTCTCCCTGCGGGGTGCACACCGCAGGGACATCGGTCCCAGGCTAGAATACGAGCACCTTATCCGCCTCGATGGTCTTCTCCGCAAGCCGCGCGAGGTTGCTGCGCTGGGCGCCCTCCGTCACCTCCGCGTCCTTCATGCCCCGCGCCTCCATGCACGACCCACAAAGCAGCAGCTCTCCCCGGCGAACGATCGGCTTGAGCATTCGGCCCAAGTTGTAGTAGCCGTCCGGCGTCTGCTGGCCGGCCTTCGCGCAAGTCACCGAGTCCCCGAGGAGGAAGACCGTGACTTCGGCTTCCCGATCCAGTTCGAGCACCTTGGTGGCCAACCTCAGGCCGTTGTAGTCGCGCTCCGTGCCGTAGGGCGGGTCGTTCAAGATGAATAGATACTTCATGTCCGCTCCTTCAACTAGCATCAGTCAATTGGGTGTCTTCACCGGCCGGGCTACGACTTCTTTGGCGCGGAGATCTCGATCGGAAGCCCGCGCTCCAACCATTCCTGTACGCCATCCTCGAGCCGGACGGCCTGATACCCGCGCTCGCGCAACATCTCGACCGCCTTCACTGCCAGCACGCAGTACGGCCCCCGGCAGTAGGCGACTATCTCTTTGCCCTTGGGCAGCTCAGACAGGCGTCGCTGGAGCTCACTGAGGGGGATGGAAGTAGCGCCGGGCAGGTGTCCCGCTTCGTATTCCTCGGGGGGTCGGACGTCCAGCACCACGGCGTCGCCGCCGCGAACGCGTTGGAGCAGCACCTCCCGGTCTACAGGCTCCATTCCTTCCCGACCCGAGAGGAACTGCTTCGTGATGGCGCTCACCTCCGCCAGCTGCTTCTCGGCCAGAGCGCGAACGACGTGCAGCATCTGACCGACGGCCGGGTCCGCGATCCGATAGACGACTCGATTGCCCCGCCTCTCGGACTCGACCAGGCGTGCTTGCTTTAGCACCTGCAAATGCTGAGAGACATTCGCGACGGAACTCCCGGCCTGTTCCGCGAGAACCTCCACGGATCTTTCAGTCTGCAGCAGTAGATCAAGAAGCTCTAGGCGCTTTGCATTACAGACGGCTTTGCCGACCCGCGCAAACTGTTCGTAGATCGCGTTCTTGTATTTCCTGTCATCGGATGGCATATACGCTCCTTCTTCAAGTATTCAAGAAACTGCTTGAATTATTGGCCACGGCATGCCTATATGTCAAGAGACGGCTGGCGACTCCGTCCGCGCAAGGCCGCGGAGCAGACGAGTTGGAGGCCAAGTCCGGTGCGACGATCGTTCATGAGGAGTGAAGACATGACTGCTACAAGCATTGGTGTCCTGGGCGGTGGGTCAGGCGGAGTCGTTGTGGCCAACCTGCTGCGCAAAGCCTTACCGCAAGAGAACGACGTCGTCCTCGTCGAACGGGAGACCGACCACTACTTCCCGGCATCGTATCTGTGGGCTCTCACGGGCAAGCGACGCCCGGAGCAGTTGCACCGACCCCTGGACCGGCTGACGCGGAAGGGTATCGATGTGGTAACCGGGGAGATAGAATCGATAGAGCCTGCCACTCGCACGGTCGTCGTTGACGGTCGACCGATGCAATTCGACTACCTCGTGATAAGCCTTGGCGCGCGGTTGAGGATGGACGCGCTACCCGGCCTTGCGGAGTGCCGGACCTTCTACACGTTCGAGGGTACCCGCACGCTGCTGGACGCGCTGCGTTCCTTCCGGGGAGGCCCCATCCTCATCACGATGCCGTCGATGCCGTACAAGTGCCCGGCTGCTCCTTACGAGGCGGCCTTCCTTGTGGATGAGCTCATGCGCAGGCGTGGCCTGCGGGAGCGTTCGCCGATTGAGATCGTGACTGTGGAACCGCAGCCCATGCCGGTGGCCGGTCCGCTGATAGGTGGGACGATCACGGGAATGCTCGCATCAAGAGAGATCGGTCTGGCCACGGGCATCAAACTCACGGGCGTGGACCACAACAACGGCCGGGCGAGCTTTGAAGGGGCGGAAGACAGGCCGTTTGCGCTCGCCATTGCGGTACCGCCGCACGCCGCTCCGTCCGCGGTCGCGGAAAGCGGGATGTGTGATGAGACCGGCTGGGTGCCGGTGGATAGCGGAACCATGGCGACACGGCATGAGAACGTGTACGCGATAGGGGATGTGACGGCGATCAAGCTGCCGAATGGGAAGTTCCTGCCCAAGGCGGGTGTATTCGCGCACTACCAAGCAGAGGTCGTGGCGGCCAACATCGCGGCGGCCATTCGCGGACGGGAACGGAAAGGCGTCTTCGAAGGCCGGGGGCAGTGCTTTCTGGAGGTCGGCCACGCCAAAGCGGGCTATGCGAGTGGGGAATTCTACGCCCGGCCCGACCCTGACGTGCGGATGAGAAAGCCGTCGGTCTGGAACCACTGGGCAAAAGTCTGGTTCGAGAAGTACTGGTGGTGGAGGTGGCTGTGATCCACGGCCGGACGAGGGCGACGGATGGTCGGTTCGCTCCGTCCGACTCCGCACAACCGGGCAGAATTGACACCCGACCGACAGCGGGCGGATAATGTTCTCGACAGGGTCTGGGGTGGGGGACTCCAGAGGAGACACTGGATAGTCGGGCCGCTATCTAACATGTCGGGTGGCGGCTTTCTCATGTGAGGTGTCAGCCTCCCGAAGCTAGGTACCGATACAACACGTATATAGAGGCGTAGTAGGGTCCGGGGCCGCGAGCTCCGGAGGTTACCAGCACTGATAGTCGGGCCGCTATCTGAAGCGTTGGCTTTGGAAAGCGGCCCGGCAGCACCAAGGACAAAGGAAGTGGCAGCCATGAGACGCAGCACTATTCACCACAGGCAGGATCGGGGAGGCCGAATCCCGCGCCATGGGTCGATTCGGTATCTGACCGATGTCCGAGGCATCGAGCAGCTTTCCTCTGATGAGTTGGACAGCCTTCGGCCGGTGACCGACAGGTACGCCTTCCGCGCGAGCAGCAGCTACCTGGGACTGATCGACTGGTCCGACTCTGAGGATCCCATCCGTCGCCTCATCGTGCCCTCACCGGACGAGCTGTGTGAATTCGGCACGCTCGACGCGTCCGACGAGAGCGCCAACACGAAGCTGCAGGGTCTTCAGCACAAGTACTCGGACACCGCGGTTTTGCTCGTCACAGATCAGTGCGCCGGTTTCTGCCGGTACTGCTTCCGCAAGCGGCTGTTTCTGCCTGGAAGCCGGGAGGCGAGCCGTAGGGTGGATGAGGGGCTGGACTACATTCGCGCCCATCCCGAGATCACCGACGTGCTTCTAACCGGCGGTGATCCTCTGACGCTGCCGACCTCCCGACTAGGGGAGATCATCGAAGCCGTCCGCGAGATACCTCATATCCACACAGTTCGCATCGGGACGAAGGTGGTCGCGTTCAATCCGTACCGCATTCTCGACGACCACGATCTTCAGGCGATCCTTCGCTCGCATGCCTCCGACGGCGGGCGCATCTATGTCATGTGCCACTTCGATCACGCCCGGGAGTTGACACCAGCCGCCGTCAAGGGCATCCGGGTCTTGAGGAGTCTCGGCGTAATGTGCGCCAACCAATGTCCTCTGACCCGGGGCATCAACGATGACGTGGTCACCCTCGCGGAGCTTTTCCAGGCGTGCACGGACGCGGGTTGTCCTCAGTACTACATCTTTCAGTGCCGCCCGACGGCGGGCAACGGATCGTTCAAGATACCGCTGCTTAGAGCATTCAGACTCGTCTCGGAGGCCCGTTCCCGCGTGTCGGGACTATCGCGGCAGGCTCGCTTCTGCATGTCGCACGCGACGGGCAAGATCGAAGTTGTCGGATACGACGACGAACACGTCTACGCAAGATACCACCGCGCGAAGTACCCATCCGACGAGGGGAAGATGATCGTTCTTGCGCGGGACGACGAGGCCTACTGGCTCGACCAGTTCGCGCGGGTGTAGGAAGTCCCCAGCGGCGGTGCCTCCGGTCTCAGTTCTTCTCGTACCAGTTGACCTTTCGCGTCAAGAACATGACCAGGGCAAGGATGACGAACAGGCCGACCGAGCCCGCCAACAGCGCGTAATCCTCGTTCATCAAGACCACGTACAGGTACGCGTAGAGCGCCGCGACGACTCCGCCGACGATCGCGGCCTTGCCGATCGTCCGAAGCATCGCCTTGCCGTAGGCGGCGATCATCCCCACTATCGCAACGGACGCGATGGCATACGCCAGGCCGAACGCCATTTGTTCCGAAAGAGAAAGCTCCAGCAGGTAGAAGACGCACAAGGCGAAGCCGACCAGCAGATATTGCACGGGGTGGACCCGGAACTTGCCCAGCACTTCGATGAGCCATACGGCGGCGAAGGTCAACAGGATGAATAGACCCGCGTACTTCACGCTTCTCTCGGCCATCCGGTACTTGTCGACAGCCATGATCATGTCGACGCCGAAGCGCGAGGCGGGGACGGCCTCTCGCCGGTTCGACTGAGACGTCCAGGCCTGGGGGTAGTTGCGCCCCAGGAAGGGGATGTTCCAGGTCGCTTCAAACCCGCCGGGCGCCACGCGTCTCTGGGCCGGTAGCCAGTTCCCCTGGAAGCTGGGGCTGCTCCAGTCGGACTTCAGATGCACGGTTGAGTCGCGGCCGACCGGAGCGAAGAATAGCCGGCGGCTCCCGTTGAGCAGAAGAGACAGAGAGAACTTTGAGCGCTTCGAGACGAGAGTCCGCGGCACCTGCCGCGGCACCTCGGCGTGGATTCCGGCACCGGCCACATCGCTTGATATGCCCATTCCCGGCAGGGAGGCGAGCCTTCGTCCATCGAGGGTCATTCGGCCGGCGCGCTGTATGGCGCGTATGTCGGTTACGCCCACCGCCAGGATTGCCCGATCCCACAGTGCGTCGGCCGGATCGAGGTCGAGCTGCCTGAAGTCGGGAGGCGCGAACTCGGCGTCGATGTTGAGCTTCAGCCGATAGACCGGGACCGAGAAGATCCCCCGGTACCTAGCATCGCTCTCGATGTCACCCTGTATGTCGAGACGCTCGGGCAGGAAGGTGGCGTTGGAGATGGCGGTGCGGGTAACGCGTTTCCCGTTGGCGCTGATCTCGACAACGCGCCGCCTGTAGGGCACCACGATCGCCGGCCCCGCGATGTCCTGCGCTTGGCCCCACTTCGCGCTGACTTCGCGAACCGCTTCCTGCTCGCGAGCCTGACGCTCGCGGACCAGGTCGGCGATCATCACAACCGGGATTAGAAGCGTCAACACCAGGAACCCGAGCAGAACGAGACGAACCACCTGGGACTTCATGATTGCATCGATCATCTTCTGGAGGCTGTCTTGAGTCTCTTCCACGCGATCCCTCCTTGCGCTCGCCTGGTCCAATCATTCTGTGTGAATGACAGGAACCCCTTTCCGACCGCAGGCGTCCCACGATGAATGTGTTTCCCGAAATGGGCGCCCGGACGGGCCGAAACGTTACAGGCGACTTGGGCTTTGGTCGACAATCATAATGGCTGCTCGATGATGCGACGCGACGCGTTTCTTGGCTACGGAGAGAGGAATGACTCAGCGAAGGACAGATCACGGGACGAGCGTCGCAATAGACGTGCTCGCGGCTTCGGTCGCGGTTGGCGCGGGTGCGGCCCTCTTCGAGCTGATCACACAACTGGTCGCACCGAGCCTTCCCGCGTGGCAGTCGGTCGCGGCCGCAGGCGGGCTTGCTGCGACGGCCGCGGCGTGCGTCGCATTCGTCCTGTCGCGCAGGACGAAGCGTATCCGCGAGGCGCTCGAAGACTCGCGCAGATTCTATCTGGACCTCTTCGAGGATTTCCCGAGCCTCATCTGGCGGGCGAGCGGCGACCACGAGGCCGACTACTTCAACCAGGCCTGGCTCGATTTCACCGGAAGGATGCCCAGCCAGGAGGTCGGAGACGGATGGATCAAGGGAATCCATCCGGACGACGTCGACGAGTATCGCGCGATCCGGCGCGTCTCCTTCATCCGCAGGGAGCCCTACCAAGTCGAGTACCGTCTGCGCCGTCGCGACGATGTCTATCGCTGGATGGTCGAGCACGGTCGCCCGCTTGAGGACCCTGAAGGCAACTACCTTGGGTTTATCGGCGTCTGCTCGGACGTCACGGCGGTCAAGGAACAGGCGGAGACGCTGGAGCAGCTTTCCACGCACGATCCCCTGACGGGACTGCCCAACCGGCGATCGATGGAGCACGCTCTCGATCGTCAGGTGTCTCGCTCGGCCCGCGGGATGTCCGGCGCGCTGCTCTACATGGACGTCGACAACTTCAAGACGTGCAACGACACGCGCGGTCACGAATTCGGGGATGTCATCCTGGTCGGCGTGGCCGACGTCTTGCGAAAGGCGGCGCGAACGGAGGAGATGGTCGCGCGACTGGGAGGGGACGAATTCGCGCTACTCCTGGAGCGGGCCACCGCCAGAACCGCCAAGTTCGTCGCGGACAGACTGCGCGCCGGCGTGCGCGAGTTCGCCGCGAGACAGAAGGTGGAGCTCGACCTAAGCGTAGGCGTGGCGATGATAGACGGCAGGACCACCGGGGATCGCGTGATGCGCGAGGCCGACGCCGCAATGTACGTGGCGAAGCAGTCGGGCAAGGGCCAGACCTCCGTCTCGAACTTGGGGGGTCTTCACGATCGGCTGGCCGCGGCGTTCTCGGACAGGCGGCCTTCCATCGCAAGATCGGGACCGCACAACGGCGATTCCGCGCCGTCGGAGCTGAAGTTTCGCCGCCGCCCTGCCGATTAATCCGGTATGAGCGCGCGAGATGACAACCTCACACAGCGCCAGCGAGACGCGATCTGGAAATGGCGATGGCTCGGCTTCCGAGACAGCACCCCGGCGTTCAAGGCAAGCATGGTCGTCCTCGCCATCCCTACCGCCTATTTGGTGATTACCTATCTCAAGGCTCAGGCCAGATAGGCGGCCGGCCTCAAGCGGCTCTGCAGCGGTCCCATCGGTCTGGGGTCGGCCAATGACCGGGTGCCGTATCTTCCCATGGCTCCTGTCCGGCCATGCCCAATGAGATGGACCTCGCCCCCCCAAGAGCTTCAGTAGCGGTATGAATGGACCGACAACGATTGTGGCTGGACGGATGAGGAGGGAGTCATGAAGGTTTTGAGATTCGCGCGCGCCATCGCCGGGCCGTTGATCGTTGCGTTGCTGCTGGGTCTCGCCGTTGCATCGGGCGGTTGCTCGTTGCTGTCCCAAACGAGGGACTCCGACGGGACGAAGGGCTCGACCGGGACCGAGACAAGCGACGACAAGGATCGGGCCGAGCCGGAAGCTGACTGGGTGAGAACACTGCGCGCCCGGTTGGAGGCGGAGCCTGGTTTCGTCTACTGCGCGGCCGGCGGGAAGAAGGACGTTGTCGCGCGTATCAAGGGAGCGACGGAGAAGCGGGACACGCAGTGGCCGGTGCCGCACTCAATCCAGAACGTCGCTCTCAAGCCGGACGGCACGGAGCTGTGGTGCACGTCGCTGGGGTGGGATACCCTCCGCGGAATGCTCGACAAGCCGCTACTGATCCTAGATCCCACCAGCGGTGAAGTGAAAGAGACGATAGACGCCCGCCACTCCGGTCAGGTTGCTTTCACTCCGGACGGCAAGAAGGCCTACATTACAATGACCGGCGGCAGTGAGGTGGCGGTCTACGACGCCGCGACGCGCGCCCGGCTCAAGTCAATCGCCGTAGGCAAGCATCCGTTGGGAATATCGATCTCATTTGACGGCAAGCGCGCCTACGTCAGTCACGTCAGCGCGGTTGTAGGGCGAAAGTCGGTGCAGAAGATGCCCGGACAGTCCGCCACGCTGTCGATACCGAAGCTGGCGAACGGCTCGGAGTTCGTGGCGGTGATCGATGTGGCGACCGACGCGGTCATCAAGCGCATTCCGCTCCACGGCTTCGGCTCCGACGTCGCGGTGAGTCCCGACGGCACGTTGGTGTACGCGACGGTTTCGTCGGTCGATGTCAATCGCGTCGGCACACAGGCGGCATCGGGCAGTGGGGGAGGTAGATGGGACGGCGTGGCGGCGATCGACACCGCCGCCTTGAAGGTGACGAAGAAGATCGCATTCGAGCCCAGAAGCGGGCCGAAAGCGGTCGCGTTCACTCCGGACGGTACGAAAGCCTATACCATCTGCGGCGCAAGTGACCTGGCCGTCCCGATCAAGGTGGCCGGCCACACGAGGATGAAGGGAATACCGCTCGACCTCGGCGGCTGACCGTTCGACGTCGCCGTCAGGTCTGACGGCAAGAGGACCTACGTGAGCTCGGGCACGTACGCCGACGGAAAGGTGGCCGTCATCAACACGGCCAATGACAAGGTCGTAGCTCGGGTGCAGGTCGGGACGGGCGGCGAGAAGCTGTTCGGTTCTATCGGCGGCGGCACTGCCATGGGACTCGCCACCGACCCGTTCTGGTGGTTCGAGCGATGAGGCGGCTTGCTTCACGGAGCGCATTCACGTACTTTGAGGCTGGCGCGGAGTGGTCCTCGCGCCGGCAGATCAGGGTGGTCGAGGGGAGAGAGTCGACGTGATTCACGAAAAGAGAACAGACATTCTTGTGATCGGAGAAGGCGCCACGGCGGCGGCGGTCAGGACGGTCCTGGGCGACGACGACCGGTACCGGCTCTTCGCGGACCAGGCGGTGCTGAAGGCAAAGAGACCGGTGGATCCGCAGACGGGAGCTCCGGTGTACGCCTTGGCATCGGCGGCTCTGCAGGAGCTTGTGAAATGGTACTGGTCCAGGTGGTTTGGATTCGTCCTCCTTGACTGCACGAACTACGAGAAGTGGCCGCAGCACATGACGACGCACGAGTTCACGGCGCCTCCTCTGTCGATTCCCACGGTCATGTTCGACCACACCGCCAAGCTCGGGGCGAGGGACGAGCAAGTCCTCGCCGATGAAGTCACCCGGGGCGGTCGGCGGTTCTTCTTGATTAGGGCCGTCCAGCCGGGTGTGGCCGTCGACGCCAACGCGGCGGCCGTGGCGGCGCGCGATCAAGTCCTGCCGTTCGCGGTGAAGCAGTACAACTCCGGCACCTTCGGTCTCTTCAACTGGTGGGAGCACAATCCGCCGATTCAGTAGGAGTGCGGGCGCTTCAACAAGTGGGAAGAGCGTGCCCCGTCTCGAGGCATACAAGAGGCGGCGTCCGTGTGGACGCCGCCTTCTCTGTGACTATCAGCCGCGGGCTAGGCAGGCGTAACGTTGCTTGCCTGCTTCTTGCCGTTGGTGCCGGTCGTGATCTCGAACGTCACGGCCTGGCCTTCCTCCAGCGTCTTGTAGCCCTCAGTCTGGATCTCGGAGAAATGGACGAAGACATCGTCACCATCCTCCTGCGAGATGAAGCCGTAGCCCTTGCTCGCATTGAACCACTTGACGGTTCCCTGGGTCATTCCTTTCAACCTCCCATCCGAACGTCCCCACGCGGGACAGCTTTTGGTGCGAGTCGTACAGCGATGGAGACTCCTGTAGCACGCACCGCCCGGACCGGATCGGAACCGCCTCAGAAAGATCTCGCGGGTAGAGGACTCACCCAGGCACCCAGTGCATTCTCACATTTGATACGCATGGCGCCCGGTACAGCATAAGCGCATTGTGTCGTTGGCGCAAGGGAATGCGTGTCCCCACGGGCGGTGATTCGACACCGCCGACCTGTGCGCTCCGGTTTGATCGTCATCGCGATCGGGCATCTCGGAGCAAACAGCAACGGCACGGCGAGGAGACGTGGATGCACACTGGGATGAAGTCAGCGGCAATCCTGGCGGTCGGGATGTTTCTGGCGTCCGGCTGCGCGCGGCAGCAACAGGGCTCAGGGATAGCCGACCTGAAGCGAGTCGAGGTCAAGGAGTACCAAGGCAAGAGGCTCTCGTCGGTCGGCGACTTCGTGGAGAACTCGATAAAGGGGCCGCAGTACGTGAAGCAGGCGAGCTACCGGATGCGTCTCCACGGCCTCGTGAAGAGGCCGCTGACTCTGACCTACGCGCAAGTGCTTGCTGGCAAGCGGCGGTACCGGAAGGTCGTCCGTCTCGACTGCGTCGAGGGCTGGAGCGTGAATATCCTGTGGGAAGGCTTCCTGATGCGAGACCTGCTCAAGCAGGCTGGCGTGGATCCGAGAACCAAGGTGGTCATTCTGCGGGCGGCGGACGGATACTCCACCTCGTTTCCGCTCGACTATTTCTACAAGAAGGACATCATCGTCGCCGACAAGATGAACGGCGTGCTCATCCCGGCTGTAAGGGGCTTTCCGTTCATGCTTGTCGCGGAGGACAAATGGGGATACAAGTGGATCAAGTGGATCACCTCGATCGAGCTGTCCGACGACGTGTCGTTTCGCGGCTACTGGGAGCGGCGAGGCTACACGAACAGCGGAGATCGCGACAAGGCCTCCATCGGACGATAGGCGGGTTCCGGCGCGATTGACGTGCCGGCCCGGCCGCCGTTCGACACCCGGCGCGATGGCCTGTACCATGTACGCATACGGCGGACGGCGTTGATGGCCGTCCGCGACGGACTTCGATTTGTCGGGCGGCGTCGATGGTCGTCCGCGAAAGCCTCCGATCGAGCGAAATGATGGACGCAGCCAACAGCGGCTCCGCGGACGTCTCAAATGACGAGTTCGCAGCCCCAGACGGCCAGAATCTAACAACCTTCGACACCGCCGCGGCGACCTTCCTGGAGATCGTCGAGTCGATCAGCCACTGCGAGACGGCGATGCTGCGCCTGGTGACGAACGATGATTGGCTGCCCTCCCACGCGAGCCAGGACTACTCAGCGTCCTTCTTGCGAGATGAAGGCCTGATTGCCGCTTCTGAATGCATGTGCGGCAGGGTGGCGCGCGGAGACATCGACGCCGCGTCCTTCTTTACCCCCGGCGGTAGCTTCGTCACCAATGACGCGGACGCCCTGCTCGCGGGACCTGAGGCCCAGCTCCTCGGTCTCGTGAGAGGCAGGTGTCTGGATGAGGGCTTCAAGAGCATCGGCATCTTCCCCGTTCGCGCGAGCGATCGGATAGCCGGTGTCGTTCACGTGGCAAGCAAGGAGGCCAACCGCTTGGACCCGAGCGCGACCGCCGAGATAGAGCGTCTCTGTGCCACGGCGGCCGGCGTTCTGGCTGAGCCGCGCTTTCTTCAAGAACGTGATGGAATCCTGGCATCGTGCATCACGCGGATACTGCTTCCAACGCCGCCCCTGGAAGCGAACGGTCTCAGTTTAGGGCTCGATTTCCGTGGGGCGACCCTGGCGAGTGTCGTGGGCGGTGACTTCTACGACGTGATCGGCCTCTCGGGCGGCAGGACCGGGATCATCGTGGGCGACTTCGCCGGGCAGGGGATGGGCGCCGCCGGCTTCGCCGCGCGGTGCCGTTTCATGCTGTCGAAGGCGCTTCGCGACACGCAGAACCCCGGCGTCGCCCTCGAGCAGGTGAATGAGCCTCTGAGGGACTCGATACCGCCGGATCGTTTCGCCACCATCGCGTGCGTCGTGGTCGATCCCGCGCTCGGCGAACTTGCGCTTGCCCTGGCGGGCCATCCAAGTCCCTTGTTGGTAGACGGTGGCGCTGAGGTGACGGTTTTGGGCAACTCAGGTGTTCCTTTGGGGGCGCTCGATAGGTCGGAGTACGAGACGACGCGAGTGCGCTACGGTCCGGCACACACTCTGATCGTCTACACCGACGGGTTGACGGACGTCCGCAATGCCGATGGGTCGTTCTTCGAAGAAGACAAGCTGCTGTCGCTCGTGCGGACGCTGGAGACAGGCGATCCGCAGGCCGTTGCCCGGACCCTGTGCTCCGCGTCCGACGCCTTCGCCAGTCCCCGCACGCGAGATGACGACAAGCTCGTGCTCGTGGCCCGGCTAGGCTAGACCTTTCAGCGCCGGAGCCGTCCTTCATACCGTAAATCCTCATGCCGCGAAGCAAGATCTCCTTGACACCCGCCAGCCGGGTGCGTAAGATGCAGACCTATCAGAGCCATCAGAGAAGTCAGATGTGTTGGAGGTGACCGGCGTGGCATCAGAAGACGAGGCGCAGGGCTGCTGCGGCGAGGCTGCGGCGTCGTGCTGCAACATCGAGGGGATCGTCAGCGTTGACGAGCGCGGCCAGATGGTGTTGCCGAAGGAACTGAGGGACAAGGCGGGCATCAAGGCGGGGGACAAGCTTGCGGCCGTGAGCATGCGACAGGGCGAAGCCGTCTGCTGCATCGCTCTCATCAGGGTCGAGGATCTGGCGCGGATGGTGAAGGGTATGCTCGGCCCGGTAATGACGGAAGCCTTCAAGGACTAGGAGGAGAGGTAATGGACGATCACGACATCAGACGTTCGGTGAGAGACAACTACGCGCAGGTGGCGGTGAAGTCGGGCTCGTGCTGCGGGCCGTCCTCGTGCTGCCGGCCGGGAGCGGAACGCGAGCAGAGCCTCAAGCTCGGCTACAGCGAGGAGGATCTGGCCGCGCTGCCGGAGGGCGCCAACCTCGGTCTGGGCTGCGGCAATCCAGTTGCGATCTCGTCGCTCCAAGAGGGGGAGACCGTTCTCGACCTTGGTTCGGGCGCCGGGATCGACTGCTTCATCGCCGCGGGCAGAGTCGGGCCCTCAGGTCGCGTGATAGGCGTCGACATGACGCCGGAGATGCTGGACAAGGCGCGCGCCAACGCGAGCAAGAGCAAGCGCGACAACATCGAGTTCCGCCTCGGCGAGCTGGAGCATCTTCCCGTCGCCGACGGTGAGGTGAACGTCGTCATATCGAACTGCGTCATCAATCTTGTTCCAGACAAGAGCCGCGCCTTTGGCGAAGCGTACCGGGCTCTGGCGCCCGGCGGCAGACTCGCCGTGTCGGACATCGTTTTGCTGGCGCCGCTGCCCGAGAAGATAGCGGAGTCCGTGACGGCCTATACCGGCTGCATCGCCGGAGCCTTGCTCAAAGACGACTATCTCTCGTCGATACGCGCGGCGGGCTTTGACAAGGTCGAAGTCATCGAGGAAATACTCGCGGCCGAGATGATCGGCGACGCGTTCGACGCGGGGACGCTCGAGCCGCTCGGCTTGACGAAGGATGATATTGGCACCGCCGCGGCGTCCGTCGTCAGCGTCAAGGTATCGGCCGTGAAACCTTAGCGCACAGACGCTCTTTTGGTGGCTGTCGCCGCCTTCCGGGCACATATGCTACACGGCGTGCTTCCAGGCATGCGGTGTAGCCCGCGAGATGACGGGGAGTGATTCGCACGGCCGACCGTAGGAGTCCGTGGCGTGTGATGGCGGTGGTCGCCGGCGCCGTGGTCCTGTCATGCTGCGCCGCGGTCGTCGCGGTGTGGTGGCGCTTCGGCCGGGGAGTCCAGCCGCTTGTTTTGCCCGCTCGGCCCCTGCGCTCCGTGCCGTCGTCGCAGACCGCGCTTCCTCTCGATGCGGCCGGCGGCCTAAAGGTGCGAGTCTTTGCCAGAGACCTCGACGGTCCTCGCGTAATGCTCTTCGACTATCGGGGCACGCTGCTGGTCAGCGAAAGGGACGCAGGGCGCGTCACGGCCCTGCGAGATGAGAACCGAGACGGCGTCGCGGAGAGCAGGAAGGTCCTCGCCGACAACCTCGACGTTCCTCACGGGCTTACGTTTCGGCCCGGCGCCATGCCGGCCGAGCTCTACGTCGCCGAGACGGACAGCGTGAGCCGCTACATCTACGATCCCCTCAAGATCACGCTCTCGAGTCCGGCCAAGGTAGTCGACCTGCCGTCCGGTGGCGGCCACGTGACCAGGACGGTGCGATTCGACAGCAAAGCCCGGCTCTACATGACCGTAGGATCGTCGATGAACGTCGGCGTCGAGAGCGACAAACACCGCGCGGCGATGCTCGTCTGTGACGCCGATGGGAAGAACCTGCGCGTCTACGCGAAGGGACTGCGCAACACCGTCTTCTTCACCTTCGACCGTCAGGAACGGATATGGGGCAATGACATGGGGCGTGACCTGCTCGGCGATGACACACCCCCGGACGAGCTCAACATCATCACCGATGGAGGGGACTATGGCTGGCCGTACTGCTACGGCGACCGCATCCCCGATCCATTCGGCGGTACCAGGCGAATATGAAGCAAGACGATCGCCCCGGTCTGGGGCTGCCAGGCGCATTCGGCTCCGCTCGGTCTGGCCTTCGTGCGGGACCCGAGGTGGCCGAAGGCGTGGCAGGGCAATCTGATCGTGGCCTTTCACGGGTCGTGGAATCGCTCGGAACCCACCGGCTACAAGCTCGTGCGTCTTGTCGTTGAGGGCACGAAGGTCCTCTCCCAGCACGATCTGGTCACCGGCTGGCTGGATGGCGGTCGCGCCTCCGGTCGGCCGGTCGACGTAGTATTCGGACAAGACGGGGCGCTCTACGTGACCGACGATTTCGCCGGGATGATCTACAGGATCACGTTGGAGTAGGAGCGGCCATGTGGGGCGGGGCGCTTCGTGCCGTGGGCGGCTACCCGAAGCGACCCGTTACGTATGCCTCGGTTCTCTCATCGCCCGGTCGCGTGAAGATCTCGACGCTCCGGCCGAACTCGACGATCCTCGAGGGCTCGTGCGGTTGCTCGGCCATGAGAAACGCCGTGAAGTCAGCGATGCGAGCGGCCTGCTGCATGTTGTGCGTGACGATGACGATGGTGTAGCGCTCCTTCAACTCATCGATCAGATCCTCGATGCGCTGCGTGGCGATCGGGTCCAGCGCCGAGCAGGGCTCGTCCATCAGCAGTATCTCCGGCTCCACAGCGAGCGCTCGGGCGATGCAGAGGCGCTGCTGCTGGCCGCCGGACAGACCAAGCGCCGGCTGATCGAGCTTGGAGCTGACCGCATCCCACAAGGCGGCGGCTCTCAGGCTCCGCTCCACCGCTTCTTCGAGACGCTTTCTGCCGCGGATTCCATTCGATCGCAGGCCCCAGGCGACGTTGTCGAAGATGCTCTTGGGAAAGGGGTTCGGCCGCTGGAAGACCATGCCGATCCGCTCTCTGAGCTCGCGCAGGTCCATGCGCGAACCGTAGACGTCGCGTCCGCCGAAGTTGACCTCTCCCGTCGTGACCGTCTTAGCCACCAGCTCGTTCGTGCGGTTCATGCTGCGAATGAGCGTGGACTTTCCGCAGCCGGAAGGTCCGATCAGAGCGACTACGCTGTTTATGGGGATGGCGAGCGATACGTCCGCCAGGCACTGACAGTCGCCGTAGGCGACACTCACGTTTCTCAGCTCGATAGCGTATTCGCTCACGCGACGAACCTCCTGCGGAACCTGGCCATCAGCCAGCCGGCCAGGAGGTTGAATGAAAGGATGACGGCCAGAAGCACCAGCGCCACGCGGTACGCGGGATCGATGTAACCCGTCGTCGCAAGGAGGTACAGGTGGACCGTGAGGGTGCGACCGCCCTCCAGCGGAAGCAGTGGCGTGGACGGGGTCATGCCGGCCGTGTAGAGTACGGCGGCCGTCTCGCCGAAGGCCCGGCCGACCGAGAGTATGAGCGCCGTGGCCATCGCCGGCATCGCCGCGGGAAGGACGACTCGCAGGGTGGTCTGCCACCTGGTCGCGCCAAGCCCGAGGCTGCCCTCCCGGTAGCTCGCCGGCACCGCGCGGATCGCCTCCTCGCTGACGCGAAGCATGGTGGGCAACACCATCATTGAGAGGGTGAGCGCGCCGGCGAGTATCGAGTACCCCATCTGCAGGAAGTAGACGAAGAAGGCCAGGCCGAAGAGGCCGAAGACGATCGAAGGCACGCCGGCGAGGGTGTCGGCGGCGAAGCGTACCAGCCGAGTGAGGCGGTTGTCGCCGGCAAACTCAGCGAGGTAGACGGCGGCGCCGATACCGACCGGCCCGACGATGAGCAAGGTGAGAAGGGTCAAGAACGAGGAGGCGACGATCATCGGGAAGACACCGCCCTCCATCTTGATGCCGTGCGGCGCGGTGACGAGAAACGAGAGGCGGAAGCCGGGTAGGCCACGGATGACGATCTGTCCGATGATCACGAGCAGTACGGCGATTGAGGCTCCAGCGACGGCCCAGGCCGCCGCACGCGCCGTCCAGTCGGCGACTCTGCGCGTCACCGGCGCCTCCCTTGGCGCGCCTGGCGTCTCACCGTCAAGCGTCCCACGCCGACGAGTCCCATGGTGATGAAGAGCAGCAGGGCCGCGATGCCGAAGAGCGCCGTGCGGTGATCTCCCGACGCATATGCCATGTCGAGGGCGACCTGACTGGTCAGAGCCGAGATTGGCTGTCCGGCCGCTCGGGGGAAGCGCGGCGCGTTGCCGATGACCATCAACACCGCCATCGTCTCACCTACGGCTCTGCCGACGCCGAGGACCACTGAGGTCACGATCCCCGACCAAGCCGACGGAACGACCACGTCGTAGACCGTTCTCCACTGCGTCGCTCCGAGCGCCAGTCCGCCCAGGCGGTAGTCGCGGGGAACGGCTTCCAGCGCGTCGCGAGAGACGCTTGTGATCGTTGGAAGGATCATGACGGCGAGGATGAGTGAGCCTGCCACGGGGCCGAAGCCCGCTCCGCCGAAGACCGACCGCACGATCGGCACGATACTGATCAGACCGAAGAAGCCGTAGATGACAGATGGGATGCCCGCGAGCAGGTCGATCGCCGGCCGAAGCAGCGACGCCAGCCTCTTGGGACAGTATTCCGAGAGGAAGATCGCCGTCATGACGCCGGCGGGCGCTCCGAGAAGCAGCGCTCCGAGAAGCAGCGCGGCGCTGCCCGCGACGAGCGGCAGGAGTCCGAACCGGCCGCGTGTGGGATACCAGGTGTCTCCGAAGATGAACTGCGCGATACCGACGCGCGTCAGAACCGGCCATGCGGTTTGGAGCACGAACGCGAAGATCAGTGCGACTCCGACAACGGCAGTGGCGGCCGCAGCCGCCACGAGCCAGGTATAGTATTTCTCGCGCCGTCGCCTCACACTACTTCACCGGGACGAACTCGCTGGCCACCGTCTCCGTCTGGAACTTCTCGCCCAGCACGAAGTCGAGGAAGGCCTTGGTGGGATCGGTGGGCTCGCCCTTGGTGAACATGTGGAGGTATCTGTGGTAGGCGTAGGTGTCGCCTTTCACCGTCGCCTCGCTGGGCGCGACGCCTTCGACCTTCAGCGCTTTAACGCTGTCGTCGACCGCGCCCAGTCCGACGTAGCCGATCCCCGCAGGGGTCTTGGCGACTGTCGCCTTGACCTGGCCGGCGCCGGGAAGCGCTAGTGCGTCGGCTGCGAACTTGGCGTCCTCTCCAATAATGTCCTTCTGAACGAACTCCCTGGTGCCTGACGCCTCATCGCGGCCCACGACGACGATGTCCTCGTCGGCGCCACCGACGTCCTTCCAGTTGGTGATCTTGCCGGTGAGGATGTCGACAACCTGCTTCTTCGTCAGATTGGTGACCTTGTTGTCGGGATTGACGACGAGCGCCAGCGCGTCGATGGCGATCTTGTGATCGACCAAATCCAGCTTGCTCTCTTCCGGTTTGAGCTCCCTGGAGGAGTCTCCGATGTTGAGTACGCCCTCCGAGACGCCCTTGATGCCTTCGCTCGAGCCGGTTCCCTGAACCTCAACTCGAACTTGGGGATTGGCGGCCATGAACTGCTCCGCGGCCGCCTGCGCGATCGGGAGCACGGTCGTCGATCCGCCGATCATGATCTTGCCCGACAGACTCTGATCCCCGGTTTCGCTCGCGCCTTGGTCGGCCGGCTGTTTGCCGCAGCCCGCCAGCGCAACCAGGACCGCCACCACGGCGGCCAGTATGACAACGACAAGTGCGCTTCTCCTCACGGTGCCCTCCTTCATCCTCTTCTCTCTCAACGCTCCTCCTCCAACGCGATTCGGCCTTCCTTGTCGCCAAGCTATCAACTCGCGGTATCGGTGTGGTCACGGTCAGGTCAAGAAGGTGTCAAATCCGTGTCACGCGGATTGGAATGGAACGGGTGGGGTGACATACTGGGCGGGACGCGCGCCGAGCTAGCCGGAGCAAGACGCGGCGGGGTTGGCGGGGTCGCGGGAGATAGGGGAGGTCCGTGGCAAAGATACTGGTAGTGGAAGACGACAGAGTGCTGCGCGAGACGGTCGAGTACAATCTGCGCGCCGCCGGTTTCGGGGTTGTGACGGCGGCGACGGGCGACGAAGGCTTGAAGGCCTGCGCGGCCGAGCGGCCCGATCTCATCCTGCTCGACGTCCTGCTGCCCGAGATCGACGGCTTTCGTCTCTGCGACGAGGTCCGCAAGACGAACCAGGACGTGCCCATCATCATGGTGACGGCTCTCGGCAGCGAAGAGGACAAGCTGCGAGGCTTTTCGCTCGGCGCCGACGACTACCTGACCAAGCCGTTTAGCATGAAGGAGCTCCTGGCTAGGATCCGCGCCAATCTGAAGCGGGCGAAGGTGGAAGCGATTCGGGAATCGGCCGTCATCGAGATCGGAGATCTGCGCGTCGACCCGTCCCGCTTCGCCGTGACGGTGGCGGACAGGCCGGTGCGGTTGACGGTCAAAGAGTTCCAGCTGTTGGTCCTGCTCGCCAGTCATCCGGAGGACGTCTTCGACCGCCGAGTGCTCTCCGACAAGGTGTGGGGCTACGATTTCGTCGGTTCGAGCCGGACAATCGACAGCCACGTCTGGAAGCTGCGCACGAAGATTGAGAGTGAATCCTCCTACCGCTATATCCACACGGTGGTGGGGCTCGGGTATCAGTTCCGACCGGAGGCCAAGCATGAGCATTCGGAGTAGGATTCTGCTCGGCTACGCGGCCGTCGCCGTCGCGACGGTACTGGCGATCGTTCTGGTCACGCTGGGCGTTGTGGAGCGGTACTTTATCGAGAGCCTGCGAGCCGATCTCGCGGCGGAGTCGAGGATGGTGGCGAGACTCGTCGACGAGCTCGAGGGCGGCGCGGGTGGGGCCGTCTCGCCGGGTGGGGCCGTCTCGCCGGGCGGGGCCGTAGCGCCGGGTAGGGCGTCGCAAGCCGATCTGCGCGCTCTGGCGCGCCGAACCCAGAGGCGCATCACGTTGATAGCGGCCGACGGCACGGTCCTCTTCGACTCGCAGAGCCAAGCGAGCTCGATGGAGAATCATCGCGGTCGTCCGGAGGTCCGCCAAGCGCTGAAATCCGGCACGGGCAGTGACGTTCGCGTCAGCCGGACGATCGGAGTGCGCTTTCTCTACGTGGCCGTCTCATCGAAGGACCCCGCCGGCCGGCTGACGGTGACGCGCCTCGCCGTGCCCCTCACACACCTCGAGCGATCCCTGGCGACGATTCGGGACACGGCCGCAACCGCGGCCTTTGCCGTGCTTCTGATCGCGCTGGCTGCGGGGGTGGTCTTGTCCCGGTCGCTGGCTCGCCCGATTCAACAGATCACCCAGGCCGCCCGGCGCATCGCCGACGGGGATCTGTCGCAGAGGCTGGCCATGCATCGACGCGACGAGATCGGGGAGCTTTCCGAGTCACTGCAGCAGATGGCCGACCGGCTTGCCGCCCATCTGGGGCAACTGACCGAAGAGAAGCAGAAGCTCGCCCTGATGCTCGATAACATGACCAACGGCGTCGTCCTGCTCGATGGCGATGGCAACGTGGTGCGAGTCAATCTCGCCGCCGAACGGATGTTCAGACGCTCCAGTGAGGACCTGCTCGGCAGGCTGCTGACGCTGACCGTCGTCAGCTCGGGGATGCAGGCGGCTATTGAGACGGCGCTCAAGGACGGCAAGGTGGGCCAGGCGGATGCCGAGATTCTCACGCCGTCGGAGCGGGCCGTGCAGGTAACGGCGTTGCCGATGTGTGACGGCGGGACACTGACGGGGGTGCTCGTCGTTCTTAGGGACGTGACCAGGCAGCGGCGGCTCGAGAAGACGCGGAAGGACTTCGTGGCCAACGTCTCACACGAGCTGAAGACGCCTGCCGCCAATCTCAGGTTGGGCGCCGAGACGCTCCTGCGCGTCCTGCGCGACGATCCGGCCAGCGCCCAGCGTTTCGCTTCGAGTATCGAGGAGGAAGCAGAACGGCTGGCGACGCTCGTGGCCGACCTGCTGGAGCTGTCGCGCTACGAGTCGCCCGACGTGGTGAGCGCGATCGAGCCGGTAAGGATCGATAGGATCGTCGCCGACGTGGCCGAGACTCTGGCGGCGCGGGCCCAGAAGGCCGGTGTGAGACTGACAGTGGCGGCAGGCGAGAGCATCCCGCCGATCGACGGGGATCGCGACCAGCTCTCCTCGCTCGTGGCCAACCTCATCGACAACGCGCTGACGTATACACGAGAGGGCGGGAAGGTCGAGGTGTCGACTCGTGCAACACCCGAGGAAGTTGAGCTGACCGTGAAGGACACCGGCATCGGCATTCCCGAGGAAGACCAGCCGCGGGTCTTCGAACGGTTCTACCGCGTCGACCGGGCACGTTCGCGCGACGCCGGCGGGACCGGTCTGGGGCTTTCGATTGTCAGGCACGTCGCCGACAACCATCGAGCTAAGATCGAACTTGAGAGCCGGCCGGGCGAGGGGACCACGGTGACGGTGAGGTTTCCGAGCGCGGCTAAACGATCGGCGTCGTCTCGGTAGACAAAATGGAAGATCGTACGAACAACGGCATCGCGCTGGAGCTCGAGCAAGCGAACGCATGACTTAGGGTAATTCTCCCGGAACCCAAAACCGGCACGTCGGACACGCTACTCGTTTCGAGCTGGGGTTTTGGCGCCGGGCGATGCGTCGTTGCTTCTGAGCAGCTCCAATACGTTTATCGCCGGAAGGATAAACTTGCCGGTCGGGCTCTGTGAGGTGAGTCCAGCCACGATGGCGCGCGCGGTACCGTACAGCGTTGACACGCCGTTCAGAGCGACAACTTCTTGCCTTCGCGTCTTCTCCACGTGCTCTTGCACGCGGAAGAAGCCCGCAAGCTGCAGGGTCATCGCAAAACCGGAATCCGGCGACTGTGGCTCCTTGCCGCGAATGTCGATACCTAGGTCAAGCCGGTAGTCCACATCGCTGTTCGGCTTCGGTCCAACGCCAACTTGCAGGCCCACTTCGATCTCAAACTCCCGGGCCTTGACTCTGCTCATGTCCAGCGAGAACTTGATGACTTGGTAGTCGAGGAGGGCGACCTCCGTCTTCAGTGGATCGCCCATCATGCTACCTGTCCCTTCTTGGACGACGGTGCAATTCGGCCCACGCCCACGTTCCTGGCCGGTCCCGTTCCGACGACCCGAATGTTCTCGACCTTCGTGGGAGCGGATTCTCCGGTGAAGCCGAAGTTGCCACGCCAGACGGCCAACCGAGGCGCCTCGAAGCCTGCCGGGGCAAGTCTCACGGAGAGGTCGCAGCCAAGCACATGGGCAACACCGACCAGGCTCTTGAGCGTGAAGTTGACCGTGCCATTGAGCATCTTGGTTACCATTGGCGGAGAGACCTCCAGCAGCTTCGCCAACTGCGCCCGATTGAGTTCCTTCGCGTGCATGCAGTCGGCAATCTGCTCGGTGATATCCAGGATCGCCCACTCCAGCTTGTACTCGACGCTGTCTCGGCTCTCTGCGGCGCGCTCCCTAAGCTCAGATATGCTGTCCTTCACTCCAAAACCTCCCCAGACTCGCGGAACTGATCCCGCAATCGCAAGGCCTTCCGCTTCTCGCGGAGGAGGGCCCGGCTCTTCGGTTTGTCCACTGCATGCGTGATCACGTAGCCACCGTGCATTTGGAAACAGAGCAGACGTGCCTGTCCAGACTTGAATTCCCAGATTCCATCGCCGAGATTCCTGAACTTCTGCTCGTTGCGGTAGGTTCCGCGCGGAGCGACCCGATCCAAGAGCGCGCGAGCTTTGTCTTGTGCTGCTCCGTCCAGAGACAACAGGTAGTCGGCTGCCTGACAGTTGCCCCTGGTGTCAGCCAGGAACCACACGCTCACCGTGCCCCGATTGAACAGCTTACCGTGCAAGATGTTAACCTCTGGGTTAATCACCGTCAAGGTGTAGATGTGCTTTTATGTTTTCGACCCCGTATCGCGGTGTCCTGCATGCTAACACAGGGGTCTGACATGCTCGTGCACAGTGCGGGCAAGCCTGGGCTCTGCTAACGTCACTCCTGTGCGCTACAATAGTCATCGTTGTCTGATCGCTACCCGTCACTGCGCCTATTCCGTGGGGGTTTCGGTGCAAGATCCTGTCGAGGCATACCTCAAAGAGCTTCGGGATATCAGGAACATGGGCGGTGCTGTCCCGGAGACCTCCTACTACGGCGCGCTTACCATCCTGCTCAATGAGATCGGCAAGACACTCAAGCCGAAGGTCCGCGCGGTTTCGCAGCTGATGAACACCGGCGCCGGCGCTCCCGACTTCGGCCTGTTCACTCAGCAGCAGTTCACGCACGCGCGCGACGCTGAGCCGATGCCGGGGCAGTTGCCACAGCGAGGCGCCATCGAGGTCAAAGGCACCTCCGACGACGTGTTCGATTGGTCGAAGTGGCCGGATCCGGAGCAAGTTCCCCGCTACGTCGAGCGGTACGGTCTTGTGCTCGTCACCAACTTGCGCGACTTCGTTCTGGTTGGTCGAGGGCCCGGCGGAGAGCCAATCCTCAAGGAGTCATGCCGACTCTCGGAGACGGAGGACGGTTTCTGGGCGAAGGCCGCGCAGCCTCGCAAGTACGCTGAGGAAGCGGGCGAGGGGCTGGTCGAGTTCCTCAAGCGAGTCATGTTGCACAAGGTGCCTTTGCTCGATCCAAAGGACGTCGCCTGGTTTCTGGCGAGCTACGCACGGACCGCGCGACTGCGTCTGGAGCATCGGGACTTGCCCGCACTCGCTCAACTGCGTGAACAGCTGGAAGAAGCGCTCGGCCTCAAGTTCGAAGGGGAGAAGGGAGACCACTTCTTCCGCTCCACGCTCGTGCAGACGCTCTTCTACGGCATGTTCGCCTCCTGGGTGCTGTGGACGCGCGAACAGGCGACGACTGAGGCCGGGAAGATGGGTCGATTCGAGTGGGAGACGGCATCGTCGACGCTGCACGTGCCGATGGTCTCCGAGCTCTTCTGGCAGTTCTCCAACCCAGGGAAGCTCCGCGACCTCGAGATTGCCGAGGTGCTGGAGTGGGCCGAGGACGTGTTCAACCGAGTCAATCGCACCGAGTTCTTCTCGCGCTTTCAAGAACATCACGGGGTGCAGTACTTCTACGAGCCGTTTCTGGAGGAGTTCGACCCGCAGCTTCGCAAGGAGTTGGGCGTCTGGTACACGCCTGACGAGGTGGTTAGGTATATGGTGGCGCGCGTGGACTGGGCGCTTCGCGAGGAGCTGGACATCGCCGACGGCCTGGCCGATCCGAGCGTCTACGTGCTGGACCCATGCTGCGGCACAGGTGCTTACCTCGTCGAAGTGCTCCGCAAGATTGACGAAACGCTCATGGCCAAGGGTGCCGATGCTCTTACCAGGCAGGACGTCAAACGTGCCGCGATGGAACGCGTGATTGGGTTCGAGATCATGCCTGCGCCATTTGTGATCGCACACCTGCAGCTGGGACTGCTTTTGTCCGAGTTTGGAGTTCCTCTCGCGCACGGGACCGATGCGCACGAGCGCGCGGCGGTGTATCTGACGAATGCCCTGACCGGATGGGGGAATGGCGAGGAATCGAAGCCAGTCAAAGTCAGAGTCAAAGGTGGGGGATTGCACGAAGCGCAGATGCACAGCACGCTGCTGCTGCCAGAGTTCGCCGAGGAACGTGATGCAGCCGGGCACGTGAAGCGCGAGACGCCGATTCTCGTGGTGCTGGGAAATCCGCCGTACAACGGATACGCAGGCGTTGCGGTTGATGAGGAACGCGAGCTGTCGGACGTGTATCGCACGACCAAGCGCGCACCGAAGCCGCAAGGTCAAGGTTTGAACGATCTATATGTAAGGTTCTACCGCATGGCCGAGCGTCAGATCGCGGAGCGAGCTGGGCGAGGTGTCGTGTGTCTCATAACGAACAACTCGTGGCTCGACAGCTTGTCGTTCACGGGGATGCGTGAGCGCTTCCTTGAAGGGTTCGATGGCATATGGATCGACAATCTGAATGGAGATAAGTACAAGACCGGTAAGCTGACACCTGACGGAAATCCTGATCCGAGCATCTTCTCGACCGAGAAGAACCGCGAGGGAATACAAGTTGGCACCGCGATCACGCTGCTTGTGAGAGCAGACGCCGATGCCGGCACCAAATCCGTGGAGTATCGCGAACTCTGGGGTGAGGGCAAGCGAGCGAGGCTGGACGCAGAGGCGCTTGGCAAGATATCGACCAACGCCGAGCCAATTGCGCCAGCTGCGGAACTAGGTCTACCCTTCGTGCCAACCTCGCACGATCCCGAGTACCTGGAGTGGCCGACGTTGCCGGAGCTGTTCCCGGCCTCGTTCCCCGGCGTCCAAGCGAAGCGCGACGACCTGGTCGTGGATGTAGATCGTGAGGCGCTTGTCGGGCGGATGCTGGCATACTTCGACTCAGGCGTGTCAAATGAAAAGGCGGCCACACTGAGTGCTCGTGCCATGTTGCCAACGGCACGATACGATCCTGTCGCCACCCGTGCGCACCTGGTCAAAAGGGGCTTCTTGCCGAGGCAGCTAGTGCGGTACGCGTACCGGCCCTTTGATCTCCGCTGGATATACTGGGAGCCCGAGACCCGCCTGCTAGGAGAGAAATCACCGCGGTACTTCGCGCAGGTGTTTGAAGGGAACGCCTTCCTGTTCGCTACCGGTCGCACGAGAAAGCCGCAAGCGGAGCCCGCCATTCCCATCCAGCGTTTGACTGATCTCAACTACATGGACAGTGGTGCACGGGGGTTTCCGCTCTACGTGGTTGATGGTCACGACGGCCTGAATACGGAAGACGCCAGCGAGTCGTGCCGGCCGAACATCTCGGCGAAGAGTGCTGCGTATCTGAGTGAGCACGACGCTGGCCCTGCTGATATGCTGTCACACTGCGCAGCGGTCATAGGTTCGCGAGCCTATCGCGTTCAGAACACTGGCGCTCTTCGGCACGACTGGCCTCGCGTGCCTCTACCTGGCACGAGAGCGGTGCTCCAATCTTCGGCTCGGCTTGGCTGCAGGCTAGCGGCGCTGCTCAACCCTGAGACGCCTGTGGATGGCGTGACGGAAGGACCACTGCCTGCTGAGCTTGTGGTGCTGGGTGTGCTCGAGCGTGTCGGTGGCGGTCAACTCGATCCGGCAACCGACCTCGCTGTAACCGCTCGGTGGGGAATCCCGGGCAGAGGGGGAGTATGTATGCCGTCGACCGGCAAGCTGACCGAGCGTGACCACACGGCCGATGAGCGTGCTGCTATCGCAGAAGGCGCCAGGTCACTCAACATTTCCACAGACCAGGTCATCGAACTCCTCGGCGAGACGTGCTTTGACGTCTACCTCAACGATGTGGCGTACTGGCGCTGCGTGCCGGCGAACGTCTGGCGCTACACCATCGGCGGCTACCAAGTCATCAAGAAATGGCTGTCGTACCGCGAGAAGGCACTGCTCGGCCGCGATCTGAAGCCCGAAGAGGCTCGGTATGTCACCGAGATGGTCCGCCGCATCGCCGCGCTTGTACTCATGCAGCCCGAGCTCGATGCCAACTACGAGCGGGTCAAGTCAGACACCTTCGACTGGTCAAGCCTAGAGTGACCCGGCTGGGCGCCGGCAAGGACGGTCCACGGTCCGCGGATTCTCCGTGTCTCCATGATGCCTTCGTTGACTGCGAAATACAGTCGTTGAGCAGGCCTCATGACAACTATGCACACCATGCATGATTATCATGCATGGTCTTTTGCCACTCCCACCTGCCCGTGTTAGACTCAATCGTTCCGTTTCCGAGGCTTTTCGTGGGGTCACACTCGTGCATCTACCTGTCAAGAAAGACATCCTGCCTATCACCGCCGAAGTCAACGGCCGGGGCCATCTCGTCGTCGGCGGCTGCGATACCGTTGAGCTGGCCGACAAGTTCGGCACGCCGCTCTTCGTCTACGACGAAGCAACTCTTCGCGCTCAGTGCCAGGACTACGCCGATACCTTCACCGCGCCGGGCGTCGATACCGAGGTTATCTACGCCGCCAAGGCCTTCATCTGCAAGGCGATGTGCGAAATCACAATGGAAGAGGGCCTCTCCCTCGACGTCTCCAGCGGCGGCGAGCTCTTCGTCGCGCGCAGCGCCGGGGTGGCGCCCGAGAAGATCTACCTCCACGGCAACAACAAGACGCCGGCGGAGCTGGAGTTCGCCATCCGCGAAGGCGTGGGACGCCTCGTCGTCGATAGCTTCAACGAGCTCGATCTGGTCGCCAAACTCGCCGCGGAGCGCAAGGCCTGCCCGCGAATCCTTCTTAGAATCACGCCGGGCATCAAGCCGTCGACGCACTCATACATCCAGACAGGCCAGATCGACTCGAAGTTCGGCTTCGGCCTGGCGGACGGGACCGCGATGGAGGCGATCGAGAGAGTCTTGGCGACCAAGGAGGTCGAGCTAATGGGCCTGCACGCCCACATCGGCTCGCAGATCTTCAAGCTGCACTCATACGCCAAGGCGATTGAGCTGATCGTCGACTTCATCGCCGAGATTCGCGACAAGACCGGCTTCGTCTGCGGCGAGCTGAACTCGGGGGGCGGCCTGGGCATTTCATATGAGGCCGCCGATGAGCCGTCGACGATCGCCGAGTACGCCGAGGTCATCATCGGCAACGTGCGGAAGGCGACCGCCGCACACGACCTGCCGATGCCGAAGGTGATGATCGAGCCCGGCCGGTCGATCGTCGGCAACGCGGGCATAACACTCTACAGGGTCGGCACGATCAAGAAGATACCGCGGGTGCGCACCTACATCTCGGTCGACGGCGGAATGAGCGACAACATCCGGCCAATGCTATACGACGCGGTCTACGAGGCGTTCATCGCCAACAAGGCCGATCGGAAGAAGGAGGTCACGGCTACCATCGCGGGCAAGCACTGCGAAAGCGGCGACATCATCGTTAAGGACGCCAAGCTCGCGGCGGTCGAGGTGGGCGACACGCTGTGTACGCCGGCGACCGGGGCCTACGGATACGTAATGGCCAGCAACTATAACAAGCAGCCCAGGCCGGCCGTAGTGATGGTGGCCGATGGCAAAGCGCGCATCATTATCCGTCGTGAGACGTACGAGGATCTGACGAGGCTGGAGGTCTAGATGGCGGGGGACTCGATTAACATTTCGCTACTTGGGGCGGGTACCGTCGGCGGCGGCGTCTGGCGCGTCATTACCGAGGCGGAGGACATCGCCAAGAAGGTGGGCGCTGAGATATCCATCCGTCACGTGCTCATCAAGGACATGTCGGAGCTGGAGGGTGACGACGTCGGGCTCGACCGGGCGCTCGTCACTACCGACCCCGACGTCGCGCTGGGCGATCCCGAGGTTGATATCGTCGTGGAGCTGATAGGAGGCATTCGCCCGGCGCTCGACTTCATACTGCGCGCGATAGCCGACGGCAAGCACGTCGTGACGGCGAACAAGGAGCTGATGGCCGACCACGGCGCCGAAATACTCGATGCCGCCGAAGCGAAGGGTGTCGATGTCCGCTTCGAGGCGAGCGTCGGCGGTGGCATCCCCATCATCCATCCGCTGAAGGAGTCGCTGGCGGCCAATCGGATCACTCGGGTGATGGGTATCGTAAACGGCACGACGAACTACGTCTTGTCGCAGATGACCGACGAGTGGTGCACGCTCGAGGAAGCGCTTGGCGAGGCGAAAGAGCTCGGCTACTCGGAGGCCGATCCGAGCGCCGATCTGTCCGGTCGCGACGCGGCGGCCAAGGCGACGATCCTGGCCTCGATTGCTTTCAATACGCGCATGACCTCGGAGGAGGTCTATACCGAGGGCATCTACGACGTCACCGCCGACGACATCGCCTACGCGGCCGAGATCGGCTACGTGATCAAGCTTATCGCGCTGGCGCAGGAGGTCGATGGCGATCTGGACGTGCGCGTCCATCCGATGATGATTCCGATGATGCATCCGCTGGCGCCGGTGGGCGGCCCCTACAACGCCATCTTCGTCGAGGGCGACGCGGTCGGCGAGGTCATGTTCTTCGGCCAAGGGGCGGGACGAATGCCGACGGCCAGCTCGGTAGTTGGGGACGTCTACGACGTGGCCCGAGACATCCGGAACGGCTGTCCGGGACGTCTGGGGTGCACGTGTTTCCGCGAGCACAGTATCAGGCCCATCGGCGACGTGCACTCGGCGTTCTACATTCGCATGACCGCCGCCGACAGGCCGGGTGTGCTGGCCAAGATCGCCGACGCGTTCGGGAAGCACCAGGTGAGCTTGGCGAGCGTGATCCAGAAGGAATCGTCCGGGATGGCGGCCGAGCTCATCTTCTTGACGCACGAGACGCGAGAGAAGGACCTGCGCGACTCGCTGGGCGTCGTCAGTGAGCTGGAGGTAATCCGCCAGGTCGACAACGTGATTAGGGTGGCGCCCCAGCTGGGGTGAGGAGATAGCGTGAGCAGCTACAAGGGCGTCATCGATCGATATAGCAGATACCTGCCGGTGAGCGACGCGACGCCGCGTATTACGCTCAAGGAAGGCGACACGCCGCTGATTCCTTCGGTCGCGCTCGGCTC
>DYIV01000001.1:0-60261 GCA_020723435.1 Slackia heliotrinireducens | reverse complement strand
TAACCTCGACCTCTACTTCAAGTTCGAGGGACTGAATCCGACCGGCAGCTTCAAGGATCGCGGCATGACGATGGCGATCTCCAAGGCGGCTGAGGCCGGCGCGAAGGCGGTCATGTGTGCTTCGACCGGAAACACATCGGCGTCGGCGGCCGCCTACGCGGCGCGCGCGCAGATGAAATGCATCGTGCTCGTGCCCGGCGGCAAGATCGCACGGGGCAAGCTGGCGCAAGCGCTCGTGCACGGTGCGACGGTCCTGGCGATCCGCGGCAACTTCGACGACGGTCTTCGCATCGCGGTCGATCTGACCAAGAAGCACCCCATCGAGCTGGTCAATTCACTCAACGACTATCGTATCGAGGGTCAGAAGACCGGCTCATTCGAAATCTGCGACGTTCTAGGTAACGCGCCCGACCACCACTGCATTCCGGTCGGCAACGCCGGCAACATCACGAGTTACTGGAAGGGCTATCGCGAATACCGCGAGCTTGGTCTTTCATCGAAGCTGCCGAAGATGCAGGGCTTTCAGGCCGCCGGGGCGGCGCCGATCGTTCTGGGCCACCCGGTCGAGAGGCCGGAGACGATAGCCACGGCGATTCGCATCGGCAATCCGGCGCGCTGGAAGGAAGCGCAGGCCGCAGCCGACGAATCGGGCGGCAAGATCGACATGGTCACCGACGACGAGATCCTGGAGGCCTATCGTCTGCTTGCGGGCCGGGAGGGTATCTTCTGCGAGCCGGCGTCGGCGGCGAGCGTCGCCGGGCTGCGCAAAGCCGCGACGGCCGGGCGTATCGAGGCAGGCAGCCGTGTGGTCTGCGTGCTGACCGGCCACGGCCTGAAGGACCCCGACATCGCGATCGGCTCAGCTCCGGAGATCGCCGAAGTCGAGCCAACTACGGAAGACGTGGAGAGGGCCATCGGGCTATGAAGATAGGTATGGTAGCGCCGATATGGGAGCGCGTCCCGCCGGCACGCTACGGCGGCATTGAACTCATCGTCTCGCTGCTGACCGAAGAGCTCGTCGCGCGCGGCCACGACGTCACGCTTTTTGCCAGCGGCGACTCGGTCACGGCGGGAGAGCTGTCCTCCGTTTACCATGTGCCCCAGCGCGAACTGATCGGCGTCGAATGCGTCGATCTCAACCACGTCATGCAGGCGTTCTTGCGCGCCGGGGAGTTCGACATCATCCACAACCACGGCGGCTACGGCGGCATGACGCTGGCGGCCTTCGTCGATACACCCGTTCTGACCACACTCCACGGCATCTTCACCGATCACAACCGCCCCTTCTTCAGCTCGGTGAAGAACGCCTGTTACTACAATTCGATCAGCGACGAACAGCGCCGTGGGTTCCCCGAACTCAACTACGTCGGCACGGTATACAACGCCATTGACGTGCCGAAGTGGCCGTTCTCAGACAAGAAGCAGGACTACTACGTCTTCATCGGTCGCATGTCGCACTTGAAGGGGGCCGACCTGGCGGCGGAGGTCGCCGGGAGGGCAGGCGTCAAGCTCATGATGGCCGGCAAGATCGACGCTTGCGACCAGGTCTTCTTCGACGAGAAGGTCGCGCCGCTGATCGACGGAGAGCAAGTCGTCTTCAAAGGCGAAGTGTCGCCGGAGGAGAAGGCGGATCTGTTGTGCGGCGCGCGCGGATTCATCTTTCCCCTGCAGTGGGCGGAGCCCTTCGGGCTGGTCATGATCGAGGCGATGGTCACCGGGACGCCTGTCATCGCGTTCCCGTACGGCTCGGTGCCTGAGCTCATCGTCGACGGGCAGACCGGATTTCTGGTCAACAACGTCGACGAAATGGTCGAAAAGGTGAAGAGGCTTGAGACGCTCGACGCCGCGGTCTGCCGCCGCCACGTCGAGTCGCGTTTCGGCGTCAAGCGAATGACGAATAACTACTTACAGCTGTATGAATCGATCATCGAGCGACACGAACCCGGCGCGGGGGCAGTCAGAGTTGCAGAAGATAACGAGCCCTGAGGGCGAGGAATTCGAAGTTGAGGTAGACGCCAACACTCGAATCCTCAATGAGGGCCTGCCCTTCATCATAGTCGACATCAAGGAGCGCCGCCTCTCCGTCAAGGAGGGGCCGCACTTTCTGTTCACGGCCATCGACGGCAACATACCCGCCGAAAACACCGGCGGCCTGGGCTTCTTCGATCGGGACACGCGATTCCTGTCTCTGTTTGAGATGCGGCTCAACGGCCGCGATCCGGTTCTTCTGACCTCGACGGCCGAGCGGGACTACATGTCGCACATCGAGCTGACCAATGCCGACATCCACGAGGGAAGCCGCATTCTGGTGCCGCAGGAGACTCTCAACATCCGGCGACTTCGCGTGGTCAAGGACGGCTTCTTCGAGCGGCTACGTGTCAAGAACTACAATCCATTTCCGGTCACAGTCAGCATAGAGCTATCGTTCGGCGCTGACTTCGCCGACATGTTCGAAGTGCGCGGCATGCGCCGGCAGGCACGCGGCACGCTGCTCAAGCCCAAGCTCAGCGATCGCACGCTGGTTCTCGCCTACCACGGCCAGGATGACGTGTTCCGCCAGACCAAGGTGGAGTTCTCGCAGGTACCGAATGAATTCGCCACGACGATGCACGGCGCGACCGTGCGCTTCGACATCGAAATCCAGTCTCACGGCCGTCATCTGCTGCAATTCTTCGTTCAGCCCGTGGTGGGAACGGCCGACGACGTGTCGGTCAACTTCAACAGCGCGGTGAGCGAGCTGCGTCAAGAGTACGAGGTGTGGGAGAAAAAGTGCACCAAGTTCGTGACGGACAACCGGCTCTTCGACACGGTCCTGGAGCGAGGCAAGAGCGACCTGCGGGCTCTGCTGACGAAGACCGAGCATGGATCGATTATCGACGGCGGCATCCCCTGGTACGTCGCTCCGTTCGGTCGCGACGGTCTCATCTCAGCGTTTCAGGCGCTACCACTAACGACGTACCCGGCCGCCGAAACGCTGCGCACGCTCGCCAGGCTTCAGGGAACAGAGGAAGACCAGTGGCGTGATGAGGAACCGGGCAAGATCCTCCACGAGATCCGCCGCGGCGAGCTGGCGAATCTGCGCGAGATCCCGCACACGCCCTACTACGGCTCGGTCGACTCGACGCCGCTATTCATCATCGCGCTGTCTGAATACATCAAGTGGACCAACGACACCGTGATGCTCCACGAACTCGAGTCGAATCTGGCGGCCGCTCTGGACTGGATCGACAAGTACGGCATGTACGAGGGCTTCCTTCAGTACGAGAAGAAGTCGAAGCGCGGTCTGATCAATCAAGGGTGGAAAGACTCGTTCAACGCGGTGATGCACACCA
Organism: Slackia heliotrinireducens; assembly: GCA_020723435.1. Classification (GTDB taxonomy): domain Bacteria; phylum Actinomycetota; class Aquicultoria; order DYIV01; family DYIV01; genus DYIV01. The sequence continues at coordinate 56,929 of DYIV01000001.1, read as the reverse complement.
ACGGCAAGCTGGCCGAGCCTCCAATAGCCTTAGCCGAGGTTCAGGGCTACGTCTACTACGCCAAGCGACGCTCCGCCGATCTGTACGAGATGCTCGGGGACCATAAGAGGGCGGCCAACCTTCGCCTGCAGGCCGCCGTGCTCAAGGAGAGATTCAACGAGAAGTTCTGGATGGAGGACGAGGGCTTCTTCTGCATGGCGCTCGACGGCGAGGGCAACCAGGTCCGAACGATCACGTCCAACCCCGGCCAGTGTCTGTTCACGGGTGTCGTCGACGACAACAAGGCGCCACGGGTCGTCGCGCGTTTGCTGCAGCCCGACATGTTCTCGGGGCGAGGAATTCGCACGATGAGCAAGAGCGCCAAGGGTTACAACCCCATGAGCTACCACAACGGCAGCGTCTGGCCGCACGACAACTCACTCATCGTCAGGGGCATCAAGCGCTACGGCTTCCCGGAGCAGGCCAACGTGGTGGCTGGAGCGCTCTTCGACACGGCAACGCATCACGCCTACGCGCGCCTGCCCGAGCTGTTCTGTGGATTCACGCGGCGCGGCGCCAACTGGCCCGTCTCTTACCCGGTGGCCTGCAGTCCCCAGGCGTGGGCCGCCGGGACCATGTTCATGATCTTCCAGACGATGCTGGGTTTGAGTCCGGACGCGCCGAACTCGACCCTCTACATCAACCAGCCGACACTGCCGCCGTGGCTCAACTCGGTCTCAGTGAAGAACCTGCCGATCGGACCGGCCAGGCTGGACATCTCCTTCAATCGTGAGCACGGCGTGACCAGTTTCACAGTCATGCGAAAGGAAGGCAATCTCAAAATCATCATGGAGGAGTAGATGGCTTTGAAGAACAAGCGCGTCCTCATCATCGTAAGCAGCATCCTCGCGCTCCTGCTCGTCTTCGGCTGCTGTGGGGGCCTCGTTCTCGTCTCGATGAGCAGCGACAGCAGCGGGCTGGGCTTGAGCAATCGAATCGCGCTGATCCATCTGACCGGTGTCATCGCGGCCACATCCGGCGATGGGATCACCTCGACGGACCCGGAGCGAATGATCAGCGATCTGCGCCGCGCGGACCAGGACCGGACCGTCAAGGCGATACTGCTGCGCGTCAACAGCCCGGGAGGAACGGCGGCGGCCAGCCAGGAGATCGCGATGGAGCTGGCGCGCGTCAAGAAGCCCGTTGTCGTCTCCATCGCCGACGTCGGCGCCTCAGGGGCCTACATGATCGCCGCCGAAGCGGACAAGATAGTCGCCGCGCCCGCCTCCGACGTGGGTAGCATCGGTGTCATCATGGAGGTGCCGGACATCTCGAAGCTCGCCGACAAGTACGGCGTCGGAATGACCGTCATCAAAGAGGGCAAGTACAAGGACATGGGCAACCCGTTCCGTTCGTTGACCCCCGCGGAGAAGAGGCTGCTTCAGGCCGACGCGAAGATAACCTACGATCAGTTCGTCGAGCAGGTCGCCAAGGCGCGCGGCCTGCCCGTCGCGAAGGTGCGCGAGCTGGCGACCGGACGCACGTGGACGGGATCGGGTGCGGTGGAAATCGGCCTCGTCGACGAGGTCGGCAACTTCCAGGACGCCGTTGACCTTGCAGCTCGCCTGGGTAGAATCAAGGGGCGTCCCAATCTCGTGCAGTACGAAACCCCATCCTTGGTCGATGTCATCAATCAATTGGCCGAATCGTCGGCGAAGGCGGCGGCGACACGCGCTTTCGGCTTGGACGATTCGACTCTGCGAAAGCCGGTGAGGCAGTGAGACTCGGAGGCAAGAAGGCAAAGCACGCGCCGCACGGACCCTTGTGGAAGCGGCTGCTGCGGACGGTGCTGATTTCGGCGGGCACGGCGCTCGTAGTGGCCGTTGTCGACATGGTGCTCTTTCCGCAGCCGGCCGATGACGAGGAGGAGCGCGGGTGACGGCCGAGTCGGCGCGGGACAACCAGGCGGCGCAGGCCGGCCCGGCGGCGGATCGCTCGATCACGATCGCCCATATCTCCGACCTTCATGCCGGGTCGAGCTACTTCATCCCCAATCTCATCGGGCGCACCATCGATGAGCTCAACGAGCTCCAGCCCGACGCGGTCGTCGTGACCGGCGATCTCACGGACATGGGGTTCAGGCAAGAGTTCAAGACGGTGCGGATCTTCCTTGACCGGCTCGCCTGCCGGCAGCGTGTGATAGTTCCGGGCAACCACGACTCCAAGAACGTGGGCCACATTCACTTCGAGGAACTGATCGGTGCGCGCAACAGCGACCTGGCGCTGCCTGGGCTCAACATCATCGGGATCGACTCGAGCGAGCCCGATCTGGACAGCGGGCGAATCGGTCGCGAGCGCTACAAGACGATCGAAACGCGCTTCGTTGAGCCGAGCGACGTCAACATCGTCGTGCTCCACCACCACCTCATTCCGGTGCCGGGAACCGGCCGGGAGCGAAACGTCTGCTACGATGCCGGCGACTTCCTCGAGGTTCTGCTGCGAAGTGGCGTCGACATGGTCTTGTGCGGGCACAAGCACGTCCCGCACGTGTGGCGCCTCGAGAGCCTCATGCTCATTACCGGCGGCACGGTCAGCTGCATGCGGCTGCGCGGCCGGAGCAAGCCGTGCTACAACCTGATCGTCTTGGACAGGAGCCGCGCGCGGATCTACCGCAAGTATCCGTTCGGGGCCCAGGAGCTGATCGCCGATTTCGAGCTGGCGGGCAAGCGCTTCTGCGAACTCGAGAAATAGGTGTGGTGTCCCCGCAATAGGAGCAACCGCGTGCCTGAGAAAGCCATCGTTCTCATCGACGGTGAACACTACCTGCCGGTCGTCGCCGCCGGCATGGCCGAGCTGTCAAAGTCGAGCAGCATCACCGCCGCTGTCTTTCTCGGCGGAACCGAGAAGGTAACCGACGACGCCGACTACTCGCCGCTGGGCGTCCCCGTCATCTTCGGCGACGATCCCGTGAAGACCATGCTCGAGGCGATTCACAAGTACCGGCCGGATCGCGTGGTCGATCTGAGCGACGAACCTGTCGTGTCATACGCCGACCGCATGCGCCTGGCGTCATACGCTCTTGCGGCCGGCGTGGCCTACAGCGGCGCCGATTTCGATTTCCGCCCGCCCGACTTCGCCGACGTCGTGACGAAGCCGTCGCTGTCGATCATCGGAACCGGCAAGCGCGTCGGCAAGACGGCGGTCTCCGCCTACCTCGCGCGGGAGCTGAAGTCCTCCGGCCTCAACCCGTGCGTTGTCGCGATGGGCCGTGGCGGACCGCCCGAACCCGAGCTCTTGCGCGGCGACGAGGTGCGCTTGAGCGCGGACGATCTCCTGGGATTCATGCGCCAGGGCCGCCACGCAGCCAGCGACAACTACGAGGACGCGGTGATGAGCCGCGTGATGACGGTCGGGTGCCGGCGCTGTGGCGGAGGCATGGCCGGGGAGCCGTTCTACTCCAACGTTGTAGAGGGCGCCGGGCTCGCCGAGAAGCTCGACGCTCGCATTCTCATCTTCGAAGGAAGCGGAGCGGCATTGCCGCCGGTCAAAGTCGACGCGTCGATTCTGGTCGCCGGAGCGCATCAGCCTCTCGAACATGTCTGCGGCTACTTCGGCACCTATCGCCTCCTCCTGGCGGACCTCATCGTCTTGACGATGTGTGAAGAGCCCATGGCCGGTGCGGACGCCGTGGCCGCGATGGCCGACGGCATTGCCCGAATCCGGCCTGAGGTCAGGCTCGTGCGGGCCGTCTTCAGACCGAGGCCGCTGGAGCCGATAGCGTCGCAGAGAGTCTTCTTCGCCTCCACGGCCCCTTCCGAGATGATGGAGAGGCTGTCGCGATTTCTGGAAGAGGAGACGGGGTGCGCCGTTGTCGGCGCGTCACCGCACCTTTCGAATAGGCGGCTGCTGCGAGCCGACATCGACGGCGCCCCGGACTTTGACTGCATGCTCACCGAGCTCAAAGCGGCTTCGGTCGATGTCGCCACCGATGTCGCGCGACAGATGGGCAAGCGCGTCGTCTACTGCGATAATGAGCCGGTCGTAATCGGCGAGAAGCCGGAGGCGCTGCGTGAGGCGGCGCTCGCTCTGGCGAACGCCGTCACGGCGGGCAAGGAATAGGCCGTAGGAGAGACAGCGAGACGCAAAGGCAGGCACGCCTCGTGAGCCCGACTGGAAAAGCACCGAAGACCAAGGCGTCGAAGAAGCGGCCGACCGCCGGCGCCGGCGGCAAACTGGGCACGCCTCTCGATCGGCGCCACGCTCCGCGAATCACGATCCGCGACGAGAAGCACGGGCTGCCCTTCTCGAAGGGCCTGCTCGCGCGCTCGATCATGACGACCGGCCTCTCGCCGATGAGCTCCTACGAGACGGCGCAGCTCGTGCAGGACACCCTGGTCGAGGAGGGCAAGCTCTCTGTCACGATCCAGGAGCTGCGCCAGCTGACGTCGCACACGCTGCTCACCACGGTCGGGGAGGAGTTTGCCGCCCGCTATCTGAAGTGGCAGTCGCTGGCCAAGTTGGACAAGCCGCTGGTCGTCCTCATCGGTGGGACGACCGGTGTCGGCAAGTCGACGATCGCCACTGAAGTGGCGCACCGGCTCGGCATCACGCGCATCGTCTCGACCGACTCAATCCGCGAGGTGATGCGCGCGGTCTTCTCTGAGGATCTGATGCCCGCGCTCTACGACTCGTCCTTCGACGCCTGGAAGGCGCTGCGCGTGCCCGTACCCCCGCCCGCCGATCCGGTGGCCATCGGCTTCCGCGAGCAGACCGCGGCGGTGGCCGTCGGCGTCAAGGCGATCATCGACCGCGCCATCACCGAGGGAGTCAATCTCGTGGTCGAGGGAATCCACATCGTTCCGGGCTTCCTCGATTTCGATCGCTTCAGGGAGCGCGTATTCATAGCGCCGTTGATCATCCACGTCGAAGACGAAGACCTACACCGCAGCCACTTCTACATTCGCGAGCTGCAGACCGACGGCAAGCGGCCCTTCGAGCGCTACCGGGCCAATTTCGACAACATCCGCCTCATCGGCGACTATATCGAGTGGCTGGCGCGGGAGCACCACATTCCGCTGCTTGAGAGCCACGAGCTTGACGCGACTATCACGACGGTGCTCGAGTCGATCATCAACAAGGTTATCGCCGAAGTGCAGGCGGAGACGGACAAGTCATCCAAGGGCAGACGAAAGGGGAAGTAGGGGGCATGGAACTGTGGCTTGATACGGCGGACTGTGACGAGATTCGGGAAGGCTACGCCTGGGGAGTCATCAGCGGCGTCACAACCAATCCATCCTTGTGCGCCAAGCAGAATCTCTCCTTCTTGGAGATGGTCAAGACGGTCTGCGCGATCGTCGATCCCAGTCCCGTCAGCGCCGAGGCCATTAGCATGAAACGTGACGAGATCGTTGCGGAGGCGCGCCGGCTGGCCAAGATCGCTCCTAACGTCGTGGTGAAGATCCCCTGCATGCCCGAGGGCCTGGCGGCCACCAAGGAGCTGGCCGCTGAAGGCATCAGGGTCAACATGACGCTCGCCTTCACGCCGAACCAGGCGCTCCTCGCCGCGGCCGCGGGCGCCAGCTTCGTCAGTCCCTTCCTCGGAAGACTCGACGATATCGGCGAGGACGGAATCGCCGCGCTCTCCGACATCTGCGAGATCTACGAGCGCTTCGACGTCGCCACTAAGGTCGTAGCGGCAAGCATCAGACATCCACTGCACGTTACGCAGTCGGCGCTGGCCGGCGCCGACATCGCGACGATACCGTTCAAGGTCTTCAAGATGATGGTGAAGCATCCGCTGACGGAGAGGGGCATCGAGACCTTTCTGGCCGACTGGGAGAAGGTATCGAAGTAGCGAGCGGCACTGGGCGTTTACTTTGCCCCCACGTTGGGGCATAATGAGCCCCAAGCAGCTCGCAGCCCACGCGCGTAGAAGTCCAAGCTTAGTCTTTTCGAACCCCATTATTGCTACTTGGCTCGCAGGTCGGCCGAACGTGTCGGCCGAGGCGACGCGGTCGTGAGGCATACTCACTGTCAAGGAAGGAGCAGTCGTTGGACAGAGCCGAGCTTGAAGAGAAGAAACTGAGTGAGCTTCAGCCGATCGCCGCGGAGCTGGGCATCCCGAACGCCAACAAGATGAAGAAGCAGGAACTCGTGATGGCCATCGTCGAGGGCCGGACCAAGGAAGAGGGTCTCCTCTTCCGAAAGGGCGTCCTGGATATCCTGGGCGAAGGCTATGGCTTCCTGCGGACGAAGGGCTTCCTGCCCGGAGACAACGACATCTACGTCTCCATGTCACAAATCCGCCGTTTCGACCTGCGTCGCGGCGATGAGGTGGCGGGACAGGTCCGGCCGCCCAAGGACAACGAGAAGTACAACGCGCTTCTGAGAATCGAAGCGGTCAACACGGAGAATCCCGAAGTGGCGAGGAAGCGCTCGACCTTCGAGCAGCTCACGCCGATCTATCCTCAGGACCGCTTCCGCTTGGAGCATGCCGGCGGGACCGCGACACCGCGCATCATCGACCTGATCGCCCCGATCGGCAAGGGTCAGCGCGGACTCATCGTCTCTCCGCCGAAGGCGGGCAAGACGACCATCCTCAAGGAAATCGCCAATTCGATCACCGCCAACAATCCTGAGGCTCTACTGCTCGTGCTCCTCGTCGACGAGCGTCCCGAGGAAGTCACCGACATGGAGCGTTCGGTCGAAGGTGTCGTCGTCTCTTCGACGTTCGACCAGCCGAGCGAGAATCACGTGCAGGTCGCCGAGCTCGTGCTCGAGCGCGCGAAGCGGCTCGTGGAACACGGCAAGGACGTCGTCGTGCTGCTCGACTCCGTCACACGCCTGGCTCGCGCGTATAACCTCAACGCACCGACCAGCGGAAGAATCCTCTCGGGTGGAGTCGACTCGACAGCGCTATTCCCGCCGAAGCGGTTCTTCGGCGCGGCGCGCAACATCGAGCATGGCGGTAGCCTGACGATTCTTGCCACGGCGCTTGTGGATACCGGCAGCCGCATGGACGACGTCATCTTCGAGGAGTTCAAAGGCACCGGCAACATGGAGCTTCGCCTCGACCGCAAGCTCGCCGACAAGCGTGTCTTTCCAGCGATTGAGATCGAACTCTCCGGCACGAGGAAGGAAGAGCTGCTCTACGAACGTGACGAGGCGGAGCAGATCTGGAAGCTGCGCCGGGTGCTCCACGCGCTCGATCCGAGCGCCGCGATCGAGCTTCTCATCGACAAGATGAAGAAGACCAAGTCGAATCGCGAGTTCCTCTCGCAGATCTCCAAGACGAACATGGCCAGCTACTAGATAGCCGGTCGCTTCATCCCCATCCGGTCCCGCCGCGTCCTCTCACTGCGGCTTCGCTAGGAATGGGCCACACAAGCACATCAAGCACGCCTGAATCCCCGCCCGCTCTGTGATAAACTGCAAGTGTTGAAGCCGATTCGCACCAGGTGCGGTCGGCTTTGTCTCTTTGTTGCCCACAGAATGCGTGGGTGTCCGTAGAAGCGAGCACTGGTACCCGGGGGTGTCCGCGGAGGGGGGCATGGGAACTCGAGGGGTCTCCGCGAGAGCGAGCAGGGGAGTGGTAGAGATGCTTCGTCGGGCCTTCGCCATCGTCATCTTTCTGTGTCTCTTCGGCTTGGCTGTGGGTGCCTCCTCAGCCTGGGCCGCTCCGGCAAACGACAACTTCTCGTCGGCCGAGGTGATCAGCGGCGCCGCGGGCTTCGCGACCGGCACGAACGTGCTCGCCACCGAGGAGGCGGGGGAGCCGGATCACAACGGCAACTCAGGGGGCGCCTCGGTGTGGTACAGCTGGACGGCACCGGCGAGCGGGCTTCTGGTCGTCGACACGTTCGGCAGCAACTTCGACACTGTGCTTGGGGTCTACACCGGCACGAGCGTGGGCGCTCTGACCGTCCTCGACACCAACGATCAGGCAGACGGGACGTGCCAGAGCCGCGTCGGGGTCAAGGTCGTCGCCGGCCAGACCTACCGGGTGGCGGTGGACGGCTACGCCGATCAATCCGACGCCGACGTTGGCCAGGTGCTCCTCCATTGGAGTCTGACCGTGGCGCCCGGCAACGACGTCTTCTCCGCGGCCACGGCGCTCGCCACGAACGAGGGGACCATCACCGGCCACAATGTCGGAGCCACCAAGGAGACCGGGGAGCCCAACCACGGCTGGAATGCGGGAGGATCCTCGGTCTGGTACCGCTTCACCGCTCCCAGCAATGGCGGCATCGCCGTCGACACGTTCGGCAGCGACTTCGACACCGTGCTGGGGGTGTACACGGGGACGAGCGTCTCCGCCCTCTCGGCGGTCCAGGACGGGGCCAGCGGCGACTACGATTGGGAGGCCGGCAACTACCAGAGCCGGGTGGCCTTCACGGCCGTCGCCGGAACCACCTACAGGATTGCCGTAGACGGGAAGGACGGCGAGATGGGCAACGTGGCCCTCCACTGGCGCTTCGCCGTCACCCCGGCCAACGACAACTTCGCCAATCGAATCGCGCTCGGCACGCTCGACGGCACGCTGACCACCTCCAACCTCGGCGCTACCCGCGAGGCCGGAGAGCCCGTCTTCGGCGCGTGGGGACCTGAAAGATCGATCTGGTACTCCTGGACCGCGCCTTCCGGCGGCGCGCTCGTCGTCGACACGTTTGGCAGCAACTACGACACGCTGATCGACTTGTGCACCGGCTCGACGGTCGACACGCTCGACGAGCTCGACGCGAACGACGACGCCGAGGGCGTCAGGCAGAGCCGCATCGTCTCGAGAGTGACGTCGGGCACGACCTATCACATCGGCGTGGATGGAGGCAGCGGCGACGCCGGCACCGCCCTGCTCCACTGGCACTTCTTCAAGCCGGACAACGACAACCTCGCCGACGCGCAGATGCTCTCCGGCAACGAAGGGACCGTCACGGGCACGACGCTCGGCGGCACGCGTGAGGTGAACGAGCCTCTGCACGGCGAGTACTGGGGCTACGGATCGGCATCGGTCTGGTACTACTGGACCGCCCCGGCCGACGGCGCCGTCATGTTCGACACTTTCGGCAGCGATTTCGACACGCTGATGAGCGCCTACACCGGGTCAGCCTACGGAGAGCTTTCTACGGTCGCGGAGAACAGCGACGCCTTCGAGGAGACGACGGCCTGCCGCTTCGCCTTTCACGCCACCAGCGGTACCACCTACCGAGTCGCCGTCGACGGCAAGTACGGGGAGATGGGCAACGTCGAGCTGCACTGGCGCTTCTCGAGCGCCGTCCCCTCAAACGACAACTTCGATCTGGCCGAGGTGCTCTCGGGCGACGAGGGGACCGTTACCAGCAACAACATGGGAGCGACCAAGGAGACGGGCGAGCCCGACCATGGGTGGAGCTCGGGAGGGGCCTCAGTCTGGTACTCGTGGACGGCCACGACCGACACGGTGGTCGCCTTCGACACCGACGGAAGCTACTTCGACACGGTGCTCGGCGTCTACACGGGGGACTCGGTCGACGCCCTGACACTGATAGGTCAGGCCAACGATAACTACTCGTACGATGACTACGAGCGCGTGATCGTGCACGCGACCGCGGGGACGACGTACAGGATCGCCGTAGACGGTTACGCCGGAGACATGGGTAGTCTTCTCGCCTTGCACTACAGGACCTATCCGTGTCCGGACAATGACTACTTCGCCGACGCGCGGCCTCTGGTCGGGCGCTACGGGTCGATCGAAGGCTCGACCATGGGGGCGGGCAAGGAGCCGTCGGAGCCCGAGATCGTCGCCTGGGATCCCGGGAATTCCTCCGTGTGGTACTCCTGGACGGCTCCGGACACCTGCAACGTCTCCTTGGGCACGTGGTCGGATGAATTCGACTGCCTGGTAGGCGTCTTCGTCGGGTCCGATGTCGGCTCGCTGACCAAGATAGCCGGCGATAGTATCTCGGCCGGCTTTGACGCGACGGCCGGCGTCACCTACTACGTGGCCGTCGACGGCTACGACGGAGGGTGTGGCGCCTTTGGACTCGAGTGGAAGAGCTCTCCCGCCAACGACGACATGGCCAACGCTGAGGCCCTCCCCGGCGACTCCGGAAGCTGGACCGGCTCGAATGAGGGCGCGACCAGAGAAAACGGCGAGCCGTATCACGCGGGATACCATGGTGACACCTCACTGTGGTTCACTTTCACCTCCGATGCGACCAAGGTCGTCACCATCGACACCATCGGCTCCAACTTCGACACCATGCTCGGCGTCTACACCGGCACGGCCGTCGACAGCCTCACTGAGGTGGCAAGTGACGACGAGGGCGGCGGTGACTCCACGAGTCTCGTGCGGTTCAGGGCCAGTCCGGGCGTCGTCTACAAGGTGGCGGTGGATGGTTACGACGAGAGCGTCGGAGACATCTTCCTGCACTGGAATACCGGCCCCGCCGCGCTCAACGACGACTTTGGGGCGGCGGAGGTGCTGGGTGGCGCCGAGGGCACGACAGGCGCGTCCAGCGTCGGCGCCACCAAGGAGGCGGGCGAACCGGACCACGCCGCAAACACAGGCGGATCTTCTCTGTGGTACAGGTTCACTGCCCCGAGCAACGGCCTGCTCGTCATCGACACATACGACAGCGACTTCGACACGCTCCTGGGTGTCTACACCGGCTCGACCGTTGGGGGACTCACCGAGGTGGGCGCGAACGACGACTTCGAGGGCGACCAGAGTCTGGTGGCGGTCGAGGTCACCAGCGGCGTGACGTATCGCGTTGCCATCGACGGGCGGGACGGGCAGGCCGGCCAGGTCGGCCTGCACTGGAGTCTCCTGCCTCGCATCACCAACGACAACTTCTCGGTGGCCACTGCGATCGCAGGCTCGGAGGGCACGGAGACCGGCTCCAACTTCACGGCGACCAAGGAGGCCGGCGAGCCGAATCACGCCGGAAACGCCGGAGGCGCCTCCATCTGGTACAACTGGACGGCTCCGGCCAACGGCACGGTCACCTTCGACACCGTCGGCAGCGACTTCGACACGCTGCTCGGGGCGTATGCCGGCACGGCGGTCAACTCGCTTGCGACTCTGGCCGGCGATGACGACGCTGCCGGCAGCGGTTGGAGCAGAGTGAGCTTCCGCGTCACGTCCGGGCAGGCGTACCGGATCGCCGTCGACGGCTGGAACGGGCGGCGCGGCCGGTCGACCCTGCGCTGGAGGCTTACGGCGGGCGGTCCGCCGGCAAACGATGATCTCTCCGCCCGCACCGAACTGACGGGCAACGACGGCACCGTGACCGGCTCCAACGTCGGAGGGTCGAAGGAATCGGGCGAGCCGAACCACGCGGGCAACACGGGCGGCGCCTCGATCTGGTACAAGTGGACGGCGCTCAGCAGTGGATATCTCGTAATCGACACGTTCGGGAGCGACTTCGACACCCAGATCGGCGTGTACACCGGCTCCGCCGTGAACGCTCTGACACAGGTGGCGAATAACCAGGACGCCCTTGGCACTCTCCAAAGCCGGGCGGTCATGCAAGTGACGCTGGGCCAGACCTACCAGATCGCGGTGGATGGACGCGGCGGGCTCGTCGGCAACGTGGCGCTCCATTGGCACGCTCGGACCCCGCCGCCCAACGACAACTTCGCCTCGGCCCAGCTGGTTTCTGGGGATGAGGGCACGGTCACCGGGAGCAATCTGGGCGCGACCGTTGAGACATCGGAGCCGGCGCACTCCGGCTACGGCCCGGCCACGAGCTCGGTGTGGTACTCGTGGACCGCCCCGTCGAGCGGTGTTGTCGAGCTGGATACCGCGGGAACCGATTTCGCCGCGGCGCTCTGCATCTACAAGGGCACCAGTCTCAGCGGCCTGACTCTGGTCGGCAGGGCACTCGGCACCGGTCTCGCCAGCCCGGCTCGCATTCGTCTGCCGGCGCAGGCGGGACAGACCTACATGATCGCGGTCGACAAGCGGTGGGGCTACTGGAGCGCCGAGTCCGGCAGCGTCGTCCTCGGCTGGCACCTCGCGTCGCCGGTCGCGAATGACATGTTCGCGGACGCCGAAGGGCTGGACGGAGCGACCGGGGTCTCGACCGGTTCAAACACCGAGATGACCAAGGAGGAGTCGGAGCCCGCGCACGCCGGCAATGCAGGTGGTGGCTCGATGTGGTACGTCTGGACGACGCCGGCCGACGGCTCTCTCTTGATCGACACGCTGGAAAGCGGGCTCGACACCGTGCTCGGAGTCTATCGAGGCTTGAGCGTCGAGGCGCTCGTGCGAGTGGCCAGCAACGACGACGCAAACGACTCCGGTCAGAGCCGCGTGACACTGCGGACGACGGCCGGATCGACGTATCGCATAGCGGTCGACGGCAAGAACGGAGCGCGCGGCGACGCTACGATCAGGTGGGCCTTCCATGCCGACCCGGGCGGGCCCGGCAACGACGACTTCGCGAACGCGCAGGCCATGCCCGGAGCGGCCGGCACGGTGACCGCCAGCAACGTCGGCGCCAGCAGGGAGGCATCGGAGCCCGAGCACGCCGGAGAGCGCGGCCGGTCGTCCTTGTGGTACTCGTGGACGCCCGCGAGCGATTGCCAGGTGATCATCGACACCTACGGAAGCGACTTCGATACTTTGCTCGGGGTCTACACGGGAACCAGCTTTGGCTCTTTGGAGTATGTGACAGACGACAACGACTCAGGCGGCAGGCTGCAGAGCAAGGCGGTCTTCTCCGCCCAGGCCGGAACTGCGTACAAGATCGCCATCGACGGAAACCGAGGCCAGACCGGGGACGTGGCGCTGCACTGGCGCGTCCCGGACCGGCCCGCGAACGATGATTTCGTCGACGCCCAACTGCTCGCCGAGGGCGGCGGAACCGTCACGGGGTCGACGATCGGCGCCACGAAGGAACCGCTGGAGCCATACCACAACCAACAGGACGGCCAGGCATCCGTGTGGTACGTCTGGACGCCCACGACCAGCAGGGATGTGACGTTCGACACCCAGGGAAGCGACTTCGATACGGTTCTTGGGGTCTACACCGGCTCAAGCGTCGGCGCGCTCGCCGAAGTCACCAGCGACGACGACAGCGGCGCGGGCGTGTCCAGCCAGGTGACGTTCTCGGCGACAGCCGGAACGACCTACCACATCGCGGTCGACGGCTACTGGGTCGACGATTTCGGGGACGTCGTCCTGCACTGGTCGAGTGGGGGAGCCGCCCCACCAAACGACGACTTCTCGAGCGCCCGGGTCCTGACGGAGACGGCGGGTTCGGTCTCCGGCTCGAGCGTGGGTGCCACCAAGGAGGAGGACGAGCCGGATCATGCCGAGCAAAGTGGCGGCGCGTCGGTTTGGTACGCCTGGACCGCGCCGGCGGACGGTACGCTGTCGATCGACACGTTCGGCAGCGAGTTCAACACCCTGCTCGGCGTCTACACGGGCACGGAGGTCGATGACCTCACCCGCCGGACGAGCAACGACAACGCAGGCACGAGTCTGCAGAGCGCCGCGGTCTGTCGCGTGGCCGCCGGGCAGACGTACGTGATCGCGGTCGATGGCGTCGGAGGCGCCGCCGGTGGGTTGGTGCTCAACTGGGATTGGTCGGAGCTGGGCGCCGACAATGACGGCTTCTCGGATGCCCGGTCGCTTCTTGGCGCCGAAGGAACGGTGACCGGCACCAACGCCGACGCGACCAAGGAACCGGGCGAGCCGAACCACGCGGGCAACGCCGGCGGCAGGTCTCTGTGGTACCGCTTCACTCCGTCGGGCGACGGGACACTCACCGTCGACACCATGGGCAGCGACTTCAACACGCTGCTCGGCGTCTACACCGGTTCGGCCGTCGGGAGCCTGAGCGAGGTCGCAAGCAACGACGACACGCAGTCGGTCGCGCAGAGCGCGATTGAGATCACCGTCTCGCCGACCCAGACCTACCGCGTCGCGGTGGACGGGTCCGACGGCGCCACGGGAACCGTCGCGCTCCACTGGAAGGCCAGCTATGTGCCGCCTCCGCCCTGCAGCCCGGTCACGAACTTCCGAGCGACGCGTGGCAACGCGCGGGCGTGGCTGACATGGACCAACCCGACCGGCGATTTCGCCACGACGAGAATCCTTCGCTCGATGGCGGGCTACGCGACGTCGCCGTCGGACGGGACACAGGTCTACGAAGGTGTGGGCGGGTCGCTGTTGGCAACCAGTCTGCCGAACAACGTCGTCCAGTACTTCAGCGCGTTCGCGCGCAACAGCCACGGGACCTGGAGCACCGTAGCCACCACGGCGGCTTATCCCCGCCTGATCTCCGCGACGGTTGGACGTCCGAGCACGCCCAGCATAGTCAGGCGCAACCGGCACTTCACCGTGAGAGGCTCGGTCGTTCCCGCGCATTGGGGCGCGTCCACCGTTCGCGTCTACTTCTATCGCAAGGTGCGGCGGCGGTGGGTGCGGTACGGATACAGGAATGTCGTGCTAGCCGCCGGGGTCACGTCCTACAAGCTCTCATACCGGGTGAGGTACGCCGGCTATTATTACGCCCGGGCTTACCACTACTGCTACGATCACTCGGCCAAGTACAGCTCGATTCGCTACTTCCGCGCGAGGTAGAGCGCGGCCGGCCGGGGGCACGCCGGGGCAGGCCGGAGGCAGGCGAATACTGAAGGCCTGAAGCCGGACGCATGAGGTGACGAGCGAGCGGCAACCGGCCTACATACGTTCTGAACAGGCATTCTGGCGTTGCCATCGCCGCACCGACGCCGTATACTAATAGTGGTTGAAGTGATCGCGAGACGAGTTCCGGCCACGGCGTGCGCGATGAGGAGGCGGCTCGAGGTGCGGAAGGCTTCATGGCGGGTCCGGGCAACCTTGCTCGCCGCTGCGGCGGCCCTCCTGACGACGGCGTTTCCGGCCGTCGCTCTCGCCGGCGTGGGCACCTGGACGTCGGGAGGGCCTTCCGGCGGATGGGTCAAGTCCATTGCGATCTCCCCCAACTTCGCTGCTGATCACACGGCCTTTGCCATGTGCTACGGCTTGTACAAATCCACCGACGACGGAGCCTCTTGGACCGAGCTGGCCGTGGGCGCTCCCGGCAGTCCCGTCGGCTTGGGGGGTCCCCAGTGCATCGCCGTCTCGCCGAACTTCGCGGTGGACCACACGATCTTCGCGGGCGTGTGGGGTAGTGAGGGCAGCATACTCAAGTCAGTCAACGGAGGAACCACCTGGATCGCCGTAGGCGCCGGGCTCACGCCGCTGAGAAGCGTCTATGCGATGGGCATCTCGCCCGCCTTCGCCGTCGACAGGACGATCTTCGCCGGCACCGACGCGGGGATGTTCAGGTCGACCAACGGCGGCGCGAGCTGGACCGAGATCAACAGCGGCATGGACGAAGGCGTGTCGGTGTGGTCGATAGGCGTCTCCGGCGGGTTCACGACGGACCGCACGGTTCTGGCCGCCACCAACGGTGTGCTGTTCAAGTCGACGAACGCCGGCACGAGCTGGAGCCCCATCGATCTCGGATTCGAATACTACTGCGCGGGCGGATTGGCCCTGTCACCGGATTTCCGCGACGACGGCACCGCATTCGTGGTGTTGGTGCGTTGGGAGGGCCCCGATGAGATCTCCTGCCTCTACCGCTCCACGAACTGGGGCGACACGTGGACCGAAATGACGACCACCTTGCCCGAGGATGACATGTCCTCGGTCGCAGTATCTCCCGCCTTCGCCTCCGACCAAACCGTCCTGGCGGGTGGATGGCGCCGAGGTGTGAGTCTATCCACCGACGGAGGGGACAACTGGTCGGCGGCGAGCACCGGCCTGAAGAGCGGCAACGTCTCGGCGCTGGCGCCCTCTCCCGCCTTCGCCTCCGACCAGACCGTTCTCGCCGGGACTATGGCCGGCATCTTCAGGACGCAAGACGGAGCCGGCTCCTGGACGGAAGCGAACGCGGGTGTGGCCAAGATGGGCGTAGGCGTCCTGGCCGCGTCTCCCGGTTTTGGCTCGGACAGCACGCTCTTCGCCGGCACGGAGGCCGGTCTGTTCAGATCGGCTGACGGCGCGTCTTCCTGGCAGTTGGTCGGGTCGGACGTCGTGAGCTCCAGCGTTCAGGCGATCGCCGTCTCGCCGGCGTTCGGCAGCGACCACACGGTGTTCGTCGGCACGTGGAGCGATGGGGCGTTCAAGTCGACGGACGGGGGAGGCGGATGGAGCCCGGTCAACAACGGTCTGTACGACGCCGTCAACAGCCTCGTCATCTCGCCCAACTACCCCAGCGACACGACGCTCTTTTGTGTCAGCGCGTCGAAGGGGTATTCCCAGGGCTGGATCTACAGGTCGACAGACGGCGGCGGCTCGTGGTTCCCGAGGGGCCAGTGGGCGGATGACCTCGCGATCTCTCCCAACTTCGCTTCGGACCAGACCCTCTTCGCCATCGCCGGGGACGATATCGTAAGAACCACCAACGGCGGAGGGGACTGGGACACGGTGCACTCCTACTCCCAGGGATTCAACTCCATCGCCGTGTCACCGAACTACGCGGCCGACCAGACCGTCGTCGCCGATTGGGCCATGTCGACCGACGGGGGAACGACGTGGGGCAGCTACGCTCAAATGGCGCCGTTCAGCGTCGCCTTCTCGCCAGACTACGCAAGCGACTCCACGATGTTCGGCGGTCTCTCCTCCGACTACTGGGGCTCCGGCGTCTTCCGCCGCGCCGCCGGTGAAGACTCGTACCGTGAAATCTCGGGGAATATCGCCGGCGAGAGCGTGGGATGCGTCGCGGTGAGCCCGGCATACGCGACTGACCGGACCTTGTTCGCCGGAACTTGGCCCAAGGGCGTCTACTCTCTGACCATTCCCTCGGATACGCCCACGCCGACGGGGACGCTCGCGCTCAACGGCGGTGCGGTCTACACCCGGTCGATAGATATCATCGTCAACTCCAACGTCGCGGACGCGCAGTGGATGCGGCTGTCCGAGGACCAGGCGGAGTTGCCGCTCCACTCCTGGCTCGCGTACCAGCCGGCCATGGCCTACCAGTTGTGGTACGGTGACGCCGGCTACGGCATACCCGACGGCACGAAGACCGTGTACGCGCAGTACCAGAACTGGGACGGAGAGACGCTCGATGCGTCGGACACGATCGTGCTCGACAGAAGCGGGCCGAAGACTTGGGCACCGTACAGATCGAGCGTGCGCAGATTCCGCTGGGCGACGCTCAGGTACAAGGTGACCGACGCCTTGAGTCCCAAGGCCACGGTCAGGATCAAGATCAAGACACTCCGGGGCCGATTGGTGAAGACCCTGTATCTCCCCGGCCGCCTGACCAACAGGTGGCTCTCAACCCGGTTCAAGTGCGGCCTGCGACGGGGAACCTATCGATTCTTCGTCTACGCCGTCGATCTGGCCGGAAACGGTCAGCGACGCCTCGGCTACAACCGTCTGACAGTGTGGTAGTCCGGCGACGACCCACCGCGTCGCGCGCTGATTCAGTTTTGAAATGCCCTGCGGGCCTGTGTTAGACTAGCGCAGGTTTTTCGCGGAGGTGAATCAGCAAGCCATGAAGAAGGACATCCATCCCGAATATGTCGAGGCCACGGTCGTCTGCTCGTGCGGTGAGAAGTTCAAGACGCGGTCGACCAAGGCCAATCTGCACATAGAGCTCTGCTCCAAGTGCCACCCCTTCTACTCCGGCAAGCAGAAGCTGGTCGACAGCGGCGGACGCGTCGAGCGTTTCGAGAAGAAGTATGGCCGCCGGCAGAAGGCGCAGCCCGCCGAGAAGGCGGAGCCGGCACAGCAGGCAGGGCAAAGCGAGCAAAGCTAAGATCGTGCAGGTTAGGCTCCTTGAGCACAGCCCCGAGCCGGAGCGGACGATAGCCGCCGCGGCTCGATTGTGTTATGCGCCGCTAGGCGCCGCCGACCTTTTTGCCAAGATGACCGACGAGCAGGTCGCCAAGGTTCTCGATACCATCCTGGGCTCCGGCCACCACAGCGCGCTGGAACACGCCTCTTTGACCTTTGCCATCGACGGCATCTCTCGGGCGTGCTCGCACCAGCTGGTCAGACATCGTCTGGCATCCTACAACCAGCAGTCCCAGCGGTACGTGAAGTACGATACCGTCCAGTTCATCATACCGCCCGCGATCGCGGACAATCCCGAGGCCGAGGCCAAGTTCGAGAAGATCGTTGGCGCCACCAACGACGCCTATCGCGATCTGCTCGAGATGGGCGTCGAGGCTGAAGATGCCCGCTACGTGCTCGCGCAGGGCGTCGAGACGAAGATAGTCGTGACGATGAACTGCCGCGAGCTGCTCCACTTCTTTACGCTGCGCTGCTGCAACCGCGCGCAGTGGGAGATCCGGGCGATGGCATGGAAGATGCTCGATCTGGCGCGCGAGACATGTCCGACGATTTTCTACGAGGCCGGGCCGAACTGCGCGCGGGGCCCGTGTCCTGAAGGCAAGATGACCTGCGGCGATCCGTACCCGAAGCGCAAGAGAGCGGGGACTGCCGGTGACGGCTGAGACGGCCGGTAAGCCGACGCTCGGCGGCCAGGCGGTCATCGAGGGTGTCATGATGCGCGGCCCGAAGCACTGGGCAGTCTCCTGTCGTCGCCACGACGGCTCGATAGTCTCCCAGGAAAAGAAGCTCTCGCGCGTGAGCCGCCACAAGACCCTGGCCAAGGTGCCGGTCGTGCGCGGCGTCATCGCGCTGTACGACTCTATCTCCCTGGCGCTGCAGGCGTTCAGTTTCTCGGCCATGCAGGCCGGTGACGAGGACGTGCAGCTGACTAAGGGCGAAATGAGCCTCACCATGACGGTCGGTCTGGTCGTGGCGATCGCGCTCTTCGTCGTGGCGCCGGCGCTGATCACCAACGTCTTCAATCGCTACTTGCCCGGACGGTTCGGCTGGAACATCGTCGACGGGATCTTTCGCATCGCCATCTTCTTCGCCTACATCTACTTGGTCTCTCGGATCAGAGATGTGGCGAGGGTCTTCCAGTACCACGGCGCCGAGCACAAATCGATCCATGCCTACGAGGCGGGACAGGAGTTGACGGTCGAGAACGTCCGGCCGCACACGACGGCGCACCTGCGCTGCGGCACGAGCTTCCTGCTGTGGGTAATGATCACGGCGATCGTGGTCTTCTCGTTTCTTCCGCAGACGTCGATTCTGATGCGCATTGCCGTTCGCATCGTGGCGGTGCCGCTGATCGCCGGAATCTCTTATGAGGTGTTGAAGCTCACGGCTAGGTTCGAGAATTCGCCGATCGTGCGTGTGGTGGCCTGGCCGGGTATGCTCCTGCAGCGGATGACGACGCGCGAGCCCGACGACAGCCAAATCGAGGTGGCGATCGACGCGCTGGGCCGGCTGATGCGGCTTGAGGGTCTCGCGCCGGCTGGCAACGTGGCTGAGGCGGTGGGAGAGGCGGCGAGCACGGTCGCCGACGACGGCCCGTAGCACGCGCGGTCTTGCCCCCACTCTAGTGCTTTCGGCTGCCGTGGATGGGACGTGCGGACCCACGTTGCGTTGTATGATTAGAGAGAAGGCAGAGACCACTCCGGCCCATCGAGGAATGACGGAATGCTGACCGACAAGTTCGACGTAATCGCGAGGGACTACGAAGAGATCGAGCGCAAGCTGGGCGACCCGGACGTGCTCTCGGATCGTGACGCCTACGCCAAGCTCGCCAAGGCCCATGCCGATCTGGCTCCGCTGGTGGAGAAGATCGGGGAGTACCGGCGCACGACGGCGGCGCTCGACGACGCGATGGAGCTGGAGAAGGGCGAGACCGACCAGGAGATGGTCGAGTTCCTCCATGGCGAGAAGTCCTCTCTCAAGGAGAAGATCGCCCTGCTCGAAGAGGAGATCCGCCTCCTTATGCTGCCGAAGGATCCCAGAGATGAGAAGGACGTCATCATGGAGATTCGCGGCGGAGCCGGCGGCGATGAGGCGAATCTTTTCGCGGGGGACCTATTTCGGATGTACACCCGCTACGCGGACACTCAGGGCTGGAAGACCCAGGCGATGAGCGCCTCGCCCAGCGACGTCGGTGGTTTTCGCGAGATCATCTTTGAGGTCAAAGGAAAGGGCGCCTTCTCGAAGCTCAAGTATGAATCCGGCGTTCATCGCGTGCAGCGCATCCCGGTGACCGAGTCGGGCGGGCGCATTCACACATCCACAGCGACCGTCGCGGTGCTGCCGGAGGCGGAGGACGTGGAGGTCGAGATGAACCCGAACGATCTGCGCATCGACATCTTCCGCTCTTCCGGGCCGGGAGGCCAGTCGGTGAACACGACCGACTCGGCCGTGCGCGTTACGCATCTGCCGACCGGAATGGTCGTCAGCTGCCAGGACGAGAAGTCGCAGCTGCAGAATAAGGAGCGGGCGCTGAAGATCCTGCGGGCGCGGCTCTACGAGAAGGCGCAGGCCGAACAGGACGCGGAGCTGTCGGCGGCCAGGCGCAGCCAGGTCGGGACCGGGGATCGCTCGGAGCGCATCCGTACCTACAACTTCCCGCAGAACCGGGTTACCGATCATAGAATCGGACTCTCGATCCACAGTCTCGCCGGCGTGCTCGAGGGACAGATAGACGACCTGATCGATGCGCTCGCCACGGCGGATAGGGCTGCTCAGCTCGAGCAGGTGGTGTGACCTTGGCCGACAAGGTCTGGACGAGCGCCGAGGCCTTGGCTTGGACCGTCTCTCGATTCACCGGCGCGGCCATCGAACAACCTCGGCTCGACGCGGAGCTGCTGCTCGCTGAGGCGCTCGGCTGCGATCGGGTGGACCTCTACGCCAATCCCGACAGGTCTCTCGGCGTCGAAGAGCGCGCGCGCTATCGAGGTCTCATTCAGAGACGCCTGGATGGAGAGCCGGTCGCCTACATTCTCGAACGCAAGGCCTTCCGCTATCTGACGCTCGCCGTGTCGCCCGCCGTGCTCATCCCACGCCCGGAGACTGAACTGCTTGTCGAGGCGGTGCTGGCGTTTGCGGCCGGCGATCGAGGGGGATTGGTTGCGGCCGACATCGGCACCGGGAGCGGCGCCGTCGCCGTTTCCGTCGCGAGAGAGATCGACGGCGCGCGCGTCTACGCAACCGATGTGTCGGAAGAGGCGCTCGGTCTGGCAAGTGAGAACGCGAAGGCGGCCGGCGTCTCGGACAGGATTGACTTCCTTCAAGGCGATCTGCTGGAACCGTTGGCGTCCGGCATCGCGCGAGTGCCCGACATCGCGGAAGCGCCCGGCATCGCGGGCACGCTTGACGTCGTCGTCTCCAATCCTCCCTACATACCGACGGCCGAGATCGACGCGCTGCCTGCTGAGATCAGCCGTTACGAGCCGCGAGGAGCTCTGGACGGCGGTGCGGATGGGCTTTCCGTCCTGCGACGAATCATTGACGCCGCGCCGGACTTCCTGCGTCCCGGCGGACTACTCGCTCTTGAGATCGGCGAGGCGCAGGCCGATGCAGTCAGCACGATGATGAAGGACCGATTCGATCAGATTACGGTTCTGCGGGACCTTGCCGGACTCGATCGGGTCGTGACGGGCGTAGTGGCAAGACCGTGATGGGTCTGATGACAGGGCCGTGACGGGTGTGGTGATGGAGGGGCTATGAGACGGATAGCGGTCAATCCCAAGAAGCCGCGGCGATCGGCGCTCGAGGCGGCGGCAAAGGTTCTCGCCGAAGGCGGTGTGGTCGTCTTGCCGACTGAGACCGTCTACGGCATCGCCTGCGACGCCTTCAACGAAGCGGCGGCGGAGAGGGTCTTCAAGGCGAAGGGGCGACGCAAGGGCAATCCATTGCCCGTGCTCGTGGCGGCCAGGACTCATCTGGCTCGCCTAGTCCGCCACGTGCCTGTGGTCGCCCGTCCGCTGATGCGCCGGTTCTGGCCGGGACCGCTCACGTTGGTCATGGATGCCCACCCTGACGTGCCTCTGATCGTCACCGCCGCGCGCGGATGCGTGGGCGTTCGCCTGCCCGATCATCCGATAGCGACGAGTCTGGCGAGGCGAGTAGGTCCTCTGGCCTGCACGAGCGCCAACTACTCGGGAGAGAACGCGGCCAAGTCGCCCGATGAGCTTGACCCGCGGCTTCTCAAGCACGTAGACCTCGTGCTGGACGCGGGCCGGACGCGCATCGGCGTGGCCTCCTCCGTACTCGATCTGACCGGCTCGGCTCCTCGGCTGCTGCGCGAAGGCACTGTGACCGCCAGGATGATGGAGCGTGCGGCCGGCATCCGCGTCGAGAAGTAATCAGACCGACGACCTGCTGCTTTCAATCGCAGGCTGGCGGTGATAAGCTGACGTAGTGTCGGGGGTGTTGTAGGTGACGCGGTCAGCTCTCTCCAATCGCGCGAATCCAAGGTGGGTTTCGCTCTTTCTCATGACGACGCTGCTTATCCTGGTTGTCGTCCTGGCACGATCGGGCGGAGCAGGAGCCCAACAGGCACCGGCATTCGCTCCGGAGGCCACCCTCTCCGTCGGCCAGAGCCCAAGGACTCCGGCGATTTCGGATCTGAACTCGGACGGCAGGCCGGACATTGCGGTTCCCAACGCCACGTCGGGTGATGTCTCCATTCTGCTGGGTGACGGGTCCGGCGGCTTCTCCGCAACATCCACCGCAGAGGCGCAGGCCGGAGCCTACTGCGTAGCTCCGGGCGACTTCGATCGCGACGGAAAGACCGATCTTGCCGTATCCAACCTCACGTCGCGGACCGTCTCCGTCCTCTCGGGAGACGGCGCCGGGGGTTTCGGCGCTCCTGCAAACCTTGATGTTGGCGCCGATGCAGCCGGCGTCGACACAGCCGATTTCAATCGCGACGGAAAGACCGATCTTGCGGTCGCAAACGCCTCTGACAAGGTCGTTGTCTTCCTGGGCGATGGCGCCGGTGGTTTCTCCGCACCGACGAGCCATACGGCCGACGGCGGCCAGTCTTCACTGGCGGCCGGGGACATCAACCGTGACGGGAAGCAGGATATCGTCGCGTCGGACTATTGGGGCAACCGCATCTGTGTTCTGCTCGGAGACGGCGCGGGCGCTTTCTCGGCTCCTACGACGTTCACCGTCGGCGTGAATCCTCACTCTGTAGCGCTGGGAGACTTCAATGGGGACGCCAAGATCGACGTTGGCACGGCGAACGTAAACTCGAGCGACCTGTCAGTGCTGCTCGGCGACGGCTCAGGCTCCTTCTCGGCGGCGGTATCCTTCAGTGCGGGAGCGGGCACCAATCCCAACAGCGTGGCCGTTGGCGACCTCAACCGTGACGGCAACCAAGACCTGGTTGCCGCCGACGGCTCGACGTCGAACATGGCTGTGCTGGTCGGCGACGGCGTGGGCGGGTTCTCGGCTCCCTCGTACTTCGCTACCACACCGGGAGGGATTCCGGCGGGCATCGCGCTGGGGGACGTCAACGGCGACGGCAAGCCGGACGCCGCGGTCGCCAATCGCGGCTCGGACAGCATCTCGGTGCTGATGAACACGACGAGTCTGGCTCAGGGCGCGGGCTACGAGGCTGCGGTCAACTACCCGGACGGCGCCAACGCGAGCGCCGATTCCATTGCCGAGGGCGATTTCAATAGAGATGGCAGGCCTGATCTTGCCGTATCCAACAGCATGGCCGACAACGTGTCCGTCCTTCTCGGCGACGGGAGTGGCGGCCTTGCAGCGGGGACTACCTTCGGGACAGGGGACTGGGCCGCAGCCGTGGCGGTCGGCGATGTCAATCGCGACGGAGCACAGGACCTGGCCGTCGCCAACCGGGACTCTAACAACGTGTCCGTGCTCCTTGGCAATGGGTCGGGCGGCTTCGGCGCTGCGGCGAACTTCACCATCGGAGCAGGCTCGACCGGTCCCAAGAGCGTCGTCATCGCTGATTTCGACCGAGACGGCTTGCCTGATTTGGCGACCGGCAACTCCTACTCGTGGGACATCTCCGTCCTTCTGGGTGACGGGATGGGGGGCTTCGGCGCCCCCAACAGGTTCTCCGCCATCTACGAGCCCTACGGCTTGAAGGCGGCCGACCTCAACGACGACGGGAAGACTGACTTGGTTGCGGCGAACTATACCGGCCAGAGTGTCGCTGTTCTTCTGGGCGATGGAAGCGGTGGGTTCGGCGCTCCCACCGCCTTCGAGGTCAGGGAAGACTACCTTTGTGACGTCGCAGTGGGCGACTTCAATCGCGACGGCAACAAGGACTTGGCCGTGGCACAGCACACCGCCGGCAGAGTCTTCGTGCTCATCGGAGACGGGACGGGAGCCTTCAGCGATCCGGCAACGCTCACTGCCGGAGAATCGGCTTCGGCTGTCACCGTTGCCGATCTCAATCGCGACGGCAGTGACGATCTCGTCGTTCCCAGCGATACCGAGCCCGCATATGTCAGCGTCCTGCTCGGCGATGGCGCCGGCGACTTCAGCAGCGAGACTACCTGGCCCGCCAACACGTGGTACACGGGGAACGTCGTCGCCAGCGACCTTAACATCGACGGCCGGCCGGATCTGGTCGTGGCGACCAGAGGCTTCTCGAATGCCCAGGTCGCGGTTCTTCTCGCTGACTCCACCCCGCCCGAGCCGGTCAGCGGTTTCTCCGCAATCGCAGGAGATGAACGGGTCGATCTATCTTGGAGCAATCCGCCCATCGACTTTTCGTCGGTAAGGATTCTTCGCTCCGATACCACCTTCGCCGTCTCGCCCGTTCCCAGCGGCGACCAGATCCGCATCTACGAGGATGCCGACGAAGCGACGATTGACGCGTCTGTGGTCAACGGCAAGAAGTACCATTACACCATCTTCGTTATGGACTCCGCCGCCAACAGCAGTCTCCCGATGACGGCGACCGCGACGCCTTCGGGCCCGACGACGCTCACTATCGATGTCGGCGGCAACCGCAACTGGAACTACGGAGACAAGGTGCCCGTGGTCGGCACGCTCAAGTCCGTCGGGAGCGGGTCTCCCATCAGCCCGCGCGGACCAAGGTCGGTCGAGGAGACTCTCGCGGATCAGGACGTGACTCTGTGGAGAAGTCCCGACGGGTCGAGCTGGACTCGCGAGGCCACCGCGACCTACAACCCGGCAACCACACGATACGAAACGACGGTTACGATAGCGGCGAGGACCCTTCTTCAGCTTCGCTTCACCGGCACTCCGGCGTACGGTCCGTCGATCTCATCCACGGCCACTGTGAGCTGTCGCGCCTACCTGGGCAGACCGTGGACCGCCTCGTCCAGTCCCGTCCGAGGGCGCAACTTCTACGTCTACGGCTATCTGAAGCCGTGGCATTCCGGCTACACAAGGCTGTATTTCTATCGAAGGATTCGCTACCGCGGCCGCTACCTCTGGAAGCGCTACGCGATCAGATACGCGACCAACTACAACTACTATGGCTACGCCAGGTACCGGCTCCGCTACCGTCTTCCGTACGCCGGCAGGTGGTACGTGAGAGCTTATCATGGCGGTGCCTGTCACCTGGGAACGTGGAGTCCGATCCGATACTTTGTCGTACGATAGCCTCCCCGAATCGCGCGTACTGGCATTCGGCCGCCCCTAACGGTTATCATGCGTGGCGTGCGGCAGCTGTCCGCACGCGGGGAGGAAGGCGTTACGTGAAGCTGTGCATCGGCGCGGATCACGCCGGTTTCGAACTCAAGGAGACGATTCGCGGTCATCTGGCCGCCCAGGGCCTGCTGGTCGAGGACTGCGGCACGTCATCGCCGGAACCCGTCGACTACCCCGACATCGGCGCCAAGGTCGGACGCGAGATTTCCGCCGGCCGTTGCGACCAGGGGATACTGATCTGCGGCGCCGGTATCGGCATGGCGATGGTGGCCAACAAGTTCCCGGGCGTGCGCGCCGGGGTGGCGCCGGACGTCTACTCCGCGAAGATGAGCCGCGCGCACAATGACGCGAACGTGCTGGTCCTCGCGGCGCGGATCGTAGACGCCGACGCGGCCAAGGAGATCGTCGACGCGTGGTTGTCCACCGAGTTCGAGGGAGGACGACACGCGCGAAGGGTGCGGAAGATATCGGAAATCGAGGAGAACCTACGTTGTCAGAGTTGAAGAGCAAGCTCGCCCAGATCGATCCGGACCTAGCCGCCGCCATCAAAGAGGAGCTCGACCGGCAGCGCAACACGCTCGAGTTAATCGCCTCGGAGAACTTCACCTCCGTGGCGGTGCTCACGGCGCAGGGGTCGGTTCTGACGAACAAGTACGCGGAAGGCTACCCATCTCGCCGCTACTACGGCGGCTGCGAGATGGTCGACGTGGTGGAGGACCTGGCGCGAAGCCGTGCCAGAGAACTGTTCGACGCCGAGCATGCCAACGTGCAGCCTCACTCGGGCGCCCAAGCGAACATGGCTGCGTATATGGCGGTGCTCGAGCCCGGCGACAAGGTCCTCGGTCTTGACCTGGCGCACGGCGGCCATCTGACGCATGGCAGCCCGGTCAACGCGTCCGGCAAGCTCTACAACTTCGTGCCCTACGGCGTCGATCGCGACACGGAGCAGCTCGACTACGACTCCATCCTCGAGCTGACCAAGAAGGAACAGCCAAAGATGATCGTCGCCGGGGCGACCGCCTATCCGAGGACGATCGATTTCGCGGCGTTCCGACGGATTGCCGACTCGGTCGGCGCAATGCTCGTCGTCGACATGGCACACATCGCGGGTCTGGTGGCGGCGGGGCTGCACCCCAGTCCCGTGCCCCACGCCGACATCGTCACGAGCACGACACACAAGACGCTGCGAGGCCCTCGGGCGGGCATGATTCTGTGTCGAAAGGAGTACGCGACGCAGGTGGACAAGGCGGTCTTTCCGGGCATGCAGGGCGGACCGCTGATGCATGTCATCGCGGCAAAGGCCGTCGCGCTCAAGCAGGCCTCGACACCGGAGTTCGCCCAGTACCAGCGGCGCGTGGTGTCCAACGCGAAGGTGCTTGCTTCCACGCTGGGCTCGGCCGGTTTTCGAGTCGTCTCCGGCGGCACCGATACGCACCTGATGCTGATCGATGTCTCCAAGCAGGGACTCAGCGGTCGTGACGCCGAGGAGCTGCTGGACGAGATCGGCATCACGGTCAACAAGAACACGATCCCGTTCGACACACAGAGCGCCTTCGTTACCAGCGGTATTCGAATCGGGACGCCCGCGGTCACGACGCGCGGCATGGGCGAGGCCGAGATGGAGACGATTGGCGGGCTCATCGCCAGAGCGCTGCTCAATCCGCAGGACGAGCATGTCGCCACCGAGACGAACCATGAGGTTCTGAGGCTGTGCGAGGCGTTCCCGCTCTATCCCGACCTGACGGAAGGTGTCTGCCTGTGAGCAACCGGATTCACGTTCTGGACCATCCGCTGATTCAGCATAAGCTGACGATCGCGCGTGACCGCGACATCGGCACGAAGAAGTTCCGCGAAGTGATACACGAGCTGTCGCTGCTGATGGGCTACGAGGCGACGAAGCACTTCTCATTGGAGGAGTGTGAGATCGACACGCCGCTGGGCCGGGGCAAGACGTTTCGCCTGGCCGGGAAGAAGGTCGCCGTCGTCGCGGTGCTGCGGGCCGGCCTGGGAATGGTCGACGGCATACTGGAGCTGATTCCCAACGCCAAGGTGGGCCACGTCGGCATGTACCGCGATCCGGACACCCTTCAGGCGCGCAGGTACTTCTGCCAGCTTCCCGATGACATCAACCATCGAGAGACCATAGTGCTCGATCCGATGCTGGCGACCGGAGGCTCGGCTATCGCCACGCTGGGGCTGCTCAAGGAGCGCGGCGCGGGGGCGCTGTCCCTGATATGCGTCGTGGCGGCCCCCGAGGGCATCCACCGGATCGTCGAGGAGTTCGACGACGTAGATATTTACACGGCCGCGATCGACGAGTCGCTCGATTCACACGGGCTCATCATGCCCGGCCTCGGCGACGTCGGCGACCGGCTGTTCGGCACCGTCTCCCCGACGTGGCAGGGAAACGACTAGGCACTCTGCCGGTTTTTCCCCTCTGGTATACTCGGCCCCAAGAAAGCCAGCGGACCTGCGCGAGCTGGAGGCCGTCATCTCTGAGTCGAAACGCCCTTCCTGGGACGAGTACTTCCTGACCATCACCGACTACGTCTCGCAGCGTTCCACCTGCTTGAGGCGGCACATCGGCGCCGTCATCGTTCGCGACAAGCGCATCCTGGCCACGGGCTACAACGGCGCGCCGAAGGGCCTGGCCCACTGCGATGAGGTAGGCTGCCTGCGCGAGCAGCGCGCCATCTCCTCCGGCGCCAGCCACGAGCTGTGCAGGGGCCTGCACGCCGAGCAGAACGCCATCCTTCAAGCAGCGCTCTACGGTGTGCAGATCGAAGGCGCCACGGTCTACACGACACATCAGCCGTGCGTGCTCTGCGCGAAGATGCTGATCAATGCCGGTGTGAAGCGGGCCGTCTACCGAGATAGCTACCCTGATGAGTTGGCGCAGGAGATGATGGCCGAAGCCGGAGTTCGCATGGAGCAGCTGGAGCGCCCGGCGGCCGTCGAAGCCGCCGCGAGCGCCGATGTCGAGGCGCCGTGATGAGCCCGTACTTCAAGTACGTCGTCCTCTTCGCGGTCGCGATCACCGTGACCTATCTCGTGACTCCCCTCGTCGAACGAGTGGCGTCGCGCCTCGGCGCGGTTGACCGTCCCGACCAGCGCAAGGTGCATGAGCAGCCCGTCCCGTCCCTCGGCGGCGTCGCGATGTTCGCGGGCTTTGCCGCGGCGCTCGCCTTTCAGTGCGCGGCCGAGCGTTGGCTCCACGTCCAGTCGGGCATTCTCACCCGTGACACGGAATTGCTCGGTATCATCGGCGGCGCCACCATCATCTTCATCGTGGGCGTTCTCGACGACTTGTGGAACCTTGCTCCGATCGTCAAGGCGGCGGGACAACTGGCGGCGGGAGCCGTGCTGATCGCCTCCGGGGTCAGCGTGGAGTTTGCCGGCAATCCATTCGGGGGCGGCCTCCTCTATCTGGGAATATGGGCGATTCCGGTAACGCTCTTCTGGGTCTTGGGCTTCACCAACACGGTCAATTTCATTGATGGCCTCGACGGCCTGGCCGCCGGGGTATGCGCCATCAGCGGGATCACGTTCTTCATCTTCGCGCTTCAGACCGGTCAGACGACCGCCGCCACCCTGTGCGCGATCTTCGTCGCCGTCTGCATTGGCTTCCTGAAGCACAACTTCCATCCGGCCAAGATCTTCATGGGCGACTCGGGCAGCATGTTCCTCGGTTTCATGCTCGGGGCGATCGCCATTCAGGGCGTGATGAAGTCGATCGCGGCCATCGCGCTGCTGGTGCCCATCCTCATCATGGGCGTTCCCATCTTCGACGCTGCCTTCGCCATCGTGCGGCGCGCCAAGAACCGCAAGCCCATCACCCACGCCGACCAGGGCCATATCCATCATCGTCTCCTGCACAAGGGCTTCTCCCACACGCAGACGGTCATCGTCATCTACATCTGGAGCGCGCTGCTGGCGGCCGCCGGATGGAGCTTGAAGTTCGCCCCTGCGACGCTGAAATACGCGATCCTGGCGATTCTGGCGGTTCTGAGCTTCCTCATGCTCAACGCCATGGGCATCTTCGAGGGTCTTCGCAAGACGCTGCGGATGAACGGCCGTGTCTCGAACGGTGAGGACGACGGGCCGGTGCGGGCCGCCGACGGTGAGGATACCGAGTCGGCGTAGGGTCGGGCTCGGGGATCGGCTTGCCCTCCGCGCGGGCAGCCCCTAGCCACGCCTCCTTGGCCGCCTCAACGTGTGCAAGAGCCTCAGCATACGTGTCGCCGAATGCCGAGCAGGCCTCAAGGTCGGGGAGTCGGCGATGTATCTGCCGTCCTTGTCGCCATAGAAGACGTTGATGTGGTAGTCCTTCATAGCCTATCGCCTGGGATTCGAGTCGTCGCGTAATTGCAGATCATACCGCGCAGCAAGCCGGAGCAACTGTCGGAGCTGATAGGCTTTGCCTTTCGCTCCACCTCCTGCAGATTGACCAGTTCGGGAATCTGCGGAGGGCCATGATGTGATGGCTGCCTGCCACCCTACTCAGGCGGAGCCCAAAGGCCTCCGCAAGCACGGTCGCATCGCTGAAACGCACGTTTGCTGAACCCGTGAGGGCCTTCTGGAGCAGCTTGCGAGTGTTCACGAAGCGGCTATCCTCCCGTAGCGACGTGCATCACACTGCGCTGTGCAGGGCATCGGGCGGAGTATGGAGATCGGGTCTTGGCCAGCCGCTGATTCTTGACTTACCTGGAGAAAGCAGCACCTTGGCCTCTGCGCCCTGGCATGTCCCGTGCTAGAATCATCTGGCGGCTGCGGGCTTGCCCGCGCTACTCCCACGAGAGGAAGGTAGTCTTTTCGATATGGCAATCATGGACGTGGTCGGTCGCGTGCTAAACGCGGGCGCGCGAAAGCAAGTCGAACGACTGATCGTACGGGCGGAAGCGATCTGCGAGCTCAAAGACGACGTCGTCAAGCTCTCCGACGAGCAACTTGCCGCCAAGACCGAGGAGTTCAAGAAGCGCCTTGCCGACGGCGAGACGCTCGACGACATCCTCGACGAGGCCTTCGCCTGTGTGCGCGAGGCGGGCAGGCGCGCCATCGGGCTGGAGCACTTCCCGGTGCAGCTCGTAGGCGGCATGGTGCTTCACGAGGGCAAGATCGCCGAGATGAAGACGGGCGAGGGCAAGACGCTCGTCGCTACACTGGCGGTCTACCTCAACACCCTGGAGGGCAAGGGAGTCCACGTCGTTACGGTCAACGACTACCTGGCCAAGCGCGACGCCGAGTGGATGGGACCCGTCTATCGCGCCCTCGATCTGAAGGTTGGCGTCATCCAGACGATGATGGATTTCGACCAGCGCCGCCAGGCCTACAACGCCGACGTTACCTACGGCACAAACAGCGAATTCGGATTCGACTACCTGCGCGACAACATGGTGACTCATCCCGAGGAGCGGGTGCAGCGCGGCCATCACTACGCCATCGTCGACGAGGTCGACTCGATCCTGATCGACGAGGCGCGCACGCCGCTCATCATCTCAGGTATGCATGAATCGGCGGGCCCGCTCTATGCGGCCATCAACGACGTCGTCGGACGCATGAAGACCAAGACTGTCGCGCACGAGCCGATCACTCCGGAAGAGAAGGACGAAGACGCGGCGCTGGAGGAGCACTTCGACTACGTCGCCTATGAGAAGGAGCGCCACTGCAAGGAGACGCCACGCGGCCAGGAGAGACTGGCGCGGGCCTTCGGGATGAGCGTGGAGGATCTCTTCGGCGGCGAGGGCGGCGAGGAGCGCAAGGAGCTCACTTTTGAAGAGGCGAAGCTGCGCCACGACGTCCTGTCCATCTTTCGCCAGTCGATGATCGCTCATGCCCTCTACCGCAAGGACCGCGACTACGTCGTGCGGGCCGGCGAAGAGGGCAGGGAGGTCATGATCGTCGATGAGTTCACCGGCCGGATCATGGAGGGGCGCCGCTACAGCGAGGGCCTTCACCAGGCGATTGAGGCGAAGGAGAAGGTCAGAATCCGCGAGGAAAACCAGACGCTGGCCACGATCACCCTCCAGAACTACTTCCGCATGTACGAGAAGCTCGCCGGCATGACCGGTACGGCAATGACCGAAGAGGCTGAGTTTCGCCACATCTACAAGCTGGAAACGGTCGAGATTCCGCCGCACCGGCCGGTGGTCCGCGACGACATGCCCGATCTGATCTACAAGACGGCCGACGCCAAGTTCGATGCGGTCGTCGAGGATATCATCGAGTGCCAGCAGCGCGGACAGCCGGCGCTCGTCGGCACCATCTCGGTCGAGAAATCGGAGCATCTCTCGAAGCTGCTGCGCAAGCGCGGCGTCAAGCACGAGGTCCTCAATGCCAAGCATCACGCGCGAGAGGGTGCGATCATCGCGCAGGCAGGCCGGGTCGGCGCCGTGACCATCGCCACGAACATGGCGGGCCGAGGCGTCGACATCATGCTTGGCGGCAACCCTCAGGGACTGGCGATGCAGAAGCTTGGCGTCTCCGACCTGGAGGCGTTGGAGACGCAGTTCTCGCCCGAGGAACGCGAGGCGGGGCTGTCGGAGGCGCGGCAAATCACCGAGCCCGAGCACGTTCAAGTGGTGGAGGTCGGCGGCCTTCGCGTTATCGCCACGGAACGGCACGAGTCCAGGCGAATCGACAATCAGTTGCGTGGCCGTTCCGGTCGCCAGGGCGATCCCGGCTCCACCCAGTTCTACCTCTCGCTCGAAGACGATCTGATGCGCCTGTTCGGCTCCCACAGGATCGCTTCGGTGATGGAGCGGCTTCAGTGGCCGGAGGACATGCCGATCGAGCACGGCATGATCACCAAGTCGATCGAGACGGCGCAGCGACAGGTCGAGTCGCAGAACTTCGAGGCCAGGAAGCACGTGCTCGAGTACGACGACGTGATGAATAAGCAGCGCGAGCTGATCTACACCGAGCGCGGCAAGATATTGGCCGCCGAAGATCTGACAGATCTGATCGAAGACGCCTTCCGCGAGTTCGCCGATGGGGTCACGCAGATGCGCACGGCGCAAGGCAAGTATCCCGAGGAGTGGGATATCGAGGGTCTGGTGACCGACGTCAATCAGATCTTCCCGCTGCCCTGGGGCGCGGGCGACCTGAACCTGGAGGACCTGACCCGGGAGGAGCTCGCGGACAAGCTGCTCGACTCCATCCATGAGGCATACAAGAACCGCGAGGAGGAGTTGGGCGCCGAGATGCTGCGCGAGCTGGAGCGAATCGTCCTGCTCCAGGTCATCGATACGCGATGGCGAGAGCATCTATATGAGATGGACTACCTGCGCGAGAGCATCGGCCTGCGCGCCGTGGGCCAGCGCGATCCCCTGGTGGAGTATACCAACGAAGGCTTCGCGATGTTCGAAGAGATGATCGCGGGCGTCAAAGAGGATTTCGTCAACTTCATCTTCCAAGTTCAAGTGGCGATCGAGCCGGAGCCGGAAGCGCACCGCCCGTCGGTCTTCGAGACGGTGCCGGCCGGTGAAGGGGCGATGGCGGCGGGCGAGCCTGTGGCCGCCAACAAGAGCGGCAAGGCCAAGAAGAAGGCGAAGGCGCACGGCGGCGTGGGCAGGAACGATCCCTGTCCGTGCGGAAGTGGCAAGAAGTACAAGAAATGCTGCGGGGCGTAGGGCGGCAAAGCCACCAGGCCGAGGGGACAGCGGATTGATCGAAGACTACAGCGAGGACGTCAAGCGACTATCGGCGCGGATCCATCAGATCTGCGACTATCTTTGACTTAGCCGGCAAGAGAGCCGAGCTGGCCAAGGTGCAGGCGGCCGCCGGCAAGCCGGACTTCTGGGACGATCAGCTCGTCGCTCAGAAGGCTATGGCCAACATCAGCGAGCTGACGGACGAAATCTCCGCATGCGAAAAGCTCCTCGAGGACATCGAGGAGGTCCAGGTTCTCCACGAGCTCTCCCTCTCCGAGCGGGACGAGGAATTCAACCGTGAGGTCGCCGAGTCTCTCTCCGATCTGACGAATCGTGCCGACGCGCTCGAGGTCGCCACGTGGTTCTCCGATCCGCTCGACTCGCACGACGCGATCGTGTCGATCCATCCCGGCGCCGGAGGTCTCGAGTCGCAGGACTGGGCCGAGATGCTGCTGCGAATGTATTTGCGCTGGTGCGAGCGCCGTGGCTGGAAGACCGACCTCAACGACGTCACGGCGGAGGAGGAGGCGGGCATCAAGAACGCCGTCTTCACGGTGCACGGCAAGAACGCCTACGGCTACCTGCGTGCCGAGAAGGGAGTCCATCGACTCGTGCGCATCTCGCCCTATGACTTCCAGAAACGGCGGCACACGTCATTCGCCTCGGTCGACGTCATCCCCATCCTTGGCGACACGGTTGAGGTCGAGATCGATCCGAAAGACCTGCGGATCGACACGTACAGGTCGTCCAGTGCAGGCGGCCAGCATGTCAATGTGACCGACTCGGCGGTGCGCATCACGCATCTGCCCACCGGCATCGTCGCGCAGTGTCAAAACGAGCGTTCGCAGCTGCAGAACAAGGCGACGGCGATGGAGATACTGCGGGCGCGGCTCTATGAGCGGATGCAGGAAGAGCAGACGGAGAAGCTGGAGAAGATCCGGGGAACGAAGAGCCAGATCGGCTTCGGCTCTCAGATTCGCTCCTACGTCATGCATCCCTATCAGATGGTGAAGGACCACCGAACCGATAGGGAGAAGGGGAACGTGCAGGGCGTCCTCGACGGCGACCTGGACGAGTTCGTCATAGCCTACCACCAGTGGGCCGCGGGGAAGGATGGGGAGTAGGTTGTGCGATTCTCATGAAGACAGCCAACCGAGCTGCCTCTTCGTGCTACGCTTGACGTATGAAGACGCCACGCGTTCCCGCTGGCGATTCGTATCTGCTGATCATCTCTGTGTATGGCCTGACCCACGCAGCAGTCGATGCTTCATGCGCCGCGGTCATCTTTGCCGCGGCGGCGACTGATCGACTTCCGGCGTCCTTGGCCCTCACTGCCGTAGTCCTGTACAACTTGGCTGCCTTCGCCATTCAGCCCTTGATCGGATGGCCGGTCACCGACGCCGCGGTGGGAAAACGAGTCGCTCTTGCCGGCGCCAGCGCGACGGCGGCCGCGATTCTCCTGGTGCTCCTCCCTGGCGGCCTCTGGCCAGCCATTGTGGTGGCCGGCGTCGCAAACTCGGCCTTCCACGTCGGCGGAGGCGTGGTCGCGCTTCGTCTTCGACCGGGAAAGGCTGGACCGCCGGGTTTCTTCGTGGCACCGGGAGCGGCAGGGCTTGCGATTGGGATTGCCCTGGGTAGCGCGGTGTCTTTGGCGTGGCTGCCCGCTGTGGTTCTGACGATCTGCATTGGGGTGCTCGCACTGCTTCCCTCGGGTGGGCCTACTCCCCAGGTGAAACCGGCGGACGAAACGCGTTTCAGCCGAACGGTCGGCGTGGTTCTGATCGTGCTGGCGGTGATCGGGCTGCGCTCGTTCGTCTGATCCGCGCTTGCGCTGCCATGGAAGACACAACCGTGGCTGCTTGTGGGATTGACGACGGCTCTGGTGCTTGGTAAGGCCGCGGGCGGAGTGCTCGCGGACCGCTACGGACGAATCTTCGTGGGTGTCGGTGCTCTGGTGGCTTCTCTGCCGCTCCTGTTCTTCGCCACGCGGTCGCCGGCGGCGGGCGTGGCAGGCATGCTCCTCTTCAACATGACCATGCCGGTCACTCTGGTGGCCGTGGCAGACACCCTGGACGAACGCCCGGGGTTTGCATTCGGTCTGACGTGCCTCGCGCTCATGACGGGCGCCCTGCCACCGCTGCTGAGTCTCACTCAGCCGCTTTCCGCGACCTCTCTCGCGATCTGCGTGAGTGCGTCGGCCGCGCTTCTTTGGCTCGGTCTTCGTCCGGGGCCCAGGGAACCTTCACGCGACGTTCCGGCACTAACGGAACAGCAGGCATAGATGATGCGGTACTTGTTGGGTGCCATTCGACCGACGAAAGGGAGCGAGCCCATGAAGCGGACGATGATGATAGGTGCAATCTCAATTCTCCTTGTGCTTGCCTGGCCGGCCGCGGCGGTCGCCGATGTCGATCCGTCTCCGGCGCCCGGACTTGGCGATCCGCGGATCGTCCTGGGAGCCTTCATCATGATCGGACTGGTCTCAGGCTTGTCGCTGTGGGCCCTGTCACGCATGGCCGCCGCTCGGAAGCGGGAGCACAAGCAGGCTCAGGCTGCGGATGAGGACGGTCAGCCGAAGGAGGGACCAGGCGATGATTCGTAGGATGCTGGTCACGGCCGGTCTTCTGGCTGTACTCGGAAGCGCATACGTGCTTGCGCCGTCGGTCGCGGCCGCGGACGTCATGCCTTCGCCTCCGCCTCGTGTCGATACCACCCGAGACGCCAGTCGGAGCAGGGGGCTGCTGCGTGCAAAGGAGATTGCGAAGGCGAGGCAGGCCGAAGAGGAGAGGTCGACGAAGGCCGCCGAGACTCTTCTCAGGCAAGTGCCGCTGACATCTTGGGTCTTCCCGATGGCGCTTGCCTTCGCCATCCCGCTCATTCTGACCATCCTCATCGAGGTGCCCGTCGTGGCGATCGCCGGACGGGCATCCCCCGGTCGCTCCGCTCTGGCCGGGATACTCGTCAATACACTGACCAATCCGCCCCTTGTCCTCGCGGCCGGAGCAGGACTTGGACTGATCGACTACTTGCTGTCAGGTGCTGGGCCACCCTGGGATTCGCCTTCGAGGATCGCGCTCATTCTGCTGCTTGAGGCCACTGTGACGGCCGTTGAATGGCGGGTCTTCATGTGGACGCTTGGATGGACCAGTCGCCGAGCGCTTGCCACCTCAGTCATAGCCAACAGCCTCTCCTTCGGCATCGGTCTGATTCTGGTCTCAATGAGCCTGCTGTAGCGGCGCAGCCGACAGACCGCGTGATGCCTCGGCGAATGTGCGAATCCAGTGAAGCCCACTTGAAGACAGTGTGGCAACGGTTACAATAAGCGAGCATTCACCGGTCCGTTGGCAGTGAGGGTACTCCGCATTTTGCAGACAACTACCGATATTGCCCAGCTCGAAGCGCAGGCAAGGCGCATCAGGCGCCACATCATCGAGATGACAGGTATCGCCGGCTCCGGCCATCCGGGAGGTTCACTGTCGGCGGCCGACATCGTGACCGCGCTGTACTTCTCCGTGATGAAGCACAGGCCCCAGGAACCATCCTGGCCCGACCGCGACCGATTCGTGCTGAGCAAGGGACACGCGGCCCCCGTCCTGTACGCCGCGCTCGCCGAGTCAGGTTACTACCCGGTTGAGGCGCTCGGGACGCTCAGACAGCTGGGCAGTATCCTCCAAGGCCATCCGGACATGTGCAAGACGCCCGGCGTCGAGATTTGCTCGGGCAGTCTGGGGCAAGGCTTGGCCGCCGCGTGCGGAATGGCGCTTGCCGGTCGCATGGACCGCGCTCCGTGGCGGGTCTACGCGATGATCGGCGACGGCGAAGCGCAGGAGGGCGAGATTTGGGAGGCTTCGATGTTCGCCGCCCACTACAAGCTCGACAATCTCACCTGCGTGCTCGACTTCAACGGCCTGCAGATCGACGGACGCCTGGAGGATGTCATGTCGATCGACTGCCCCAGCGAGAAGTGGCGCTCCTTCGGCTGGCACGTGGTGAAGATAGACGGACACGACTTCGTGCAGATACTTGCCGCCTTCGATGAGGCGAAGAGGACGAAGAACAAGCCGACGATGATCGTCGCCCGGACCGTCAAGGGCAAGGGCGTCTCGTTCATGGAGAACCAGGTCGGCTTTCACGGCAAGGCGCCAAGCGAGGAGCAGATGAAGCAGGCTCTCGAGGAGCTGGCGACGGAATAAGACGACGGAATAGGTGTGGTGTCCCCGTATTGATGGCTGAGAAGCGAGCAACCAGAGAAGCATACGGCGCGGTCCTGATCGAGCTGGCGAAGGCCGGCCGCGACGTCGTGGCGCTCGACGCCGACCTCGCCTCCTCCACGACAACCGCCAAGTTCGGTGCGGAGTTCCCCGATCGCTTCTTCAACGTCGGCGTCGCCGAGCAGAACATGATCGGCGTTGCGGCGGGGCTGGCGGCCAGCGGAAAGATCGCCTACACGGGTTCGTTCGCGGTCTTCGCGACCGGCCGGGCCTTCGATCAGATTCGCAACACCGTCTGCTACGGCAACCTGAACGTGAAGATATGTCCCACTCACGCGGGACTGACCGTCGGCCCCGACGGGGCGTCCCATCAGGCTCTGGAGGACATCGCGCTGATGCGGTCGCTGCCGAACATGCGCGTGATCGTGCCGGCCGACTACTACGAGGCGGCGGCGGCGCTGCGCGCCGCGGCTGACATCGATGGTCCCGTCTTCGTGCGGCTGGGCAGAGCCGCCGTGCCGGTCGTCTACGACGAGTCACACACCTTCGATCTCGGCAAGGCCGACGTCGTGGCCGAGGGCGGCGACGTCACCATCGCGGCCTGCGGCATCATGGTCGAGGTGGCGCTTCGGGCCCGCGACCTCCTCGCCGCGGACGGCGTCAGCGCCGAAGTCATCAACGTTTCCAGCGTCAAGCCGATCGATGCGGAGGCGCTCGTGGCCTCGGCTGCCAAGACCGGGCACGTCGTGACGGCCGAGGAGCACACCATCCAGGGAGGGCTCGGAGGAGCGATCGCCGAAGTGCTGTCGGAGCAGCTGCCAACGCCGATGCTACGGGTCGGAGTCCGCGACATGTTCGGGACCTCGGGGCCGGCCGACGAATTGCTGATCGAGTACGGCCTGACTCCGGCCAACATCGCCGAAGCGGCGCGGAAGTTGCTGGATTAGCCCGCGGCTTGCCCTGCAGGGCACGCGGCCAGTCTTTGCCCGGCACAGAAGCATCTGATAACATCCCATCTTTGGGAGTGGTGCACAACATGGTCAAAATGACACACGTCACAAAAATCTACGCTCAAGATAAACCAGCGCTCAAAGACGTCAATGTGGCCATCGAAAAGGGAGAGTTCGTTTTTCTCGTCGGACCGTCCGGCTCCGGCAAGTCGACATTCATCCGTCTGCTGCTAAGAGAGCTTCTTCCCACTCGGGGGGACATCTTCGTCGCGGGCAAGGATGTCGTCCACCTGCGAAGCTGGAAAGTTCCGCATCTGCGTCGCAACATCGGATGCGTCTTCCAGGACTTCAAGCTCCTGCCGAACAAGACGTCCTACGAGAACGTCGCCTTCGCGCTGGAGGTCATCGGCCGCTCGCGCCACGTCATCGAGACACAGGTGCCCGAGGTGCTGCGTCTGGTCGGTCTGGGAGACAAGTTCAACAGCTACCCGGACGAGCTCTCCGGCGGTGAGCAGCAGCGTGTATCGATCGCCAGGGCCTTCGTCAATCGGCCGCCGCTACTGCTGGCTGACGAGCCCACCGGAAACCTCGATCCCGGCACGTCCCTGGGCATCATGTCTCTTCTGAACAGGATCAACCGCACCGGCACGACGGTCCTGGTCGCGACGCACGACCGCGAGATGGTCGACTCGATGCGCAAGCGCGTCATCGCTCTGGAAACCGGCAAGGTCGTGCGCGACCAGCAGCGAGGGGTGTACGGCTATGAGGATTAACCTGGTCTACTACTCGCGCGAGGCGCTCGACAGCTTCCGCAAGAACTGGGTGATGAGCCTGGCGGCCATCTCCACGATCGCAATATCGCTCTTCCTTCTGGGTGTCTCGACTATTGGGGCGTCGGTCGTCAACGACATGATGAGAAGCGTCGAGTCGAAGGTGAAGATCGACGTCTTCCTCAAGGACACCGCTCCGCCCGCCGACATCAAGGTGTTGCAGGACGCCATCATTGGATGGTCGGAGGTTCGGGAGCTGCACTACGTCTCGAAGCAGGAGGCGCTGGATCGGCTCAAGGAGGACCTGAAGGACGATCCGGAGATGCTCAAGCAGATAACGGGCAATCCCTTGCCGGCCTCGCTGGAGATCTGGGTGAAGGATCCGCGCCACGTCAGCGTCGTCGTCACCAGGATCAAGAAGGAGCAGAATCTGTCGACGCTCGTTGCCGACACCGACAAGGACATCAAATCGGGCAAGGACGTGTTGGACAAGCTCATCGCGATCCGTCAGATCATGAACGCCTCAATCATCGTGATGCTCGGCCTGCTCGGATTCGCCTCGCTGGTTCTTATCGCCAACACCATCAGGCTCGCCATCTTCGCCAGGCGCAAGGAGATCGCCATCATGCGGCTGGTCGGCGCGTCGAACTGGTTCATTCGTTGGCCCTTCATGCTCGAGGGAATCCTGCAAGGATTGATCGGCGCCGCGCTGGCCGTGACACTTCTGGCTGTCGGCAGGTCGGTAGTCTTCCCGCAGCTCAAGGAAGTCCTGCGGTTCTTGCCCATCGCGTTTACGCAAACGGCCTTCATTCGCCTCGTGGCGGTCCTGGCCGCGGCCGGCACTATCGTCGGCCTGGCCGGCAGCGGAGTTGCGCTGAGGCGATTCCTCAAGGTCTAGATCACCGTCGCTAGGAGTCTCATGTCCAGGAAGATAGCGTACGCTCTCACGTCTCTCGTCGTGCTCGCCCTGATCGCCGGGGCGTTTGTCGGCGGCTTTGTCTACGGCCATACGGTGGGCAAGGCCGGGGCGATCCCGATCATCGGCACGCCCAAAGGCCTGCAGGTCCTTGAAGAGGCGCGCAACATCATCATGCAGCAGTACGTCGACAAGGTCAGCGACGCCAAGCTGACCGACGGCGCGCTGGACGGCATGGTCGAGTCGCTGAAAGACCCCTACAGCGAATACGTAGCGCCAAGCAAGATGACCGCCTTTAGAGCGCACATGCTGGGCGAATTCTCCGGCGTGGGTATCACGCTCGGCATGCGCAAAGGAAAGGTCACGGTCGTTCGGCCGATACCCAAGACGCCCGCGGCCAGGGCCGGACTTCGCCCGGGCGATCTCATCGTCAGTATCGACGGCACGCCGACGGCGAGAATGTCTCTGGCCGCCGCGTCCGAGAAGATCAGAGGTCCCAAGGGGACGACTGTGCGCCTGGGGATCAGCCGCACGGGTCTGGCGAAGCCGAAGGTCTACTCAATCGTGCGGGCCACCATCAGCGTGCCGACAATCACCTCATCGGTCGTCGGACCTGGTCTGGGCTATGTGTCCCTGCGCAGCTTCTCACCGGCGACAGGGGTCGACTTCGAGAAGGCGATCATGGACCTTGAGCGCAAGAAGCACGTCAAGGGAGTGATCGTCGACCTTCGTGACAACCCGGGCGGGCTGGTCGAGGCCGCGGTCGAGGTGGCGTCGGTCTTCATCCCCAGAGGAACAGTCGTCAGCATCAAGGGCCGCGACGGCCGGTCCGAGACGATGAGCGCGATCGACAACGAGTATCACTCGAAGATGAAGCTCGTCGTTCTCGTCAACGGCAACAGCGCCAGCGCCTCCGAGATCTTCGCCGGCGCCGTCCAGGACAACAAGCGTGGTCTTGTCGTCGGGACGAAGACGTTCGGCAAGGCGAGCGTCCAGACGATTGAGGACCTGGAGAACGGCGGCGCGATCAAGATCACCACGGCGCATTACTACACGCCTAAGGGGCGTCTGATCGCAAAGAGCGGCATCAAGCCGGACGTAGTCGACAAAGGTCCGGCCGATCCGATGACGTTCGGGACCGCCAAGGACGCGCAGCGCAAGCGGGCGATCGAGATTCTGCGCAAGCTGGTGAAATAGGGGGACACCACACCTATTTCGTCACGTGCCTCCCGACTTGCCCGCGTGGGCCCGTCTCCGA
Source organism: Slackia heliotrinireducens (assembly GCA_020723435.1). Taxonomy (GTDB): domain Bacteria; phylum Actinomycetota; class Aquicultoria; order DYIV01; family DYIV01; genus DYIV01. Next base: position 15,686 of record DYIV01000001.1, on the reverse strand, counting down.
AATAGGTGTGGTGTCCCCCTATTTCACTCCTCGTCCTCCGACTCTTCGTCGAGCAGGACGTAGGTCTCCTCGTCGTAGCGCTCCTCACCGTACATGCGGCGCTCCAGCTTGCACGGCGGTGTGGCCTCGGACTCGACGGCAGTCAGCCTCAGCAGCATGGAATCGCTCGTGAGCTCCACGACCGTCTCTCCGCCTCGGCTGATGTAGAACCTCAGGTAGTCGAAGCTGTTGATGTTCAGATACACGTAGGAATTGACCAGCAGCGTCGCGGAACTGCGGCTGGCGAAGATGCCGGCGATCACGGCGCGGCCGCAGGAGATCATTCGGCCGTCTACGATCTGCTCGAACCGAACGGTGTCCAACGTCTCCAGCGCACGCAGCATGTCCTTCTTGCGAAAGACCGTACCCTCGTTGATTATGCAGGGGGGAGTGGACTTCGGCCTGCGTTCACTCATCTGAGGCTCCTTCGAGACTGGCTCTCATCGACACGTGCATTATAACACTGTCAATATTGATGCCATGGACGAAAGAATGGCCGCACACATAGTCGATCTGCTTGCGACCCAGGGCGCCCGACCTCGGACAGAGGAGCAGGTTCTCAGGTCCGTGGGACAACACGGCCTAGAGCCCGGCGACATCCGGCGCACGCTGGACGATCTCGTCTTCACCGGACGCGTTGAGCGCACGCGCAAAGGCGCGTACCGCCTGGCGCGGCCGGAGGGGACGGTCACCGGCAGAATCTCCGTCACTCGGCGGGGCTTCGGATTCGTGGCGCGCCCCGACGGTCCCGACGTGTACGTCTCGGCGCAGCGAATGGCCGGCGCGATGCACGGCGACACTGTGGAGGCGCGGCTGCTGCGCACCTCGCGCTGGGGAGGCGACTCCGGCGAGGTTGTGCACGTCCTCGAGCGTGCCCACGAAACGCTCGTCGGGCGCTACGAGAAGCTCGGCAAGATCGGCCAGGTGGTGCCGGCCGACGCTCGGATCAACTACTGCGTCGTGGTGGGGAGGCATATGCGCTCCGGCGCCCGCACCGGCGACATGGTCGTCGTGCGCATCGACCGCTTCCCGGACGGCCGCCGCGATCCGGCCGGCGAGATCGTTCAAGTCATAGGCCATGAGTCCGATCCGAACATCGAGATTGAGGTGATCGTCCGCAACCACGGGCTGCGCACGGAGTTTCCGCCGGAGGTGCTCGAGGCGGCGGCGGCCATTCCGACCGACGTGATCGAGACCGACGCTGTTGCGGACGGCAGGCGCGACTACCGCGACCTATTGACCTGCACCATCGACGGCGCCGACGCCAAGGACTTCGACGACGCCATCTCCATCGAGCGTGACGGCGACAAGTTCGTGCTCACGGTTCACATCGCCGATGTCTCTCACTACACGCCGCTACGTGGTCCGATCCAGCAAGAAGCGGCCGTGCGCGGCACCAGCGTCTACCTGGTAGATCGCGTGCTACCGATGTTGCCTGAACGGCTGTCCAACGGCATCTGCAGCCTCAAGCCCGGTGTCGACCGGCTCGCCGTCTCGGTGAGGATGATCGTCTGGGCCGGGGGAAGCGCCGACCACGGCGGTGCCAAGCGTGACGGCGCAGGGGGCGGCCAAGCCGAGCACCTCGAGATCGGCCCTTCCATCATCCGAAGCGATCGGCGCTTGACCTACGAAGAGGTCGACGAGTGGATCGAGAAGGACGCCTACCCCGACGAGACGCTTCGAACCTACATCACCGATCTGCTCGATCTGATGCACGTGCTGGATCGCAGGCGCCTGGAGCGGGGGAGTCTGGAGTTCGAGACGGTCGAGCCGCAGGTCATCCTCGATGAGGACGGTCGTCCGCTCGACGTCAAGCTGCGCGTGCCGACACCGGCCACCAAGATCATCGAAGAGGCGATGATCCTGACGAACGAGACGATCGCCGGCTTCATGCACGAGCATCGCTCGCCGATGATCTACCGGATTCACGACGAGCCTGATGCCGAGACCATCGCCGAGCTGGGCGTCATCCTCGATGAGCTCAACTACCCGGTCAAGAGCCTGGCCGGGGGCGATCCGCGTGTCTATCAGGCCGTCATCCGCTTTGCCCACAAGAGGCCGGAGAAGCTGCTCATCAACCAGTTACTGCTTCGAAGCATGAAGCAGGCGGTGTATTGCCCGGCGCTGTCGCCGCACTTCGGCCTGGCTTCGGCCTGTTACACGCATTTCACCTCGCCGATCCGCCGCTATCCCGATCTGGTCGTCCATCACCTGCTCAAGGCGCTGCTGGCGCACGGCAAGCAGGCGCCGGGTGAGCTCTTCGACGATCTTGAAGGCGTGGCCGAGCTCAGCTCTCTGGCCGAACGCGAGGCCGATGAGGCGGAGCGGGAGTCGGAGACGGTCAAGATCTGCGAGCTGATGCAGGGCCACCTCGGCGAGACCTTCGACGGCATCGTAACCGGGGTCGTCAGCTTCGGCCTCTTCGTGCAGCTTCCAAATACCGTCGAGGGCCTGGTTCACATCCGCGACCTGACCGATGACTACTACCAGCACGAGCCGGAGCGGTTCTTGCTCCGAGGGGAGCGAAGCGGTAGAGTCTACCGCTTGGGTCAGCAGCTGCGCGTCAAGCTGGTGAACGTGGTTGTCGGCGAGCGCCGGCTCGATCTGCTCATTGAGGGCATCGAGCCGGATCGCGGCGGCCGGAGGGCCTGCCGGACGTGATAGAATGGTAGATGAGTAATGCCTGATGAAAAGGTCGTCGCCACCAATCGCAAGGCCTACCACGACTACGAGATCGAGGAGGTCTACGAGGCGGGAATCGTCCTGCAGGGGACTGAGGTCAAGTCGCTGCGGGTCGGTCGCGCGAATCTGAGAGACAGCTTCGCGCGCGTCAAGGGCGACGAGTTGTACCTTCACAACACCCATATCAGTCCGTACAGCCATGGCAACATCGCCAACCACGAGCCGAGACGGATACGCAAGCTCCTGCTGCACAAGGCGGAGATCAAGCGCCTGATGGGCAAAGTCGCGGAGCGAGGACTCACTCTCGTGCCGCTGCGCATCTACTTCAAAGGCAACGTGGCCAAAGTCGAGCTGGCACTGGCGCGGGGCAAGGCAAGATACGACAAACGCCGCGCCATCGCCGATCGTGACGCGAAAAGAGACATAGACAGAGCTTTGCGTGAACGGCAGAAGTAGACGGGGACACGGTTGCATCATGTCCCCCGAGACACGAGGGGGCGTCAGGCTTCGACGGGGGTAGTTGATACGGAAGAAGCAGGCCGAGGATTTCCGCTCGCTCGATAAAACGGCGGAGCGCTAAATCTAAGCGCAGATTCTGAATACGCACTCGCTGCCTAATTAGCGCAGCGCGTCGCCCGGGGAACGCCCACGGCCTCGGATGCGGCGTCGCGAGTGGGCTACCGAGCACCCCACGCCCGTAAGGCGCTCGGGAAACCTTACAGGGCTGGCGAGAAGGAAAGCCCGCCGATGGGCGACCCGATCGCGAGATGCCAATACGTCGGCTAAGCCTGTAGATGCTTCCGCGGATGTACCTGCGGACGGGGGTTCGATTCCCCCCGCCTCCACCAATGAGACGAGCAGGATCGAGGACACGCCTCGGTCCTGCTTTGTGGTTGGGCTATAGGATCGCCGAGGTCGAGGGTGTGTCCTGCAGTGTCGGTCCAGAATCGCCCAGCCGTGCCGACCGGACGTGTCCTAACTCTGTGGCATAATCGAACCGCTTGCCTCGTGCGCCCGGACAGGGGTCGTTCGGCGGACTTGATCGAGCAAGCACGCCACCCCCGAGGAACGAGGCGGCACGCAGAGACGGGGCGACGGCGATCGTGACTCGCGATGCCAAGGGCCTCGCACGCTCGCAGCTCCCGGTCTTCAGCCCCAGCGAACTTCTTCCGGCGGCGCAGGCTGATTCGAAGTAGCCGCGGGTGCCGCCCATCACGTCCGAGCGCTACTGCGAGTACTTCCTTTGGCATCCTGGCGACGAGGAGGTCCTGGCGGTTTCACATATTATCATGTAATATGATTATCAGACCGGAAAGGAGAAGCGGATGGCTGAGACGCTCACCGTGACTGAGGTGGTTCGTCACTTCGCTGAGTATGTGAACCGAGTTGCCTATCGGAGAGAATCATTTGTACTCGTGCGAGGCAAGAAGGCTATCGCAGAACTTCGACCTCTTCCCACCGGTCGACGGCTGTCTGAGTTGCCGGGGCTGTTTGCGTCGCTGCCCCACCTGTCTACCGATGAAGCCGGAGAACTTGCGGCTGACATCGATTCCGCACGTGAGGAGCTGGCTCGCACGGAGGTTCGTGATCCGTGGCGGTCCTAGTCGACGCCAGCATCCTGATCGAGGCCGAAAGAGGGCAACTCGATCTGGAACGACACGTGGCCAGCCGACAGGACGAGGATTCGTTCTTGTCTGTTGTTACCGCCAGCGAGCTGCTTCATGGGGTTCATCGTGCCACCCAGGCACGACAGCGGGCACGACGATCCGCATTCGTTGAAGGCATACTCGAACGCTTCCCGATACTGCCAATCGACTTGCCTACCGCGCGTGCGCACGCCCAGGTGTGGGCTGAGCTGGCTGCGGCCGGCGCGCTGATCGGACCGAACGACTTGTGGTTGGCGGCGACGTGCATCGCGCACGGGCTGACCATGATTACTGCCAACGTCAGGGACTTTGAGCGAGTCCCGGGACTCCAGGTGGAGTCGTGGGCGGAGTCCCAGTGAGGCGTCTTTGTGACGCGGGAGCACCGACCCCCGCCGCCTACTTTCCGCGTCGTGCCTCCAGCCCGTCGAGCAGCGCCATCAGCCCGTCCTCCATTCCGCGGCTCCAGTCGCGCAGCTCGCCCGCGAGCGACGCAGCCAGAGGTGCGGCCTCCGGCGCGGCCGCGATGGCATCCTCCTCGGGCCCGCTCCACGAGCCCCCTTGGCCCGAGGTGAGAACGTACCACCCAGCGACGTAGGCGAAGACCGCGTGCGCCGCGTCCACTAGCTCTTGCCCGCGAAAGCCGACGGAGTGCAGGATCTGAAGCGGCGCCTCGAGCATCCCCAGCGACTGCGCGGTGCTGTATTGCCGCCCCAGGAAGAGCCAGCCGGCCTTTGGATGGGCCTCCAGCACGCGACCGGCGCCGGCGGGCCCGGAAAGCATCACCGACTTCCAGTCCCCCTCCGCCAATGCGCTTCCCAGATCACCAATCGGCTCGGGCGCCGTCTCCTCGATGATCCTGGTGACCACAGCGTCCAGTATCGCGTCCTTGTTGGGGAAGTGATGATACAGCGCCATCGCCTCGACCCCCAGCGCCTCACCCAAGTGACGCATGCTGATTCCTTCCACGCCCTCGGCGTCGAGCAGCTCGATGGCTTTCTCAACGATCTTCTCCCGGGTCAGCGGCTCGCGGCCCGACTTGCTCTGATGCGGTGTCATCTTCTTTCGACCTTTCCTTCAAAGAGGGGCTTGACTTTACGGTGTAAGGGTATAGACTTACGGCGTAAAGTATACGCCGTAAAGGTTCCGCGGTCAAGCTATCGCGGGGGAAGGGAGAGGATCAAGATGATGAAGACTACGACACGTCCGGCCTCGCGTTTTGGCTGGGAGGGAACGACCCTCAACTACGCCGTCAAGGCGAACGGCGCAACCGAGTTGGTCGTGCCTAAGGAGTGTGAGGACGGGCTCAAGGTCCGTATCACTGACATGCGACGCGTCGGTGACGGAGTCGAGGCCGACGTCGCCGTCGACGTGGCGGGCCCCCTGTTCTACTGAAGCGACCTCAAGCTGGAGGCGCGTGGCGCCTCAGGAACGACACAGCAGGTCCCGGTCGGGCTCATGGCCGTGCCGAACTGCATGGTGGGGGGCTTCGGAGTGATCGGCGCGCTTGCGCTCGTCGGCGCGGTCTTCGCGATTCGCTGGGGAGGTTGGGTAGGCTGGCTGCTGGGCATCCTCGCCGCGCTCATGGCCATCGCCGGTTTCGGATTCCTCGGTTTCGCGATGTGGGGAAGGTACGCGGGCTTCCCGTGGGGGTTCGGCTCGTAGGGGCCGGCCCCCAATGGGGAAGGTGGGTGTGATGAAGGGAGTCACAGTGTTCATGGGGAGCCCGCACAAGGGCGGCGCCACGCACAGGGCGGCGCGCAAGTTCCTCGACGATCTCGAGTCGTTCGGCGATGTTGAGGGCGAGATAGTGGTCTTGAGCGACTACGGCATTGGCGTCTGTCGTGGCTGCAAGGTCTGTTTCGAGCGAGGCGAGGAGCGCTGCCCGCTCAAGGACGACCGCGACGCGCTGATCGCCAAGATCACTAACTCGGACGGAGTCGTATTCGCGTCGCCGAACTACTCGTTCCAGGTTTCCGCGGTCATGAAGATCTTCCTTGACCGGCTGGGATTCCTGTTCCATCGGCCGTGCTTCTACGGCAAGACGGCCACGTCGATCTCGGTCTACGGGATCTACGGCGGAAGCAAGATCGTGAAGTACCTGGACTTCTGTGGCGGAGGCCTGGGATTCAACGTCGTGAAGGGCTGCGCCATCAACACACTCGAGCCGATGACCGACGAGGCCTTGGCCAAGATGGAGAAGAAGCTCGCCAAGCTGAGCCGGCGATTCCATGCCCGGCTGCTGAGACCGACCGACGCGACGCCGTCGCTATTCCAGCTCATGGCGTTCAGGATGGGCCGGACCGGCATCAAGCAGCAGCTCGGTGAGGACAAGCGCGACTACGTGTACTACCGCGACCATGGCTGGTTCGACTCGGACCACTACTATCCGACGCGCCTCGGTCCGTTCAAGAAGGTCGCCGGCGCGATCTTCGACTGGGCCGCGGGTCGCATCTACCGGCCCCGTGAGGGGTAACGTTGGATGGAGTGTCACTCGCCATCCTGACGCATCTCGCACGTCAGTCGCCGCTGGCCCTACAGACCCATTGGTGATACCAGTAACGCTACAAGAGGAGGTACTACCAATGAGTGCAGTCCCCGAGATCGTGCCAATCTCCGACTTGCGTCAAGATGCTGCCGGCGTCATCAAGCGCGCGGCTGGAAGTCGCGAGCCCGTCTTCATCACGCAACGGGGCAGGGCTACCGCCGTGATGGTCAGTGCGCAAGTGTACGACCACACGCAGCATGAGCTTGAGATCTTGCGTCTACTCGCTCGCGGCGAGACCGAGATCGAAGCCGGTGTTGGGCACGACATGGACGAGGTCTTCGCCGAGGCCCGCAAGCTTCTCGACGAAGCCTAGCGTGAGAATCGTCTTCACGCCGTCCGCCCGCGGTCGTCGAATACCCATCGAAGGACATCCGTGAAGACATCATCGCGACCGGGATGATGGACGGGTGGGCACAGAGCTACGACCGTCTCGAGGAGTACTTGCGCCGGCTCGGGCCGCAATGACCGATTGTTAGCGGTTCATTAGCGTCTCGCAACCTCGAAGCGCCAGATAGCCGCCACAGCCATCCTTGTGAAAGCCTCTCTCCTTAACAATCCCTGTGTTCACAAGTACCAGTTCAAGACCGGTCGCCGGTACGTTGACCGGTTTCACAAGCGAGCCGATACTTCTCGCAATACGTGGGTACGTAAGGCCAATACGGGCCCATCGGCAGGCGGAAGGCCCCATCGGCAAGCGACAGGGAGGTATCGCACAAGATGTATCAGTCAACAGAGAAACGGTTTGCCGTATCGTTCATCGTAAGCTGCAAGAAGTCGCCCTGCATTCCCGAGGAGGGGAAGTGCGATCGTTGCCTGGAGCTTTTCGTCGGCCAGAGCGTGAGGAAGTTCGACAACTTCAAGGTCTCGGCGATAACGACCGGAAACGGATCGAGGCAGTTCGGCGTCTCGATGATGGCTACGTGCAGGAAGCCGGATTGCACGTCTGACGTGCCCCGCGCCGTCGCCTGCTGCACCGCCAGTCCCGACAAGTGCGAGATGTGCATTCGCTCGATCGTGGGACGCAGCATCCGCGAGATGCACGGATTCCACGTCAAAGAGATCGCGGTGGTGTAGCCGCGTCGTCTAGCATCCTGCTCCAGGGGTGCGAGGTGCCGCTTGGGGGTCTGCCGCTACAGCTTCTTGGTCTTAGCGCTTGAAGCCTCCGTCAGTTCTCCCAGCTCGACACCGAGGTCCAAGAAGCTGCGAAAGGCCCCCGCAGCCTGGCGCTCCGCGTCGGTGACCTGCTCTCGCGCGCGGCCAAGCAGCTCCGCCGGTGCGACTTCCATGGCCTCGATTGCCTTGCCCCGCCGGTCGAAGGCGTCAACCAGCCGCAGTGCAACGGTCCTCACCCGGGAACTCTCGATCGCTTGCACCAGCCGTCTCCACTGGTCCATGACACGACGCGCTTCGGCAATCCCGGCATCCAGCTCCGCCTCGACGAGCGCCCTCTCGTTGGTCAAGCGAGACAGCACGGCGTCCTGTGCATCTCGCACCTCCTGTCCACGTGCCGCAACAAGGAGCCACTGCCGGCGCTCGGGCTTGTAGAGCTCCGGGTGAATGGCCTGTATCTCGGCCATTCCTTCGAAGAGCGTCCTTTCCGTGACGTTGCGCCTTGAACCCTTGTGCAGTCTATAGACGAAGACCGGCTCGGAAACACATACCGCGGTCCAGCCGTGTTTGCATACGTCGATCCAGAGTTCCCAGTCTTCGGCGACGTGCATCCGTGAATCGAACCCCTCGGCCTGCTCGAACGCTTCACGACGGAGCAGCGATTCCATGAAGATGAAGTTGTCCTCCAGGAGGTGATCGAAGGAGTAGTCCAGCGCCTCGGCCACCTCGCCCTCGCGTGGTCCGGCGGCAGTGGGGTCCATGCCGTCGTAGTGGAAGATCGCGGAGCCGTAGGCAATCGCCGCTTCGGGGTGTTGCGCGAGCGCCGCCGTTGTTGTCTCGATCATGCGCGGGAGCAACAGGTCGTCCGCGTCAAGGAAGAGGAGCAGTTCGCTCCGCGCTACCTCGGCACCGCGATTGCGGGCGGCGGCGACTCCCCGATTGTCCTGGTGAAGCACTTTGACCGCGATGCCATCGATCTCATCCGCAAGCGCGCGCATGACGTCAAGCGAGCCATCGGTGGACCCGTCGTCGACGAGAATCAGCTCCGCGGGCGGCAGGGTCTGTCGCCGGACGCTGGCCACCGCCTCGCGCACGTAGTTGGCGTAGTTGTAGCAGGGGACGATGACGCTGACCGGGGCGGCGCCACTCACGGCTGCCGCCCTCGTGCCTGAGGCCACTTCTTCAAGTAGCGCTCTTGGTTCTTCCACATGTGCTTGTCCCAGCCTTCGACGGTGAAGATGGTCTGCGACTCATAGTGATGAATGAGCACGCTGGGCACGTAGGCGATCTTCATCCCACCCTGCAGTACGCGATTCTGAAAGTCCACGTCTTCGAAGAGGCACATCTCATACTGCTCGTCGAAGAGCCCCACCGCGTCAAAGACCGAGCGCCTTGCCAAGAAGCAGAATCCAAGCAGCAGGTGGTGGGCGTTGGGCGGCTTCTCATAGATCAGCCGGGGCTCGATGGTATCGAGTTCCGCCGCTTTTGCCGCGAAGTCGTCAGGCAGCTTGCCGCTTGTGAAGAGGGGACAGACAATCCCCACCTCCGGATCGAGCGCCAGGCCATCGAGCAGCTTGTCCAGCCAGCGTTCCGTGACGAGGATGTCATTGTTAATGATTGCCAGCGTCGGAGCGGTAGCGGCGCGGATACCCTGGTTCCAGGCCCGCGCGACTCCCTCGTTGCGCTCGTTGTGAATCGCCTTGACGTCACTCAGGGAGGCCAGATAGGCCGGCGTCTCGTCGGTCGATCCATTGTCGACGACGATGAGTTCGAAGAGGTCCGGCGAGGTGCAGGCGTAGATGCGTTCCACGCACTCTCTGGTCAGGGCCACTTGGTTGTGGACAGGTATGATGATGCTCGTGGCTTTCGCGCACATGTGCTGGTCTCGCATTCCCGATAGGCGGCGGGTGTCTGTCTGCTGATTCTAGGGGGAGCCGCCGGCGCTGTCAGCAGGGAGGTGTGTGACGCGATGGTCCCCTTGGATCTGCGAAGACACTCGACTGCGCCGCGATCATGCGTCTGAGCCACGCAAGATGGTACGGATGTTGCGGTAGCGCTGTTGCGGCCGCCTGCGATTGATGTGATGATGCAGCCTGGCCCAGGAAGGAGACAACCGTGTCCAAAGTGCTTCGCCCGTCCGGTGCTCTTGTCGCCGCCATGCTTTGTGCCTTCATCCTTGTCGTGTCGGCGTCCGCTGCGTTCGCGGCGGAGGCCGTGCCCAAGGCGCTCAATGTTCAGATGACGCCGGAGGAGGGCGACCACATGCTCTTCCTCGAGTCGGCTGAGTACGCCCCGAACACGCCGCTGCCGATCACCGTGAAGTTCGTCATGCCCAAGGGCGCAACGGTATCTTGGGCCGGCGAGGTCTTCGGCGGCGATCCCTCCAAGGATATCCAGGCAAAGCCGGTGGTCACTCCGAAGAAGGACTACGACGAGGTATCCTTCACGCTCACCAAGGCCCGCGCGGCGCAGCTCGAGGCCGACTGGCACGGTCTGCGCAAGGAGAAGGATCAGACCGTCATCGTCTTGGGCTGGGTCCAAGCCTATCCCGCCGAGAAGGTTCTCTTCGGCTTCAAAGCGCCGACGGCCGATTCGGTCGTCAAGATGACGCCGCCCTGGAAGCACGCGAACGTCGATAGCGACAAGCTCCGCTTCTACGTCACCGATCCGATGGAGTTGCCGGTCGGCAAGAAGCTGCAGGTCAAGATATCCTTCACCGGAAAGGCGACCGGCAAGGCCGGCGAGCAGTCCGCGGCCGGCGCCGATTTGACCGACAAAGCGCTACTCATCTTCGTCGCGCTGATCGCCGCCGGGGCGATCGCGGCCACGATCTGGACACAGATGCGTAAGCAACGGTAATCGGTCCGCCCGGCAAGCATCCGGCGTAGGGTTGCGGCCCGATGCGAAGACGTGTTACAAAGGGCCGACGATTCACACGTTCACAAGCGGCGCACCGCATGGTGCGCTGCGTCCATTGCCTGGGGGAACTCGCGCCGGCGCGCGAGATGGGGCTGAGGATATGCTGTTCAAGACCGTTTCGAAAGACGAATTCGAGAAGCTCGTCGGGATCATGCTCGAGTCGAACGAAGTGGTCGCCCCGACGCGCGTCGAGTCCGACGTACACGGTGATCCGATCCATGAGTACCTCCCGGTGGAGTCCTTTGACGAGATCGATCTCAACTATGAAACGACCGCTCATTCCGCCAAGACCTACTTCCTGCCGTATCGCGAGAACCTATCGACGTACACCTTCGAGGCCGGTGACTGGGGGCAGGAGATCGGCTACAGAGCCATGCCGCGCATCCTGCTCGGCCTGCACGCCTGTGACATCAACGGGCTGCTGAAGCTGGACAAGGTTCTGGCGCGGGATGTCTTCCCGAGCCCGTACTACGTGTCGCGCCGGCAGAACACGTTCGTCGTCGGAATCGACCACGAGCCGTGTGACGGCGGATTCTGTCACGCGGTCGGAGCCGACACGGTGACGCACGGCTTCGATCTGTTCCTGACCGATCTGGGCGAGACGTATCTCGTGGAGATCAAGTCGTCGCGCGGGTACAGCATGCTCGGCCAGGTCAAGACCCAAGACGTTTCCGACGCCGACACGCAGGCCTTCAAGGCCGTTCGCCACCGCATCACCGAGCAGTTCACTACCGATCTGGACATCCAGGACCTGCCGAACCTGCTGGACATGGAGTTCGAGTCCGAAGTGTGGACCAAGTGGGGCGAGAAGTGTCTGAGCTGCGGCAGTTGCGCGATGTCCTGCCCGACCTGCTACTGCTACGGCGTCGAGGAACGCGCCTCGATGGACTGGAAGACAGGGAGCAAGTCGAAACGGCTCTATGCCTGCACCATCGTCGATTTCGCGGAGGTCTCCGGCGGGCGCAACTTCCGGCCCGACCGCAAGACGCGGCTGAAGTACCGCTTCTACCACCAGCATCGCGGCTTCGTCGAGTCATACGACGAGCCCAAGTGCGTGGGCTGCAACCGCTGCGGGCGCGCCTGCTTGGTCGGGATACACCCGGCGGAGGTCATCGGCGATCTTCAGAGGGAGGAGCGCCTGTGAACACGACGATCCATCCTTTCGACATCGAGAAGCTCGCCGACATGCGCGCGCCGGTCGACTTCAACCAGCGCAATCGCCTCATGCCGGTGGAGAAGAACTTCAAGGCCCAGATCGCGCACATCACGCCGCTGACCGATCGGGAGAAGCTGTTCCACATCAGAATCCTCGATGCGGCCGAGCGGCAGCGGTTTACCTTCCTGCCCGGCCAGTTCGTGATGCTGGAGGTGCCGGGCTTCGGCGAGATTCCCGTCTCCATCGCCGGCGATCCGTCGATCCGCGGCTATATCGAGCTGTGCATCCGCAAGGCGGGGACGGTGACCGGCGTTCTCCACAGCGCCCAGCCGGGCGCCCGGGTCGGGATTCGCGGTCCGTTCGGAACGCACTTTCCGATGGATCAGATGGTCGGAAGCGACGTGCTGCTCATCGCGGGAGGCCTGGGCCTGGCGCCCCTGCGCGCTCCGATCTTTCACGTCACCCAGAACCGGCCGGACTATCGCAACGTGCACATTCTCTACGGCACGGCCGACCCCGGACAGCTCCTCTTCGATTTCGAGTACAAGCAGTGGGAGCGGATCTACGGCTGCGATCTGCGGATCATCGTGGAGCGGCCGGACGACGGGTGGACGGGCCAGGTCGGCTTGATCACGAAGCTGTTCGATGCGATCGATGTCGATCCCGATGACACGTACGCGATTGTCTGCGGCCCGCCGGTGATGTTCAAGTTCATCTGCAACAGGCTCAGCGACATGGGCGTGCCTATGCATCGCATCTATGTCTCGCTGGAGAGGCGCATGCACTGTGGGATGGGCAAGTGCTGCCGCTGCAACATCGGCTCGACCTACACGTGCATAGGCGGCCCGGTCTTCGACTACTGGACGGTCATGAATCTGAAAGAATCGATCTAGGGGGAGCGCGTGCAGTATTTGGGAATACAGCCGAAGCGCCCGAAGATCGCGGTCTTCGACTTCACCGGCTGCGAGGGGTGCGAGCTGCAGCTGGCCAACAAGGAGGAGACCCTGGTCGACTTCTTGGCCGCCGTCGAGGTCGTCGCTTTTCGAGAGGTGATGACGGACGCCGGCGACGACTACGAGATCGCTCTGATCGAAGGGGCGATCAGTCGCGCCGACGAGGAGGCTTTGTTGCGGCAGATTCGTGACAGGGCTGGTGTGGTCGTCGCGCTGGGCACCTGCGCCTGCTACGGCGGCGTCAATCGGCTCAAGAATACCTTCGATCTCGGTGAGGCGAACCGTGAGGTCTACGGCGACAAGCCCAAGGAGACCTCTGAGGTCCGCGCGGTCGGTGATGTCGTTGAGGTCGATCTGGCCATCCCTGGATGCCCGGTGAACAAGGCGGAGGTCGAGCGGATCGTGCAGCACGTGGTCCTGGATGTCGCCTTCTCCTTCCCGGCCTATCCGGTTTGCGTCGAGTGCAAGCAGCGCTTCAACATCTGCCTGGTCGATCGGGGCCAACTCTGTCTGGGTCCCATCGTGCAGGCGGGCTGCGACGCGCCGTGCCCGACCGGCGGGCGGGGCTGCTGGGGCTGCCGGGGGCCGGCACGCGACGCCAATGTTCCTGAGTATCTGTCGGCGCTGAAAGAGAAGGGCTTCGGGGAAGATGAGGTCCGCGAGAGGCTCGGCTTCTTCGGCGCATTCGAGGGAGCGGTTGGATGAGCACGGTCAGAGTCGACATACACAAGCTGACTCGAGTCGAGGGCCACGGCGACATCGGAGTTCTCGTCGAAGACGGCAAGCTCAAAGAGGCCAGCTGGGAGATCGTGGAGACGCCCCGCTACTTCGAGGTCATGCTCAAGGGCAAGCACTACACGAGTGCCGCCGTCTTGACCTCGCGTATCTGCGGCATCTGCTCAATCGGCCACACCTTGGCGAGCCTTCGCGCCACCGAGCACGCGCTGGGGGTTGAGATTCCGCGTGTGGCCCGCAAGCTGCGTCTTCTTGCCAAGCACGGCGAAACGCTGCAGAGCCACTATCTTCACCTGTTCTTCCTGGCGGTCCCCGACTTCCTTGGGGCGCCCAGTGCCATAGCGCTCATCGAGGCCGATCCGGAGCTGGTGGGCGTAGCAGCGCGACTGAAGCGGCTGGGCAACACGATCAGCGAGGTTGCAGCGGGGCGCATGACACATCCCGTCTCGCTGCTCGTCGGCGGCGTGGCGAAGATGCCGGAGCGAACGAGGCTCGCCGAGATAAAGGCTGAGCTGGAGGCCTCTCTGGAGCTCGTGAAGAAGGTGATTGAGACCTTCGCGACTCTTGAGATCCCCGAGTTTGCCCGCGAGACGGAGTTCGTCTCGCTGGGCGGCACCGAAGACTATCCCTGGATCGGCGGGCGCATCGTCTCCACTGACGGCGTGGACCTGGCCGAGGCCGACTACCTGCAGGCAACGAACGAATACTGCACCGACGGCAACACGTCGAAGTGGACAAAGCTTTCGCGGGAGTCGTACGCGGTCGGCGCTCTTGCCCGGCTCAACAACAACTTCGACAAGCTGACGGAGCGGGCGCGGCAGGTCGCGCGGGACTTGGGCCTGACTCCGGTCAATCACAACCCCTTCATGAACAACATCGCGCAGCTTGTGGAGTGCGTGCACGTCACCGAGGACGCCATCAGGCTCGTCGAAGAGCTGCTCGATGAGCCGAAGGGCATCGAGACGATGGCTCCCGTGGAGGCGTCGGCGGGACGTGGCGTGGGGGCGGCGGAAGTGCCGCGCGGGATCCTCTTCCATGACTACGAGTACGACGAGAGCGGGCGCATCGTCCGCGCCAACTGCATAATCCCCACCACGCAGAACAACGCGAACATCCACCACGATCTTGGCGCGCTGGTCGAGGAATACGTGAAGCGTGGGGCCAACGACGAGCAGATGGAACTACTCTGCTCGATGTTGGTGCGCGCCTACGACCCCTGCATCTCCTGCTCAGTGCACTAGGCGAGCGACGCTACAGTCTCTGTCGGGATGGTCTCTTGCCGAGCAGACCCGCGATCGGTCCAGATCCCAGCGCTATTCCGTAGAAGGGTATCGAGCTGGGCAGGTAGGCGAAACTACCTCGTATTAGTCCCTCGAGCACGAGGTCGAACACGGCGAAGAGCGGCATCCACAAGAAAGACGCCTTGGTCGCCTCGACGATCGGACGAGCAGGCGTGTCAGGCAACGTTCGCAGATAGAGGAGCAAGAGCGCCGCGTCGATCGACAGGAACAACAGCGCGAGCACGACTGACGCAAAGGTGAGCTGCAGCGCGGAGACACCGGCGCCGAGCGGTAGGCCGATGCCGAGCGCGACCAGCCACAACCCGACAACGCGCAGTGGTCTTTGCAGCAGCATCTTCGTCATTGGGTCCCTCCTTCTTCCTGGAGGATTCTCCCACGAGAACACGCTGAGTCCTTCAGGCCCGCTCGGTCGATTCATGGTCATCAGCGCCGTGGATCATGAGCCTAGTGAGCATTGCCCGCGCCGACCGCTCGGGCTACACTAACACTCACTCACCAGGACGAGACAGGGGTCGCATTTGAACAATCTTCCGATCGGTATCTTCGATTCCGGCATGGGCGGACTGACCGTCGCCAGCAGCATAATGTCCCGCCTGCCGA
>DYIV01000055.1 GCA_020723435.1 Slackia heliotrinireducens | reverse complement strand
GCAGATATCGAACGCTCTTGCCCAGGCCTACGTCACGGCTGGAGGTTGGACTCCTCAACTGGTACATTCCATCCCGCGGTGGGCGTCGATGCTCGGAGTGCGCCTGCGGATAGTGACGCGAGACGGCCTGGAGGTCATCGACACCGGCTCCACGCGGTCGATGATGGGAGAGCAGGCGACGCCGAAGAATGGCAGCAACGGCCCGACCGACGACGCGATTCAAAGCAGCATGCCCATCGTCACCTCGTCGCAGCGCTTCGTCGCCACGGTCTATATCTCCAGGCTCCATCCCGACACCGACCTGCTCGATCAGGACGCACTCTTTCGGCGCTCCACGAACTACTCGCTGATCGTCTCGGCGTTGGTGGCCGCGGTGCTCGCCCTCGTTCTCAGCTTCTTCGTCTCGCAGCGGCTCGTCCGGCCGATTCGCGCGGTCACGGCGGCCGCCCAAGCCATGGAAGGCGGGAATCTCTCCCATCGGGTCCAGGCGGCAGGCGGCGATGAGGTGGCGGAGTTGGGGCTTGCCTTCAACCGCATGGCGGAGGCGCTCTCTCACCAAGAGAAGCTGCGCAAGAATCTCACCGCCGACGTCGCGCACGAGCTGCGCACGCCGCTCGCCACCATCCAGAGTCAGGTCGAGGCATTCCAGGATGGTGTCATGGACCCGACGCCGGAGCGCTTGGAGTCTATCTATGAGGAGACGGTGCGACTGGCCCGGCTCGTCGGGGACTTGCGCCAGCTGTCCGAGGCGGAAGGCGGGCAACTCGTGTTGCACGCTGTGCCGCTCGACCTCAACGAGTTTGTCGCGGAGACGATCTCGGGCCTTGAGCCGCGCTTCGCCGAGGAGAACGTGGCGCTGGAGACGGAGTACGCCGCGGAGCCGCAGATCGTGCTCGGCGACAAGGACAAGTTGCGCCAGGTCATCATCAACCTGACCTCCAATGCACTCAAGTTCACCTCGGAGAGCGGATGGGTTCGGATCTCAACGGCGACCGAGGACGACTGGCGGACCCTGACCGTCGCCGACAACGGTACGGGGATTGCCGAAGATGACCTACCCTACATCTTCGAACGCTTCTTCAGAGCCGACAAGTCACGCAGCCGCGCCACCGGCGGTGCCGGCATCGGGCTGGCGATCACCAAGCAGCTGATCGAGGCGCATGGCGGCACGATTACCGTGACGAGCACCTTCGGCCAGGGTACGACCTTCACGATCAGGCTGCCGAAGACGCAGGCTCAATCATAGCGCCATTCTTCACACCTTCTCCACATTTCCTTCGCTTTCTCTTCACAGCTCGGCTCCATACTGGACCTCGTTAGACAGACCCCGGGGGCCTTCGCCCCCGGGGAAGCCTCATCCAACGGAGACGGGAGACGGCAACAGTGCCGAGACGCGCCGCAACAGTTCGTGACAGATCCTCCGACGAACCCCACGCGTTGGAACCGTACGGCCGGCGCCCCAGCGACGCCGACCTGATTGCAGCCGTTCGCAGCTCGCGGTGCGCCCCGCGTCTGTTGCCTTCTCCTCTTTCCACTACATCCGAAAGGCGTTCGCCTCAGTCGCCGTACGAGTGGTGGGTGGCCAGGCGCCAGGATGAGGAGCTCATAGAGCAGGTCCGGAATTCACAGCTTTCCAACAAGTCCTTCACGCGTA
Organism: Slackia heliotrinireducens; assembly: GCA_020723435.1. GTDB lineage: Bacteria > Actinomycetota > Aquicultoria > DYIV01 > DYIV01 > DYIV01. The sequence goes on along the minus strand of DYIV01000055.1, from coordinate 14,842 downwards.
CTTCACGACTGCGCGGCAGAATACGTTGTAGTACCGGTGATGCAGGTTCCACTCACAGCAGTGGCAGGGTCGGAAACGAGCCCAGCGTTTCAGACCCCCGGTTTGACAAGGAGGAAACCTACAGGAGGTAGGATTCCGACAGAGCCAAACAGTTTCCGGTCGGGAGACCGGAAGACGACTCGGCTGACAATGCCAGACGGTGAGAACCCGAGCAAGCAGAGTCGCAGCCAACGAAGTCGAGTCGTGCAAGCCCCTACAAGAAACCCGCGGTCAGTGCCCCCGCGGGTTTCGCCTTTTCGCTACCCGGCGTTTGGGCCCGCTTCTTTGAAGCACCCATGACGACGACTCGTCTCCGGCCCGGTCTCGACGAGCCCCGACGCATGCCGAGCGCCAGCCTTTGCCAAGAGACGTATCGGTCGCGTAGAATGACTTCAACCCAATGGCGATGGAGCTCGCCCACAGCCTAAGGCTTGATGGCTCCTGGTTGACCGGACACGTCCGGCCCCGGGAGCCTTTCTGATGGGAGGCGTGATGCACAAGTACTTGCTCGTGGGAGTTGGCGGATTCTTCGGATCGGCGACGCGCTACGTCGTCGACAGCTACGTGGCAGCCACGTTCGGCTTGAGATTCCCTCTGGGAACGCTGGCCGTCAACGCGAGTGGCAGCCTGTTGCTTGGATTCCTCTTCGCCGCTTTCTTGGAGAGGCTCACGCACAACCATGGGCTCAGCTTGCTCCTGGCCTACGGTTTCATCGGGGCCTACACGACGTTCTCCACGTTCATGCTCGACAGCGTGAAGCTCGCGAACGAAGGAGGCCCGGCGCTGGCGGCGGTCAACGTGGCCGTCAGCCTCGCCATTGGCCTGGCAGCCGTCTACCTGGGCTTGGCGCTCGGTCGGACCCTCGCCTAGCCACCGCCTCTGCTATATAATCCTCTTCGGCTCTCGAAGCTGAGCGCGAGTGGCGGAATGGCAGACGCGCTAGGTTCAGGACCTAGTGAGGGCAACCTCGTGGGGGTTCAACTCCCCCCTCGCGCACCACATGAGGCCGGCAAGCGCCCGGCCTTCGCCGTTCCACTAGTCAGCGGCGGGACTCGCCATCCTACTGGTCGCCGGCGGCCTTCTTCTCCTTCTCGCCGTCGCCGAACTCCTTCAGCGCCTTGGCCATCTCGCGCAGCTTGTCGTCGACGAGCCGGTTGACCGTACCCGGCGGATAGGTGCCATCCTTGCGGCGCTTCCCGGCGGGAACGCCGGTGAGTATCTCTATCCCCTCATCCACGGTCGCCACGGCCCAGATGTGGAACCGGCCGTCCGCCACCGCTTCCACGATGTCTTCGCGCAGCATGAGATTGGCGCGGTTCGCCTTAGGCACAATCACGCCTTGCTCGCCAGTGAGCCCCTTGGCGCCGCACACGTCGAAGAACCCCTCGATCTTGCGATTGACGGCGCCGATCGGCTGCACCTGCCCGAGCTGGTTGACCGAGCCGGTGACGGCGATCTGCTGGTTGATCCGCACGTCGGCCAGGCTCGACAGCAGCGCGTAGAGCTCGGTGCTCGACGCGCTGTCGCCCTCGACACCTGAGTAGGCCTGTTCGAAGGTGATCGTCGCCGCCAGAGACAGCGGCTTGTCGCGGCCGTAGGCGCCGGCCAGGTAGCCCGCGAGCGTGAGCACGCCCTTGTTGTGGATTGGACCGCTCATCTTCACTTCCCGGTCGATGGAGACGACGCCGGCCCTACCCAGACTGGTGCGCGCCGTCAGGCGTGTCGGATACCCGAACGAGTAGTCGCCGACGTCGGTGACGGCCAGGCCGTTGACTTGGCCGACCGTCGCCCCTTTGGTGTCGATGAGGAGCACGCCGCGCTCTATCATCTCCTGGATCTTCTCCTCGACCATGTTCGAGCGCAGCCGCCGCTCCTGTTCGGCGCGCTGGACGTCCTTGGCCGTCACCAGCTTGTTGCCGTTGCGAGAGGCCCAAAAGCTCGCCTCGCTGACGAGGTCGTCGACGGCCAGAAAGCGAGTCGCCAGCTTCGTCTGGTCCTCCGCGAGCCAGGAACCGTACTCGATCACCTTCGCCACGCCGCCCGCGTCGAAATGTTTCAGCGCCCGCTCCTCGACGACGTCGGCCACGAAGGCAGCATACTGCCTGACGTGTTTGGCGTTGCGATCCATCTCCAAGTGGAAGTCGGCTTTCACTTTGAACAGCTTCTGGAAGTCCTCGTCGTACTCGAAGAGCAGGCTGTGTATCAGTCTGTTGCCGATCATGATGACCTTGACGTCGAGCGGGATGGGAGCGGCCTCCAGCGTCACGGCCGGAAAGAGCATGAGCTGCTGCCCGATGTTTTCTATCTTCACTTCGCGGCTCTTGAGCGTGCGCTTGAGGGTCTCCCAGACCAGGGGGCTGATCAGCGCCTCCAGCGCCTCGATTATCAGATAACCCCCGTTGGCCCGATGGATGGCGCCTGCCTTGATGTTGCGAAAGTCGGTGGTCATGCCGCCGAAGACCGACTCATACTCGATGCGGCCGAAGAGATTGTAGTAGTTGGGATTTCGCTCGACTACGACCGGCGCGCCCTTCAGGTCGGAGTTGTCGACGAAGACGTTGACGCTGTAGCGGCTCAGCGACGCGGCCTGTGCCTGTTGCAGCCCGCGTAGGAGCGGCGGCACCTCCTGCTGCTCCTGCGTCTTGAAGTCGTCGAGATTGTTGATGATGTCGGCCTCCACGGCGTCGAGGTAGGCGAGCACCTGCTCGCAGTCGGCGTACTTCTCCTTGAGACCGTCGAGCAGGTGGCCGACGGCAAGCAGCGACACCTCCTTGTCCAGGTCGCCGATGCGCTCTCGCGCCTCCTTCTCGAGCTCGCGGACCTTGTGCATGATCTGATGGATCTCGGTCTGGATCGCTTCTCCCTTGGATCTGATGGTGCGCCGCTGCTGCTCGGGAAGCGCCTCGAACTGCTCTGTCTCCATCGGCTTGCCGTCGATTAGCGGGACCGTCACGAGGCCACCAAGCGTCATTCGCACGGAGAAACCGAGCTTCTCCGCCCTCTCCTGCGCCTCGGCGATTAGGCTCTCCCGCTTCTTCTCCAGCTCGGCGACGATTGCGCCGCGGCGCTTCTCGTACTCCTCGCTTTCGAAGACCTTTGGCAGGTCGCGGCGGGCGTCGCTGATGAGCTCCTCCATGTCCTTGGAGAAGTGATTCCCGCGTCCGGGCGGCATCTTGATGGCGTTTGGCCGGCGGGGATCCTCGAAGTTGTAGACGTAGCACCAGTCGCAGGGCGCCTCCTCCTGCGCGGCAACCTTTTCGATGTGGCGCATGATCGTCTTGGCGCGTCCCACGCCGACCGGGCCGGCGGCGTAGAGGTTGAAACCGTCGACTTTGAAGTTGAGGCCGAAGTCGAGCGCCTTCTCGGCCCGATCCTGGCCGATCGTCCCGGGCATGGGGACGAGGTCGTTGGTCGTCTTGAAGCGGAGAGTCGCCGGATCGCATTCCTTCCTTAGCGCCTTCGATGGAACTTCCAAGTTCTTGGCCACAGATGATCCCCCCGTGTCCGAGCGCGGCAGCTATCGCTCACCTAATACCCGCTGGGGCGGGCGCGTACCTGTTGGTTGTACCCAACCAAGCGGGGTTACGCGCAACCGCGCGCTACGTGTAGGACCCTCTGCACGAGACGTGGCGGCAACCGCACGCACGCAGGACAAGCATCGGCGACCGCCGAACCCTAGCTGCATGAACTCTGATGACGCCTCCCCCGACGACCTCCTCCTCGGCCGTTACGAAATCGAAGAGCTGATCGGCGAGGGAGGCTTCGGCAAGGTCTACAAAGCCTTCGACACGCGCATGGAGCGCACGGTCGCGATCAAAGAGGTCCCGACCGGCGCCAAGACGGCCCAGCGCGCGATTCGCGAGGCCCGCACGGTGGCGCTGCTCAATCATCCCAACATCGTCACGGTCTATGAGTTCGAGGAGACGCCGGAAGCCTACTACTTGATCATGGAGTACCTCGAAGGTCTGACCCTCGCCGACGTGCTCGACGAGATCGGGCAGCTGCCCTACGAGGTAGCCCTGTCTATCGGGATCGAAATGTGCCAGGCGCTGGTGAACGCGCACCTCAACGACGTGATTCACCGCGACGTCAAGCCCGAGAACGTGATGTTGCTCGCCGACGGCCGCCTCAAGGTGATGGACTTCGGCATCGCGCGCCTGCGCGGTCGCCCAATGAACAAAGAGGACGTCATCGGAACCGTCTGGTACGCCTCACCGGAGATCTTGACCGGCGGCACCGTCGACGATCGCTCCGACGAGTTCTCCCTGGCAATCATCGTCTATGAGATGCTGACCGGCGTCAGCCCGTTCGACGCGTCCACGCCGGCGGCGGCCATGTTTCAGATCACCAACACGATTCCGGCCGCCCCGAGCAGTCTCAACTCCAAGATACCGCGACGGCTGGATGAGGCCATACTCAAGGCGCTCGAGAAGGATTCCTACGACCGCTACGAGGGCGTCATCGATTTCAGGTATCGGCTGGAGAAGGCGCTGCCCGCCGACGTCTCGCCGAGCAAGGTGCTGAAGACCTTCGCGCGGCGGCTCTATGAGGAGGAACCGACGGGCGGGCGGGCGACGCGCTCCTTCGACGACGCGCGCGGATGGCTGTGGGAATGGACACACGACCGCACTGAGCTCATCCGGCGCGTCATCGCGGCCACCGTCGTAGCCGCCACGCTGGCCTATCTGGTCGTCGGCACCGGGCTGGCATCGCTGAGTTTGGAGTGGGCGGCGGCGGCAATCGTGTTGGTCACAACGCTGTTGACCCCGACCATCGGCATCGCCGTCGCTTTCACCTTCGCCAGCGTCAGATCGTTCGCCGTCTCGCCGACGGCGGGCATCGTCGTCTCGGTCATCATGATCGGCTACTGGCTGCTCGTCGCGCGATTCAGACCCTTCGAGTCGCTGCTGCCGTTCTCGTCGCCGCTCGCCGCCGGGATGAAGCTTGGACTGCTCTTCCCGGTGATTGTCGGGTACGGCCTCACGCCCGGAGTGGCGGCGCTGGTGGCAGGTCTGGGCGCGTTCTTCCTCGAGCTCTATGCCATCCTCACCACAGGCGATCTCATCCTGCTCGGCGTCACGGTGCAGAAGGTGACGGTCACGGATCCGGCAAGCCTCTTGAGGCTCTCCGCGGCCTTCGTCCTCAACCCCTTGCTGGTCCTGCAGCCGCTCTTGTGGGCGAGCGTGGCGGCGGGCGTCTCAGCGGTGGCAAGGCTCAGACGAATCTGGCTCGACGCCGCGGTGACGATCGGCGGTCTCGCGCTCCTGGCCATCTTCTATCTCGCCATCTTCAATACGATTCCCGCGACGGGCAATCTCAGTGGTCCTGTCATGCAAAGCCTGGCCTTTTCTCTTATAATCATGCTCGTTGTGCTGGCGACGTTCCCATACCGGCATGCCAGGAAGAAGGGGCGCCCAGGTAGGTAAGTGAGCCTCCTTAAGGATTTCGAGAACAGAATCGAATCTGCCCTGGAAGGGTTCTTCGCCCGGCGGTTCAAGTCCGGTGTCCACCCGGTGGAGGTCGCCAAGCGGCTGGCGCGCGAGATGGACGCCAACCGCACCATCGGCGTCGCCAACGTCTACGCGCCCACGGAATTCGTGGTGCTCCTCTCCAAGCGAGACTACGATCGGATCAAGCCCTATGAGCCGGCCTTCGTTCGCGAGCTTGCCGACTTCCTCGTGGCGCACGCTTCGAAGGAACACTACGCGCTGCTGCAGCGCCCGGACATCAAGCTGACCGCCAAGGCAGGCCTCACGTTGGGACAGCTCAAGGTCGAGAGCGCGCTCGCCGCGGAGCCCGAACCCTCGGTCGGGGGAGGCACGCAGGTCATAGCGCCCGAGATGGTCGAGGAGCTGAAGCGGCAGATATCCGCGACGAAGCCGCCGGCCGCGCCGAGGCTCGAGATGGAATCCGGCGGCGGCCCGTTCGAGATCGCGGCGGAGCGCGTGATGATCGGGAGGCTGGCCGCCAGCGACCTGACGCTTGCCGACTCCAACGTCAGCCGGCGCCACGCCGAAATCGTGCGCACGGCCGAAGGCTACGAAATAGTCGATCTGGGCTCGACCAACGGCACTCTCGTCAATGACGAGCCGGTCGACCGTCGTGTGCTGGCCGACGGCGACCGCATTACGCTCGGGACGGTCAACCTCATCTTCAGGGACGGCCGGCATGTTTAACCTCGTGTTGTTCGTGCTCAAGATCGTCTTCCTCGCTCTACTCTATCTGTTCCTCATCTTTGTGGTGATGGGAACGTTGCGCGACATCCCGTCCACGAGCCAGGGCTCAGACGAGCGGAGAGGACGGGCGCGCGCGCTGCTCGTCGTTCGCCCCGCCGCCGGCGAGAAGAATACGTACCGGCTGCTCGACAACTTCACCATCGGGCGAGCGCCCGACAACGACCTCGTCATAGACGACACGTTTGCCTCACAACACCACGCTAAGATACTGGCAACCGGTGACGGCTTCGTGCTGCAGGACCTGGAGAGCACCAACGGGACGTTCGTCGAGGGCAGGCGAGTGAGCGAGCTGGTGCCGCTACACGACGGCGTCACGATCACGATCGGCAAGGCGACTCTCGTCTACGAGGAGGAGTAGTAAGTGCGCTATTGCAGCCGCACGCACGTCGGCAAGGTCCGCGATAAGAACGAGGACGTGCTCTATGCCAACGAGCGCCTCTTCGCGGTCGCCGACGGGATGGGCGGTCACCGCGGCGGAGAAATCGCCAGCGCGACGGCGATTCGAATGCTCTCCGACGCGGTGGGCGCGGCCCCGGGCGAGGCGAACGCCGCGCGCCTGCTGGCGGGAGCCATCGTCTCCGCCAATGAGGAGATATACCAGAGCGCGCATACCGGTTCCGGCCCTTCGGGCATGGGCACGACGCTGACCGCCGCGATGCTGGGCGGCGACGTGCTGACGATCGGCCACGTCGGCGACAGCCGCGCCTACCTGCTACGCGACGGCAATCTGACCCAGCTGACCGAGGATCACTCGCTCGTCGGCGAGCTCTACAGGAGCGGAAAGCTGTCACAGGAAGAGGCCTTCGCCCACCCCAACCGCAACGTGCTGACCAAGGCGCTCGGCACCTCCGAAGACATCACCGCCGACGTGGGCACGCACAAGCTTCGTCCCGGCGACAAGGTGCTCTTGACGACGGACGGGCTCACGACGATGGTGCCAGACGAGGGCATCGCCAGGATCTTGGCGGGACCGGAGGCCGCCGATGAGATCTGCGCCAAGCTCGTCGACGCCGCGAATCGCGCCGGTGGCGCGGACAACATCAGCGTGGTCCTTCTCGACTTCTCCGACGATGAACCGTTCGCCGCCCGCCAGCCGATCGGGTCGAAGCCCCGCAAGACGCGAAAGGGCGGGTGCGGTCGCACCCTCGCGCTGATCCTGCTGCCGGTGGCGCTGCTCGCCCTGCTGGGCGCGGTCGGGGTCTACCAGGTTGTCGCCAATACCTACTACGTCGGCGTCGCCGACGGGGATCAGGTCACCATCTTCCGCGGCGTGCCCGGCTCGTTCATGGGGCTGCGGTACTCACAGGAGTACGAGCAGACGAGCTTGGTCCTTCACGCGCTCACGCCGCGCGCCAGGCAGCAGGTCGTCGACAACGAGATCGTCGGCGATCTCACCGAGGTGAGGGAGACGGCCTCCCGGCTGGAGCAAGTGGAGATACCCGAGACCAAACCGCTGCCGCCGGGGCATCCGCCCACCGGGCCGTCGACTGAGCCAACCGCGACCGAGCAGACGATCTAGGATGGGCCGGCGCCGATCGCCATGAGAACATTCTTCGCGCTACCGAGACGCAACCGGGAATTCGGACTCCTGCTCTTCGTGTCGATGGCGGGCCTGCTCGCGTTGGCGCTCGTCCAGCTGTCGCGCACGCCGGACCTTACCGCCGCAAGCCTCACACTCGTCATCACCGTGCTCGTCATGTTCGCGGTGCTCCACATCATCGTGCGCATAGTGGCGCCCGACGCCGACCCGTTCCTGCTGCCGATCGCGGCGCTACTGACCGTCGTCGGCATCACCATGATCTACCGCCTCGACTCAGAGCTCGTGCTCTCACAGTGGGTCTGGGTGGTGCTCGGAGGCGTCGCGATGGCCGTCGTCTTGATCGCCTTTCGCAACTACGCGCAGCTCACACAGTACAAGTACCTGACGGCGCTGGCCGGTGTCGCGCTGCTGCTTGTGCCGATCATTCCGGGCGTCGGCAGCGAGATCAACGGCGCCCGACTGTGGATTCGCTTCGGTACGTTCTCCTTCCAGCCGTCGGAGATCGCCAAACTTCTCATCGTCATCTTCCTGGCGGCGTACCTGGCCGAGAAGCGCGAGCTGCTCGCCATCTCCACGCGCCGCGTGCTCGGGGTGTGGCTTCCCGAGGCGCGCCACTTCGGCCCGCTCGTTCTTATGTGGGCGATATCGCTGCTGGTCTTGGTCGGCGAAAAGGACTTGGGCAGCAGCCTGCTCTTCTTTGGAATCTTCCTAATCATGCTCTACGTGGCCACCGAAAGGGGCGCCTACGTCGCCATCGGCCTGCTGCTCTTTGCGGCGGGCGCATACATCGCCTACCGCATCTTCGGCCACGTCCAGACGCGTATCGACATCTGGATCGACCCGTGGCTCGACCAGGCCGACAGGGGCTATCAGATCACGCAGTCGCTGTTCGGCATCGCAAGCGGCGGGCTGGCCGGCAGCGGGTTCGGGTTGGGGTCGCCCTCGAGAATCCCAGCGGTGGCCACCGACTTCATCTTCTCGGCGATCAGCGAGGAGACCGGTCTGGTCGGGGCGACCGCCCTCATCCTTGCCTACCTGCTCTTTACGCTGCGCGGGCTGCGCATCGCATCGGCCTGCAATGATGAGTTCGGCGCGCTGCTGATGGTGGGCCTGGTCGGTGTCTTCGGCCTACAAGCCTTCGTCATCATCGGCGGCGTCACCAAGCTGATTCCCTTGACCGGGATCACGCTGCCGTTCATCAGCTACGGTGGCAGCTCCATCCTGTCCAACTTTATCCTGCTCGGGCTGGTTCTGCGCGTCTCCGACCTGGTCAGGAGGCAGGCATGAACCGAGCCATCAGGCGAGTAGCAGTCCTGTTCGCCCTCTGTTTCGTGGCGCTCGCGGCGAACCTGGCCTATCTGCAGGTGATCAGGGCCGACTGGATCGTCGGTCACGAGAGGAACACGCGCAACATCGAGCGGGAGCTGGCGAGCAAGCGCGGTTCGATCATCTCCGCCGACGGCAGGATCCTCGCCCAGAGCGTGAAGACGGGTCGCTACTACGCACGCCGCTATCCCTTGGGAGCGACAACCGGCCAGGTCACCGGCTTCTACAGCATCAAGTATGGACGGACCGGCTTGGAGGCGAGCTACCAGAATCAACTGACCGCCAAGCACACCTACGCGACCGCTCGCGACGCCTTGAACGACTTGATGGGGACGCGTCCTCCCGGCAACGATCTCGTACTCACCCTGGACGTGCCTCTGCAGCGCGCGGCGATCAGGGCGCTCGGCGATCGCCGGGGCGCAATCGTGGCGCTCGATCCGACCACCGGCGCGGTACGCGCGCTCGTCTCCTACCCGCGCTACAACCCGTCGCAGATCGAGAAGCGATTCCGGACGCTGTCCCGCGACAAGTCCTCGCCGCTGCTCAACCGCGCGACTCAGGGACTCTACCCGCCGGGCTCGACGTTCAAGATCGTCACGGCCGCGACGGCGCTGGCCAACGGGACGACGGCTTTGGACAAGGTCTACGAAGGACCCTCCGTGCTGCGTGTATACGGCGGAAAGGTGACGAACTTCGAGGATGAGGAGTTCGGGACGATGCCCTTCTCCCGTGCCTTTGCCGTCTCGTGCAACACGATCTTCGCCCAGGTCGGCTTGGAGTTGGGGGACGAGAAGCTCGTCGGCGGCGCACAGGATTTCGGCTTCAACCGCTGGGTCCCATTTGACGTGCCGACCTACGCCAGCCGCATCGAACGCCCCGAGGACAAGCTCGACCTGGCGTGGACGGCCGTCGGTCAGAGCAGGACCTTGGCCACGCCGCTACAGATGGCGCTGGTCGTCGCGGCCGTCGCCAACGGCGGGACCATCAACGAGCCCTACCTCGTCGACGAGATCCGCGATTACCGCGGAACCGTCGTGCGAAAAGCCTCTCCGCGAGCGTGGCAGAGACCGATCAACGCCGCGACCGCCACGAAGATGAAGGAGTTGATGGTCGAGGTCGTCGAAGACGGCACCGGTCGCCGAGCGCAGATCGACGGCGTGACGGTCGCTGGAAAGACGGGTACAGCCGAGCCGAGCGACAAGAAACGGACCCACGCCTGGTTCGTGGGATTCGCGCCGGCCGAGCAACCGAGAGTTGTCGTGGCGGTCATCGTGGAGCACGGTGGCGTCGGCGGCCGCGACGCCGGACCGCTCGCGCGCGACGTGATGGAGGCCGCGCTCAGGTAGCCGACAGGAGGATCCGATGGCCAAGCAGACAGGTTCGAAGAAGAAGCCGGTGTGGATGTGGGTTGCGCTGCTCGTCGCGGCGGCGATAGTCGCCGGGGTCGGGTTGTGGGCAGTGTTGACGTACGTCGTTGCCAAAGACGTAGTCGTGCCGAACGTCGTAGGTGCGCCGGCGGCGGCCGCCCGTGAGCTGCTCGTCGACAAGGGCCTCAGGGTCGCCGAGACACAGGCGTTCGACGCGACGGCGCCGGCCGGCTCGGTCGTCAGCCAGGATCCGAAGGCCGGCACGACCGTGCGCACGGGTACGACCGTCAACCTGGTCATCAGCAAAGGGACCGACATCGTGAAGGTCCCCGACGTCGTAGAGATGACGCGGCGCGGCGCCATCGCCGCGCTTGAGAAGGCCGGCCTCAAGGTCGGCGACGTGATCGAGCGCTACGACGCATCCGTCGAGGAAGACGTTGTCATCCGTCAAGATCCCAAGGCGGGCGAGGAGTTGCCCGCGGGCGAAGCGGTCGATCTGTTCGTGAGCAAGGGCACTCGCACGACGAGCGTGCCCAACGTTGTAGGGAAGACCCAGGCCGCGGCACGCGAGGCGCTCACCGGCGCCGGCCTCTACGCCAAGGTCGTCAAGGCGGCCAGCACGCAGGTCGACGCCGGCATGGTGATGTCTCAGCAGCCGCTCGCCCAGAACCGCGTCCCGGTCAACACGACGGTGACGATCACCGTCAGCTCCGGCCCCGCCCGCGTAACCGTGCCGGGCGTCGTCGGAAACAAGCCGGAGAACGCGCGAGCCAAGCTCGAGGCGCTCGGATTGGTCGTGCAGATCGAAGAGGTCCCGGACCCGTCGACGAAGGTCGTCAAGCAAGTGCCGGCGGCCGGCAGCGTCGTGAGGAAGGGCTCCACGGTGAGATTGCTCGTCGGAGACGGCTCCGGCGCACCGTAGGGCAGGGTCGCGCGGTTCCAACGCAGAAGAATATGAGGTCCCTCATGACGATGCGGACCCCACGGAGGATAGCCCGATGACTGAAGAGGTTTTCGCGCAGAGATACCGCATCACCGACAAGATCGGTGGCGGCGGCATGGCCGAGGTCTACAAGGCCGCCGACGGCGTGCTCGGCCGCACGGTTGCGATCAAAGTGCTCCATCCTCAGTACGCCGGTGACGCCGACTTCGTCGCGCGCTTTAGGCAGGAGGCACAGTCGGCCGCCAATCTCAGCCATCCCAACATCGTCAACATATATGACTGGGGCGAGCAGGCCGGAACCTACTACATCGTCATGGAATACATCGAGGGTAAGGACCTCAAGGAGGTCATCGACGCCCAAGGCCCGCTGTCGGCGGCCAAGACGATGGAGCTCTCGGCGAAAGTAGCGGCTGCTCTCGATTTCGCTCACCGCCATGACGTCATCCACCGCGATGTGAAGCCGCACAATATCGTGCTCACGCGCGACAACGAGGTGAAGGTGACCGACTTCGGCATCGCGCGCAGGGGCGCTTCGACCATGACCCAAACGGGCTCCGTCCTCGGAACGGCCGGCTACATCTCGCCCGAACAGGCTCAAGGGCGCGCCGTCGGGCCGGCCAGCGACATCTATTCGCTCGGCTGCGTCATGTATGAAATGCTCACCGGCGATCCGCCTTTCACGGGAGAGAACCCTGTCGCGGTCGCCGTAAAGCAGGTCAACGAACCTCCGGTCCCGCCCAGGCAGATAAACCCTCAGATCCCCGAGGCGCTGCAGGCCATCATCCTCAAGGCGATGGCGAAGCGGCCCGAGGAGCGATACGGCTCCGCCGAGGAGATGCGCGAGGACATCCTACGCGTGGCCCAAGGAGGCGAGCCCGACTACGCCGCGGCAGGTGCCACGACCGTGCTTCCCGTGACCGCGCCGGTGGTACCCCGGCCGGCGACCGGCGCCGCGCCGCCGCCAAAGAAGAAGAAGGTCTGGCCGTGGGTGGCGCTCGCCATCGGTCTGGCGATCCTCGCCGAGTCGCGTTGTGGGGCATCACGGCCCTGCTTGTACCGCAGACCGTCGAGGTCCCGAACGTAGTTGGGCGCACGGAGGCGGATGCGCGCGACATTCTGAGCCAGAAGGACCTGAAGATGACCGCGACCACGGCTTTCAACAACGACGTTGAGAAGGGACGCGTCATCAGCCAGAACCCCGAGGGCGGCTCGACCGCGAAGAAGGACTCGATGGTACAGGTCGTCGTCAGCAAGGGACCTCAGCTGATCGTTGTGCCCGACGTGTCGACGCTCACCCTCGAGGACGCCAGAGCCCAACTGGAGGAGGCGGGACTGGTCGTCGGCAACGTGACTTATGAATACAGCAGCGACGCACCCGCCGACGCCGTCTTGCGGCAGGAGCCGCAGGCCGGGGAGAAGCTGCCGAAAGGCGAGGCGGTCGACTTGGTCGTCAGCAAGGGCGTCCAAGACGTGACCGTTCCCAACGTTGTGGGCAGCTCGCTTTCGAAGGCCCGCAGCACTCTCGGAGATGCCGGGCTGAAGATCAAGGTCAAGTACGAGACCAGCACCGAGGAGTCGGCCGGTATCGTTCTGTCTCAGGATCCTGTTGCCAACAACACCGTCCCGATCAACTCGACCGTCACCGTCGTGGTCAGCTCAGGCCCGTCCATGGTGACGATGCCCAACGTCAAGACAAAGACCGAAGCGGAGGCCCGCAGCATCCTCGAGGGTCTTGGCTTGGTCGTGGTGGTGGAGACTCAGCCGGACCCGTCCACGACGGTCCTGTCACAGACTCCCGGCGCGGGAACGAAGATCGAGAAGGGCTCGACCGTTCAGATCGTTGTCGGCGACGGATCGGGACCGTAGAAAGCCGCAACACCACCAGCGCGCTGATGGTGTTGCGGACCTCCCTGCAACCTGTCGGACAGCAGCCCTCGCTTAGCCGTTGAACTATCTATCCGCAGGCGGTATACGCTGCTGTGCCAGCTCCGGCACACATGCTTGGTTCAACCTGATCAACCGCATCGCCAATCCCGTGCAGGCAAGCGCTATGGTTGCCCAGTACAGACCCGATCCACCGGGTGACGTCGCCATCGCGGAAGCAACCTCGCCGTAGTCGATAACCAGGTGCCGCGGGCGCTTCTCGCCCGCGGCCCGGTAGGTGATGACGGTGCGGTCCTGTGCCACTGTGACTTTCTGAACTAGGCCGATCGCATCGGCAAGTCCGCCTTCCTCCCGGCGGGTGACGACTTCTTTGGTCTTGCTGCCCCGCTCGGGCGTTGCGGCCCCGGCAGATGCCGGCAGAACCCACACCATCGTAGCGACAATCGTTGCCAACAGAAGAGGTGCCGTCACTCTCTTTCCGTGCATGGATGCTCCCGTCCGGACGAGCGAGTGAGCCGGTGTTCGGCTCGCATACGGTGGTTTCTACTTCTTCTATCGACCAATGGGCGAGCCGTGTTGAGGCATCTTTTTCCAATTGAACTGGCCGGCCCCATTGGGACCGGCCAGTGGGCCGGGGCAGGCACCGGAGCCTGTAGGGAAAGTGTGGGCTGTGATGACAAGGCCCCCGATGCGTGCCTGGGCTATCTCACTACTCTGCGAACCGTGCGGCGCACCCTGCCCAGCAGATTCAGTCCGACGAGCCCGCCGATCAGGTAGACGAGAGGATTGCGCCCGCTGGTCGCCGCACCGGCCGCGCCAGCCTGCTGCGTCGTGCCGGCACCGGGGACGAGCTCGGAATAGTCGATGACCATGTTGCGCTTCTTGCCCTTGCGTCCCGGCGCATCGAAGGTCACGACGATCGACTTCGACGTGATCTTGACGCGCTGCACGTTCTCGAGAGGATTGGGCGTGGCGGCCGGTTGCTCCGCCGCCGCCGGCCCGCCGTTGGCGGCCGTGAAATCGGCCGTCGTAAGCGGCGGCGCTTCACCGTATGAAGCCAATGCAACGCCCGTGGTGATCGCCAGCGAAACGAGTGTGAATACGAGTACTGCGAGTAGTCTCTTGAACCCCTGGTGCCGCTTCATCCGACTCACCCCTGTTGCTCCTCGGCCACGTTCACCTAGTCCATCGACTGTCGCCCGCAAAGAGTTATAAGCAGGCTATGCGAGCCGTGAGGCCACTCTGCGTGGGCACCCTCTACCTGGGGAATTGTCGTCGAAGTAAGCGTTCTACCTGGGACGCTGCTCGTCTGTGAAGGATGTCGTAGATGGCAGGGGGGCGGCCTTGCGGAGACGGAAGACGGGGGCGACGCTCGCAGTGGTATAATCGCTGGGATTTCGAGAGGGCCCTCGTAGCTCAGGGGATAGAGCACAGGTTTCCTAAACCTGGTGTCGAAGGTTCGATTCCTTCCGAGGGCGCTAGCGTCTAGCAGTACCTTTGCGCTGTT
>DYIV01000054.1 GCA_020723435.1 Slackia heliotrinireducens | reverse complement strand
GATCGCCGGCGCCAGCTGGAAGGGGTAGCTGTGCGCGTTGTCGGCCACCGAACGATAGCCGGCCATCTGCACGTATCTGACCGTCTTGTACTTCGGAAATATCAACCGAAACGTGTCCGGTCCGAAGCCGAGTATCGGTTTCTCCTTGGTCGCCTCGGCCGCGCTCTTCCAGATCTCCCATCTGGTGCCGGCGCTGCCTTCCCGAGGATTGAAGATGGACGAAAAGCGCGCGGCGATGTTGGTAATGCTGTTGGACGATCGCAGTGAGTAGCCGACGAGACCGACCAGGATGAGCCCCATGCACGCGGCAATCGCGATGACGCGAGTCTTCCGCTTCTCGAACATGCCTTGGCGCCACAGAACGACGGCCATGTAAGGCAGAGCCACGAAGAGCCCAACCCACGCGCTTCGGCTGAACGTCACCAGAAGCCCGGCGAAGATCAACCCCGTACAGAGAGCATAGGCCGCGGCCTCGTAGCTGTCGTCGGTGGTCATGAGGAGCCCGATTCCAATCGGCACCAGCACGGCAAAGTATCCAACGAGCAGGTCGGGGTTGCCGTAGGCGGCGAAGGCCCGGAACTGATCGAATGGCAGCTGGCCCCATTGCAGGACGTCATAGCCAAGATACTGGCCGATCCCGTAGACGCCGATCACACCGCCGAAGATAACCATCGACTTGGCCAGAGCTCTTAGACGTCCGTAGCTCCGCAACGTCTGAACAGCGATGAAGAAGACGACCGCGTAGTTGACGAGCGAGATGTAGCCCTCGTATCGGCGATACTTGCCAAGCAGCGCAGTCGGAAGATGCACCGAGAAGATGGTCGAGAGCGTCACCCACACGAGAAAGACGAGGATGAACCAGTCCATGGGCGTGCGCCGGATTTCGGTCTTGCGCGACAGGAGGAACCTCGCCGACCACGTCGCCATCATCAGCAGAGTGAGAAAGCGCAGCGTCACTACCTTGGGCATGTCGAACTGGTCGAACGTGTACTGCCCGAACGCCAGCGGAACGAGGATCACGACCGCGTGCAGTGTCAGATAGGTTATCTGATCGAGGATTCGCAGGGTGCCCTCGGAGACTACGCCGTTGGCGGCCGGCCTCTGAGGCTTCTTCTGACCGCCCGCTCGAACCGGTTTGACCGACTTCGGCGGCGACTTCTTAGGGGGTTTCTTGTCTGCGGCTTCCTTTGCGGCCTGCGCCTTCTTGACCGGGGCCTTCTTCTTCGATGACTTCTTTCCCAAGTGCGTCCTTTCGGCTGCTACGGAGAGTGCGGTGTGCGGAAGCTACTGGGCCCCTCGCCCCGTGAGGACGACTCTCACCGTCTCCAGGAGGATCTTCAAATCCATCAGAAGCGACTGATGGTACATGTAGATCAGGTCGTATTTTAGCTTATTCTCGGCAGTGGTGGCATAGGAACCGCTCACTTGCGCCAAGCCCGTGACACCAGGTTTGACCCGGAATCGCTCCCGATACCCCGGGATAGACTCCTTGAATTGCTCGACGAAGAAGGCGCGCTCCGGCCTGGGACCCACGAAGCTCATCTCGCCCTTGAGGATACTCGTCAGCTGTGGCAACTCATCGAGCCGGTATCGCCTTAGGAAGGCGCCCACCGGCGTAACGCGCTCGTCCCGGGCGCTCGCCAGCACCGGACCGGTCATCTTCTCGGCGCCCGCCACCATCGTCCGGAACTTCGTTATCGTGATATTCCGCTCGTCCTTGCCGACGCGTTCCTGCCGATAGAAGACGGGCCCCGGCGACGTCAGCTTGACAGCCACGGCGACGACGGCCATGGCGGGCAACGTCAGCACCAACAGCGCGAGGGCAAGCGCAATGTCGATGAAGCGCTTCGCGGCCGTCACCCAGTCGGGTGTCGGTTTTCGCGTCAGCTCCATCAGTGGGATGTCGCTGACTAGATTGTCCACCGTGCCCATGAATATCTCGTAGAGCTCGGGGACGACCTCAACTTGGACGCCCACCTCGTCGCTGCGCGCGAGCTCCTCGAGTATCTCCCTGTGATTCGTCGGCGACGTGACTATGACGCGGTCGACCTCGTATTGCCGCACGATTCGGGCAGTGTCACGGACGCTTCCGAGCACCGGAGCGGCCAACTCCCCCGTCTCCCGCTCCCCGCCGGCCGCCAGACCGATCACCTCGTAGCCCCACTGCGAGCGCCTGCGCAGCTCCTCGAGCAGCTGCTGCGCAATGGCGCCGGTACCGACGATCAGCACCTTCTGAACCGGCCACTTGATCTTGAGCAGTCGAGCGGCCGCCACGCGCCAGCCTGACAGCAGGACGATCAACATGATCCACGCCAGCGCGAAGACGGAACGCGGGAAGCTGAAGAAACCGACGAAGAACGTGAGGATGACGACGAGCATGACGCCGAGGGTCATCGCCTGGAAGATCGAAGAGACGATCGTCCACGCATTTGAAGTGCGCTGCACTTCGTAGAGGCCGTAGACGTACAAGGCGCCGACGAGTATGACGGTGATGACGGCCGCCAGACGTGAGTATGCTTGGAAGTTGAAAGCCGGGAGTGTTCCGCCGAACCTTACGTAGAAGGCGCCGATGATTCCCAGGTTCACGAGAGCCGCGTCCATGAGCACCGACAGTATCAGCCAACGCGTCTTAGACATGGCTCACCGGGAACTCTCGCCCCTGATCTTGGCTATCAGCTCGGTGGTTGATATTCCGGGAACCTCCTCGGCGATCACGACTTCTCCGCCGTAGGAGCGTACGAGATCGGCCTCGGGCAGCTCATCAGGGGTGTAGTCGCCGCCCTTGACGTGTACGTGCGGCTTGATTCGGGCGATGAGTGCCTCCGGGTCCGGCTCGTCGAAGACCACCACGTAATCGACCGGATCCAGCGCGGCGAGCAGCTCTGCTCGGTCTTTCTGCCCGATGAAGGGCCTGTCCGAGCCCTTCAGTCGCGCGACGGATGAGTCACTGTTGAGCCCGACCACAAGGGTGTCCCCGAGAGAGGCCGCGCGACGAAGCGTCGCAAGATGCCCGGCGTGCAGCAGGTCGAAGCAGCCGTCGGTGAAGACGACCCGCTCGTGCGGGCCCGCCCCGAGCTCCTTCTCCAGTTCGTCGACGGAGACGACCCTACCCATTGGCAGTCCTGCGCGTCCGATGCCCCACCCTCAGCAATCCCGCCCTGAGGCCGACGTAAGAACGACCACTTCGTCCACCGATGCGGTGGCCGTGCCCAGCTTGCGTACTACGACCGCCGCCGCCAGGTTGGCGAAGAGGGCAGCGCTCTCCAGATCCGCTCCTCCCGCCAGCGCCAGCGTCAAGGCCGCCGCAACCGTGTCGCCGGCTCCCGTTATGTCATGTACTTCCGTCGCCACGGCCCCGACGTCGAGCCGATCTCCGTCGCGGCCGAACAGCGACATCCCCTCCTCGGCGCGCGTCACAAGCAGTGCTTCAAGATCGAGCTCGTCGATGAGGGCGCGCGCGGCCGTCGCCAAGTCGGCGTCGTTCGTCACCTTCACTCGGGATAGCTCCTCCACCTCGCGCACGTTGGGCGTCATCAGCGTCGCGCGCGAGAACGCCTTGACTCGGTGATGCTTCGTGTCGGCGACGACCGGCACCCGTGCCTTCCTCGCCGCCGAGATCGCTTCTCGAGCCACCGTCCCCGTCACCGTGCCCTTGTTGTAGTCGGAGACCAGCAGCGCGTCTGCGTCTGCGATCAGAGCCTGCGCTCTGGAGATGAGATCCTTCTCCACTCGCCCCGATACCGGAGTCAGTTCCTCGCGGTCGATTCGAACAACGTGCTGGGTGTGAGCCAAGACTCGCGTCTTCAGAGTCGTGCGGCGACCGGCCACGCTCACCACGTCATCGGCGGCAAGACCGGCGGCGGCGAGCTGTTCGCCCAACCGAATTCCAGCGTCGTCGTCGCCTACCACGCCGACGAGCGCGGGCGTGCCGCCCAATGCGGCGACGTTGTGTGCCACGTTCGCCGCCCCGCCCAGCACGAACGTGTGCTCGCAGAACTGGAGTACGGGAACGGGCGCTTCCGGCGAGATCCTGTCGACGGTACCGCGCAAGAACTCGTCGACCATGACATCGCCGAGCACAACGACGCGTTTGCCGGCGAAGCCACGCGCGATAGCCTCGATGGTGCCCCTATGCATCCTTCGACCACCCCAAGATGATGTCGGCAGCCGATCCCAGATCGTCGGCGAACGCGTCCGCGGCCATTGCCCGCGCGTTCGGGCCCACGGCGATCGTCCGACAGCCGACGGCCCTACCTGCCTCGATGTCACTCAGAGTATCGCCAACCATGAACGAATCGGCAAGACTCACACCCAGGTCCGAAGCCGCGGCGCTCAACATGCCGGGCGATGGTTTGCGGCATGCGCAGGCGCAGTCGTAGGAGCGAACGGAGGCTCCTTCCAGATGGGGACAGTAGTAAATGGCGTCGAGTGCTCCACCCTCCCGTGCGACCTGCTCAACGAGCTCGGCGTTGACGGCGGCCAGTTCCGCTTCGCTGAACATGCCCCGAGCGATGCCGGACTGATTCGTCACCACGACCGCCGCGAAACCGGCCGCGCGAAGCCGGGCGAGGGCTCTCCCCGCACCGGCGATGAGGTGCACGTCCTGAGGGCGAGCGATGTAGCCATGGTCCTCGTTCAGCACTCCGTCTCGATCGAGGAAGACACCCCGTCTAAGCACGCTTCTCACCGTAGAGCTCGCTCTCGACGAGCTGGCAGATCACGTGCCCCAGCGTGATATGGCATTCCTGTATGAGATCGGTCCGGCGACTCGGCACGACGAGTCCCACGTCGGCGGAGTCCGCCAACCCGCGACCGCCCTCGCCGGTAAGGACGACAACGCCGCAACCGATCCTGCGCGCGGCCTCCACAGCTGCCAGGACGTTGCGGGAGGCGCCGCTGGTCGAGATGGCCACGGCGACGTCCCCGCGCCGGGCGAGCGCCTGGATCTGTCGGACGAAGACCTGCTCGAAGCCGAGGTCGTTGCTGGCGGCGGTCAGTATCGACGTGTCCGCGGTCAGTGCCACGGCCGGTATGGACGGTCTCTCGAACCGATACTTCACGACCATCTCACAGGCCAGATGCTGGGCGTCGGATGCGCTTCCGCCGTTGCCGAAGAAGACGATCTTTCCTCCGGCTCGCACGGCGTCCACGCACATCTGCGCCGCGCGCGCAATCAGAGGTGCCAGCTCCGCAAGTTGCTCGTGCAGGCGAGCCCCATCGGCCAGACGCGCCAGGCCTGGCTCGATTCTCATCACGCCTCAACTCCTTCGCCGGCCGGCTGCAGTTCCTCAAGTTTCTCCCTCAGAACCGTCTTGACCTCTTCGACTCCGATCTGTTCCATGCACCGGGGATCGGCGCAGCGCGGCAGTTGACCGAGGTACGGCTTCACGCAGGGACTACATTCCACCTGCTTGTAGACGACCCTGTGCTGCGATCCATAGGGACCCCACTTCACCGGAGTGGAGGGACCGAACAGGCCGATCACCGGCGTGCCCATTGCGGCGGCGATGTGCAGCGCGCCCGTGTCGACGGAGAACATGAGCGAAGCCATCTCGGCGAGAGCGGCGAACTCCTTCAGCGACAGCCTGCCCGCCGCGACGGATGAACCGGTCGCCATCTTCGTCCTGATCTCGTCTATCACCTGAAGGTTCTCGTGTGCGCCGGTGAAGATGAGCTTCGCGCCGTAGCGATGCACCAGCCAATCGCAGACGTCGGCGAATCGATCGGCTGGCCACTGGCGCTCGGTCGCGATTCCGCTCGTGCCCGGATGTACCAGTACGATGAGATCGCCGGCGGCCATGTCGTGCTCGGTGAGAAACCGCTCGGCGGCCTGCTTCTCCGCCTCGCCGTAGGCGATTGGCACGACGGCCACTTCCTCCCGGTTGGCCCCCAGCGCAGCGGCCACGTCGACAAAGGTGTCAACCTCGTGACACTCGGTGCGATAGCGGACTCTGACGTCGAAGAGCCCCTTTCTTCCCTGGCCGCTGATGGCGAAGCCGACGTGGCGCGCCGGCTTCAGCAGATACCCGAGGATAGATGTGATTCTGTACCGCTGATCGAGCTCGACCACCCAGTCCCACACGCCGCTCGCGCGAAGCTCGTCGAGAAGGTGCAAGAAGCCCCGCACGCCGCCGTGTTCGCCCAGGACGTCGTAGTAGAAGATGTCGTCTAAGTCCGGGTCACCTTCGACTATGGCGCTCACCCGAGGAGTCACGAGCATGGCCAGGCGGGCTTGCGGATACCGCCGCCGCAGCAGGCGAACGGCTGGCAGCGTGGCCACCACGTCCCCGACGGCAACCAGCTTCACCACGAGGATACTCCTCGGTTCGCCGGTGTCTTCGGGGGTGTTCCGCAGTCTCTTGATGAGTCCGAGGACTAGGCAGATAGGGGCGCCCAGATACGTATCGAGGATCTTGAAAGCCTTGACCTTCAACTGCTGCTACCTTTCGACCGCGACTGGTGTTTCGGCTCTCAAGCAGCGATGATAGCACATCGTGCGCTACATGCGTCGCAGGCCTTCGACGACCGCCTGCGCCAGCAGCGGCACCATGATCTCATGGTGTCCCGTGATGGCGTAGCCGCGCGAGCCCGGCCCGGCCGTCGGCCGAGAGACCACGTTGGCGCCGGGCCGGTAGTGCTGGATGAAGTCGAAGTTGGCCGTCGTGAACCGCTCAACCTCATTGCCGAGGTTGCGTGCGACGGTGAGGCATTTGAGGAAGACCTCCGGCAGAAGCACGGCGGATCCGACGTTGACGAAGACCCCGCCGTCTCCGAGGTCGGCGACGACGGCGGTCAAGAGCTTGAAGTCGTTCATGGTGGCGGCGCCGGTGGCTGATCCGTCCATCGTCGGCTGCATGTGCACGATATCGGTCCCCAGCGCGACGTGCACCGTCACGGGAACCTCCAGCCGCACGCCTGAGGCGAGGATCGACAGATCCGCGTGAGACGCTCCCACGTCGAGCAGCTCCGCTCCGACGGTCGCGCCCAGGCCGGCCCCCATCTCGCTGGCCGCGCAGGCGGCGGTGTTGATCAGCTGCCCCGTTTCGGCGGCCATGCCGAAGGTTCCGTCGATCAGGCCCTCGCCCACGTCCTCGGAGGTGGCGCCTATCAGGGCGACTTCAACGTCGTGCACCATTCCCGCTCCGTTGAGCGCGACGCAGGTGACTATGTTGCGCTCCATCAGATCGATGACGATCGGGGAGAGCCCGCACTTGATCACGTGCGCGCCGAGTGCGAAGACGACCTGGCGCTCATCCTCGTGTGCCGTGACGATCGCGTCGACCAGCGCACGGAGGCTGCGCGCCGCAAGAACGTCGGGCAGAGACTCGAACCATTCCGCGAAGCTTTGGCCGGCCGCGGGTGTATCACCGAACTGCCCGGCTTCGACCAGATTTCGCCGGTCGTCCAGACGTGTCGTCTTCACGCCGGAAAGATCGACGGGCTCATGCTTCATGCTTGGTTGCCTCCTGGCCTAGCCTCAGCTCGCAAGTACGCACTTCACCGCAGATGCCGCGGCACTTGGACGAATGGGACGGCGGCAATGGCCGGCCGGCCCACACCGTCCGACTACGCTTGGACGCTACACGTTGTAGATAACCGACTTGTACAGCTCGAGGTTCTCAGCGATCCAGTCGACGGTCCGCTTCAGGCCCTGGTCGAGCGTGACTTTGGGAGTCCACCCCAGCAGGCTCTGCGCTTTGGTCGCGTCGGCGATGAGCTGCTCGACCTCACTCTTGGCCGGGCGAACCCGCTCAGGATCGGTCAGAATCTCAACGTCCCTGCCGACGATGTCGATGATCTTCGCCGCCAGGTCGCCAATGGATATCTCGTGGCCGCTGCCGATGTTCGTCACACGTCCGACGGCCTCGTCGACGCTGGCCACGGCGAGGAAGCCCTCGACGGTGTCGTCCACGTACGTCAGATCGCGCGTAGGGTGCGTGGAGCCGAGAAAGACCCGCGTTCCCGTCAGCGCCTGGGTGATGATCGTCGGGATGACGCCGCGCGCCGACTGTCCGGGCCCGTAGGCGTTGAACGGCCGGATCGTGGCGACCGGCAAGTCATAGGAGCGCTGGAAACTCTCGGCGAGCTTGTCCGCTCCGATCTTCGAAGCGGAGTATGGCGACTGGCCCTGCAGCGGGTGGCTCTCGGCGATCGGCGTCTCGACGGCCGTTCCGTAGACCTCGCTCGTGGACGTGTGGATGATCTTGGGGCATTCGTGCTCCCGCGCCGCCATCAGCACGTTGAGCGTGCCCAGGACGTTCGTCTCGACGACTTCGATCGGATGCAGGTAGGAATAGGGGATGCCCACAATCGCCCCGAGATGGAAAACGATGGCGGCGCCGTGCACCGCGTGGGAGACCGCATGCGCGTCGCGTAGGTCACCCGCGTAGAACTCGATCTCGTCCTTGATGTCGGGCGGAGCCAGTTCGAGCAGGCCCCGATCGTTACGAGAGTTGTAGCGCACGAAGGCTCGTACGCGTGCTCCGCGCCTGACGAGTTCCTGGCATAGATGATGGCCGATGAAACCGCCGGCCCCCGTCACCAGTACCGACCTATCCGTGAAATCCATCATGGTTCCCTCTCGCTCTCCCCGCGACCCGCTTCGGATAGTCTATACTTACCATATGCAGGACGCCACGTGTAAATGCCCGCGTGCCACGGCCACCTCCGCGCGTGCCGATGCGCCCCGACTTCTCCTTGTCTCCTACGAGTTTCCCCCCAAGGGCGGTACGCAATCGCAGTGGGTCGCGAAGCTCGCGGCGGGGCTTGCCGATAGGGGTTGGAAGGTGGAGGTGCTGAGCGTCGCCGACCCTCCGACCGCGCTGCTCGATGAGGGTTTGCTGGATGAGGTCGCGGGCCGCGTGAGCGTGACACGCACGTACTCTCTCGAGCCCACGCGCCTCGTGCAGGCCTTCAGGCGCTTGAAGAGTCAACGTTACGAGCTTGCGACCGATAGTGCTGTGGACCACAGTCCCAAAGGAGCCTCCAAGCGGCCTCGCCAGGCGACCCCCGGCACTCGCAGCTACACCTCTGCGCCCCCTTGGCTGGTCAAGCTGGCGAAGGCGCTCTTCGTGCCGGATGAAAAGGTCGGCTGGGTCCCCTGGGCCGTCAGCGCCGGTGTCAACCTGCACGCCGAGAAACCCTTCAACGTCGTGGTAACGACCGGACCGCCCCATTCGGCGCACATCATCGGTCGCCGCCTGAAACGCCGGCTTCACATCCCCTGGATCGCCAACCTGATGGATCCGATCGTCGATTACTATGCGTTCAAGCCGGCCACGCCGCTCAACGCCTATTCCACGCGACGCTATGAGCGCCGCCTGCTCAAGCACGTTGACCGTGCGACGATTGCCACGGAGACGATGCGACGAGGTCTGCTTCAGCGAAATCCCGACGCCGCCGGTCGCGTCAGTGTTCTGCCCAACTGCTTCGATCCGGCCGACTTCCACAATCGACACGTGCGCGACAGCAAGCGGTTCGTCATCTCCTACGTCGGAGTGTTTCAGCTTACGATCAGTCCGGACGTCTTCCTCGAGGCCGTGGCCGCGCTGGCCGCGCGCGACGCGCGATTCGCCCATGACGTCCGGGTCAGATTGGTCGGACCGCAAGACGCGCAGACCGATCGCGCCATCGAGACCACCGGAACGGAGGATCTCGTGGATCAAGCCGGCTTCCTCTCACACGCCGCCGCCACGCGCGCCATGGCAGAGGCTGACGTGCTTCTGCTCGTGCTGGGACCGGAACCGGAGGCGTCGGCGATCCTGACGAGCAAGCTCCCCGAGTATCTCGCCTCCGGCCGAGCCATCCTCGCGCTGGTCCCCGAGGGAGAGGCCGCCGATTTGGTGCGCCGTGCCGGCGCGGGCGAGGTCGTGGCGCCCGACAGCGTGGAAGCGGTTGGCGCGGCGCTTGGACGCCTCTACCGACGGTGGCAGGACGGAGCCTTGCCGCGCCCGGACCCCCGCGTCGTCGCAGAGTACGCGTGCGGTCCCCATCTCTCCGACTTGGACAAGCTCATCAGGGGCCTACTTCAGTGAGCGGCACGGTCCAGACGTCGGTTCTTCTGGTCGCCGCCTCCTCGGCGACGTCAGGCGGGGGGGAGAAGCACGTGGCCGATCTGCTCCGGCGCCTGCCCGAACGGGGGCTCTGCGTGTCTCTGGCCTGTCCTGCCGGCGGGGATCTGCCGGGGCTCGCCGAGGAGCTTGGAATCCGGGTCTACCCAGCCGAGTTGTCCGGCGGCCTTTCGCCATCACGAATTCACGAGCTGTCCCGGACGATCGAAGACGTCAATCCTTCCATCGTGCACGCCCACGGGTCCCGCGCCGCGTTCTTTGCTCGGCTTGCCGACTCCCGCTCTCGTCGCCGCGTCGTCTACACCGTGCACGGAATCCACGCCGATGTCTCGGGCAGCCCTCTACGTCGCGCGGCGTTCACTTCGCTGGAGAGACTGCTCCGGCGGCGTACCGCCCTGTTCATCGCCGTCTGCCGGTCTGACGTCATCAAAGGCGCTCGCCTGGGTATCCTAGACGCCGACCGAACGGTTGTCGTCTACAACGGGGTTGACGCGACACAAATCGCACAGGCGGCCTCGCCCGGGGATGAGAACGCGAGCATCGGCTCACCGGAAGCGCGGTCGTTCCGAGCGGAGCTGGGAATCGATGAGGCGGCGATCGTGGTTCTGTCGATAGGCCGAGCTCATCCTCAGAAGGACCACGCGACACTTCTTCAGGCCTGGAAGATGGTGTCGGCTCGTCTGCCCGACGCCCGGCTCGTCATCGTGGGATCCGGCCCGCTGGAGAATGAGCTCCGCGGTCGGATCGCCCGCCTCGACCTGGAGTGCTCGGCGCGGCTGATTCCGCCCCGCACCGGCATCGCCTCGACTTACGTGGCCGCGGACATCTTCGCGCTCTCGTCGCGTTGGGAGGGGCTCCCCTACGTGTTGCTGGAAGCGATGGCCGCGGGACTTCCAGTGGTGAGTACAGCCGTTGACGGCGTTGGGGAATGCGTGGTCGATCGCAAGACCGGGCTCCTCGTGCGGCCACAAGACCCTGAGGATCTCGCTCGGGCGCTGATCGAGCTTGCCCAATCGCCGTCGCTGAGGAGCTCCTACGGGGTTGCGGGCCGGGAGCGAGTGACGAAGATGTTCACGCTGGATGCAATGGTCGACGGAGTGGTCGAGGCATACGAACGAGTGGCGGAGTCTGATGCGCGTCGCCACCGAGGCCCCAGATAGCGACTGCGCACGATCGGCGCTACCGACCCTGCAGTGACTCCAGGATCATCTTGATGATCTCATCCAAAGCGTACTTCGGCTCAAACCCGACAAGTCGCCGCGCACGGGTGCAATCCGGCACGCGTCGCTCCATGTCCTCGAAGCCTTCTTCGTAGGCCTGATCGTAGGGTATGTGCTCGATCGGCGAGTCGCTGCCGACTATCTCGATGACTCTCTGGGCGAGGGCCTCAATCGTAATCTCGCTGCTGGAGCCGATGTTGACCACGGCGCCCTCGGCCGCCGGTGTCTCCATCAACCCTATCATGGCCTCCACCGCGTCGTGTACGCACAGGAAGCAGCGGGACTGCGCTCCGGTGCCGTAGACGGTGATCGGCTCGCCAGCCAGCGCCTGACCGACGAATCGCGGCACGACCATGCCGTAGTGACCGGTCTGGCGGGGGCCTATCGTGTTGAAGAGCCTGACGATGACGGTGGGCAGCCTCTTCTCTTTGAAGTAGATGTAGGCGAGGATCTCATCGAGCGCTTTGGCCGTTGAGTAGCTCCACCGGCTCTTCAGCGGAGAGCCGAGAATCCGATCGTCCTCCTCCTTCAAGGGGCCTTCCGCATTCTTGCCGTAGATCTCCGAGGTCGATGTGACCAAGGTCTTCTTGCGATACCGGCCGGCCATGTCGAAGACGATCTCGGTGCCTTTGATGTTCGTCCTCATCGACTCGAGCGGATGCTCCACGATGAGACTCACACCGACCGCCGCGGCTAGGTGGTAGACGACATCGGCGCGCTCGACCAGCTTGTCGACGAGCGTCTCGTCGAGAATGGAACCCACCACGAGCTGGAAGTTGTCGTCATCTTGCGCCCCGGACACGTTCTCCAACGACCCCGTGGACAGATCGTCCAGCGCCGTCACGCGATCGCCGCGGGCAAGAAGCGCCTCACACAAGTGCGAGCCTATGAATCCGGCTCCGCCGGTCACGAGCGCGTGCATACGGTCATCCTTCCTGGTCGTGGAATGTGCGTGGTCAGTATACGAGAGGGTATCGGGGGTGTAAATGACGCGCCGAAGTCCAGGCGTGGAGGAAGAATGGCCGACCGACTGAGGAATCGCCCGGCCGTCTCGGGGATCGCCGGGCCGTCTCAGCAGTCTGTGGGCCGATCCCGGGAGAGACCCTTCTTGAGCCAGACCAGCCCCATGCTCACCGGATAGAGCGGCAACAGCCAGGTGTGGAGCACGGACTGCGTCAGGATGGCGCGTCGCAGATGCGACCACTGGTAGTTGCGGACCGGAGCGGGCGCGCCGGCCTTTAAGATCCATGTGGCGTCCGCGATGCTGAGGATGACCTTCCGCGGCCCCCCGGCCGCCCGGAGGTTGGCCTGGGCTTCCTCTCCCTGCCAGACGCCGGACTTCCCACCCGGATGATGCCCATAGCCGTGCTCCTGGTGCACGACCATCACCGCATCGGTGGCGTCGATCACCGGTATCCTGCGGGCCCTGGCATTGAAGATCATCCAGTTGTCCCACCCGGGCCTACCCACAAAGAACGGGGGCAGCGCAGCCCACAGTCCGCGCGGGAACGCGAAGTAGTCGATCGCGGCCGGGCCCTGAAGGGTGCCCTCCATGCGAACCCGTTCGTGCAGTTCCTCCCGCCAGCCCTCGCCAAAACCCAGCGTCTCCTCGATCCGCACGTCCCACCGCCTGCCGATCAGAACGAACCGTGCGAATGGAACCGACTCGCGTGCGTGCAGAAGGTCGTCCATCAGAACAATGTCGGCGTTCACGTAGCAGAGCGTTTCGTGCGTCGCCGCCTCCTGCGCCCGCTCGAAGACCCAATCGAGACGAGGTGTGCCCGCTTCACTTGTCGCGACGCCCGAGATGTGGCGTGCTCCGTGCGCCGCCGCCGCTTCCGACACCCCTTCATCGTCGCCGAAGAGCAAGATCTCGCAGCCGGGAAGCTCGGCCCAGCTTCGAAGCGCGTTCGTCTGAATCACGGCGCTATGCCCGGTGAAGGGCTTGGGGATGGAGAAGACCGTCAGCATTGCCGCGTTCCGGGCTCCGGCGTCCCATCCATCTCATTCGAGCCGCCCCGCCCCCACAAGGATTGGAGCTCGCGAGCGATCTCGAGGAAGGTCCGAGCGTAGTCGGCGACGAGCCCGCGCTGCCGCTGCCGCGCCTCTTCTTCCTGAGCCCCGTCCGGAGCAGCCGACAACTCATCCCAGCGCTCCGCGATCGCCTTCGCCAGCGCCGACGGATCGCTGGGATCGAAGTAGACAGCGCCCGGAGGATCCTGCTCTCGGTGGACCGGGATGTCGGACAAGAAGAGCCGCTTGCCCAGCGCGCGTGCATCCTCCACGACCGTGCTCCATCCTTCGAAGAGCGAGGGCTGAACGACCGCGCTCGCCCCGCGAATCACCTGGATCTGCTCTTCCCTGGGCAACAGGCCAAGAATCCGAATCCTCTCCTGGAGCCCGTTGCTCTTCACGAACCGGAGCAGCTCGGCCGCGTGCCGGGGATGACGGGAGTCCTCGGTCCTTCCCGTGCAGACCAGCACGATATCCGGATGCCTCTCCCCCAAGAACCGCATGGCCTCAAAGGCGGCACGATGGTTCTTGTGCACCCAGAACTGATTGGGCAGAACCAGGTAGCGAGGCGGAAGATGGTGTAGGTCCCGCACCGCCTCGACGTCGCCTGCGAACCAATCCTCGTCCGGAACCGTGCGGAAACGCAGCACCCTGAGCCTGTCTCGTACGCCCGGGTAGTATCGATCGAAGTCCTCCAGAGCGTCGGCGCTGCTCGTGACGATGAGCCGGGCGTCGGCCGCCAGATCGGCGAAGGTCTGATTCCTGGCGCGCAGCTGCGTCTTGGAGAAGTGGTCTGGGAGATACTTGTGCTGGAAATCCCAGGCCCACGCCAGCCAGGGAACGGTGAAGCCTGTCCCCATGGAACGGATACATGGAAAGAGCACCGAGACGCCCGCTCTCTGAAGACGCTGTTCGAGAGCATGATTCACGTCACGGCCGAGCGCGCGCTTCACTCGCCTGACGGTATGGGCGAGGCGATCGCTTCGTCCCAACGTCTGCTTGATCGACCGCCCCACGCCGCCGCTTCCCGCCGCGAGGTCCCCCAGGGCTCCGTCCGAACTCTCCAGCCCATCCACGATCGACGCGATGTCTTCATAGTACCGGCGGTCCCCCACACAGGTGAGAACGACCACCATTCTGGGCTGCTCGCTCTCGGGCAGCGTCCGCAGCGCTCTGGCCAGGTTGTGCAGGTAGTACGTGCCGCCCATCCAGTCGTCGCCGCCGACGTGCTGCAGACCGATCGTCAGCATCGACCCGGTCCCGATGATTGAGCTAGGAACCACTCGGCGTAGTCGGCGACGCCGACTTCCAGTTTGACGGTGGGACGATAGCCCAGCGCGCGGAGACGGCCGCTGTCGGCACGCCATCCGACCGGATCCCCCGCCCTGCGCTCCCCCGAGAAGGACAGCTCCGCCTCTGAGCCCAGTCGTGTCAGGAATAGGCTCGCCAGCTCACGGATGGACGTAGCGACGCCGTTGGCCACGTTGTAGACCTCCCCGGCGAGCTGCCCGTTTTCCACAATCAGCCGAAGTGCGGCTGCTACGTCGTCGCCGTGGATGAAGTCACGCGTCTCGTCTCCGGTGCCAAAGAGAGTAACGCTTCCGGCCCGTGCCTTCGTGCAGATGTCCCACATTATCTGCCGCTTGAGGCCGGCCCCGTAGGCGGAGAAGACTCGTGCCACGGCTCCGGCCACGCCGTAGACTGAAGCGAATTCCACCATCATCATCTCGCACATGGCCTTGTGATAGCCGTACGGCGAAATCGGCCGCGTCGGCTGGTCCTCGCTGATGGGGACTTCGCCCGGCTCGCCGTAGACGGCGGCGCTGGAGATGAGAACGACGCGACATGCCGGCGCGTGCCGCCGCACCGAGTCCAGGACGCCAAAGAAGACCGGAACCGACGACGCGAAGTCCTTCTCCGGACTGGCGAGAGAGCGCGTGACTGAAGCGGGGCCCGCGGCGTGAACAATGGCATCGGCCTTCGTTTCCGACAGAAGCGAGCCGAAGTGTACGGATGGAAGCGACACGAGCCTGTATTCGTCGGGCGGAGTTGGCCCCGCGATTCCCTCGCTGGTAGTGACCCGGTCAACGCCGATCACCGTCCAACCGTGCTTCTTGAACTCGGTGACCACGTGTCGACCAAGGAAACCCGCCGAACCGGTCACAATGGCGGTCTTGCGCGATCTCTTCGTCGCCCTGCTCAAGCCCTACTCCTTCCGAACGGCAAGCGCGACGCCGTAGCCAAGCTCCGTGAAGCCCCAGCATGCGAAGCTGTTGTCGGAGACGATCTGGCTATGCCAGACGTCGGCGAGATATGAATGCTGCGGGTGAACGATGTCGTCGAAGACGAGGATGCCACCGACGCGAAGCCTCGGGACGATGGCGCGCAGATCCTGCGCGGCGCCGCGCTTGGTGTGATCTCCGTCCACTGTGATCAGATCGAAAGACGCGTCGGGATGGCTCTCGAAGTAGGCCGGCACGGTAACGTGGCTGTCGCCCGAGATCAGCTCCAGCTTCCCCTTGTGACCGAGCGCGCCCATCTGCGCACGTACGAAGTCGGGGCCGGGGTTGTCCATGCCGGCATACCCGGCCTCCCACAGGTCGAACCCCACGACGGCGCAGTCGGGCGCGGCCGCGGCGACCATCGCCATCGATCGGCCGCGCCTCACCCCAATCTCCAGGTAGTCCTTCGGCTTCGAGATCTCGGCCGCGGCGAGCAGGACCGTCGTGATGTCCGCGTACCGCCAGTCATCGCCGAACCGGGCCAGTCCGGTCTCGTAATAGGCGAGCAGATAGCGCGTGTAGTCGTCGGGCTCGAGTGCGCGCAGCACGTCAATGACCCCCCGGACGCAACCGGCCGACGTGGCGCGCCCACCGACCGTCGACGGACCGATGATGACCGGCGGATACCACTCCCCCAGCTCCCGGTCGACGAAGGTCGTGTGTGTGCTGAGACGCGAGCCGGTCCCGCGCGTCGACGACTCGTCGAAACGTCCGGTCGAGCTACCGGTGGGATCCGCCTGAGTCTCCCGTCGGCTAGTCAATCGCGCGCACCTCCCGCGCTGGGTTGCCCGCTACCAAGGTCCGCGGGGCGACGTCACTCGTTACGACACTGCCGGCCGCCACGATGCATTCGTCTCCGAGAGAAACGCCTTTCAAGATGATGGAGCCGAAGCCTATCCATGCACCGGCGCCGATCTCGACGGGTGCGCTGGGCACATCGATGTCCGGCACGTGCCCGCCTTCTCTGATCGCCTCCCAGTGCAGCCGTCTCTCATCGGCATCCAGCGGGTGCGTGTCGTTGTCGAATACCTGA
>DYIV01000053.1:10179-16685 GCA_020723435.1 Slackia heliotrinireducens | reverse complement strand
ACGATCGCCTCTTCCCCGTCGCCGACCAAGATCGCGTCGAAGAACGGAGCGAGCGGCTCGGGATTGACCGCGCACGGACCGCCTCCGATCACCAGCGGATGGTCATCTCGATCGGTGGATCGAAGCGGAACGCCCGCCAGATCGAGGACGGTCAGCACGTTGGTGTAGGTCATCTCGTACTGCAGCGTGATCGCCAGGACGTCAAAGTCGGCCAGCGGCCGACCGCTCGCGAGACCAAAGAGGCCCATCGAGGCGCGTCTGAGCTCATTCTCCATGTCCGGCCACGGAACGAAGGCACGGTCGACGGCCACGCCGCTCGTGCGCGCGAGGATGTCGTAGAGGATGGCCAGACCGAGGTTGGACATGCCGACTTCGTAGGTGTCGGGGTAGATCAGTGCGACTGAGGCGTCCGCTGCGTCGAGGATGGCCGGGCGGCAGTTGTACTCGCCGTCAATGTAGCGGACCGGGCGCGCGACGCCGGGAAGAACGCGCGCCAGCTCGGTCCATGCACCATCCATCACTTGGGCGTCTCCCGCGCCAGCTCGCCGCGGCGCTTGCGCACCTCACCAAGCTTCTTCCGGGCGGCTCCGGCCCATTCGTCGCCATGGATCATATACTGCTCGGCCGCCCGACCCATCGCCAGAGTCCCCGCGTAGCCGACGGCGGCCTTCACCGTCCAGCCGGGACCGGGCACCAGACCGAGCAGCTCACGCGCGATGGTGCGAAAGGTGAACCCCGCGCCAACGACCGCCATCAATTCCTTGGCCCGGGCGAAGGTCATCTGCTTGCCGTAGATGGCGGCAAGCTCCAGCACCATCTTGATTTGATTACCTGTGAGGATCGGCATATCCGCGCCGGGTATGATGACGACGCCGGCGATGGCCCCGTTCTGCCAGGCGGTGTGGTTGATTACGTCCTTGGCGGCGTGTTTGCGCGCGCCGGCGAAGTTGGCGCACAGCGCCAGCTTCTTCTCCCCCATCTTGCCGAGCATCGCCCCGAACAGATCGTCTTCGGCCTGCTCGGTTCCGATGTCCAGATCGAGCACCTCACCCCCGCCGATCTGCTTGAGCGATTCGTCACTTGGCCGCGCCAAGCCCGAAGCCGGGCTTGGTCGGACCGTCAGGAACGGCAAGCGGCGCCTGCGCAAGTCCTCGAAGAGGGTGGCGATGCCCGGTGGAAGGCCTTCGCACGCGATCACCGCCAGGTCGACGCCGTCGGCAATCGCCCCGGACATCGCGGCCTCTGACAGATCCCCCGGTCCCACAACCACGCGGTCCACGACAGCCCGATCGGTCAGCGGGGCGACGAGGGTCGCCAAAGCGTCGAGCATCGGCCCCTCCGGCCCCGCAATGGCCAAATGGAGCGGAATCGAACGCTTCTTCTCCAGCGCCGCGCCGTGGCCGGCGATGTCCTTGACGTCCTTCCAGTTGCCCACCAGGCTCATCCCGCCCTCCCCTTGCTCACGACGGCGCCGGGCCCGAGACCGCTGGCACGCACCTGGGCCTCCGAGCCCCACTTGTGCCGGCGGCTGTAGATCGACATCAGAAGGCCCGCGCTAAGCAGGTTCGTCCATGCCGCGCTGCCGCCATAGCTCATGAACGGTAGCGGGATACCGGTGACCGGCATGATTCCGATCGTCATGCCTATGTTGACCAGAATCTGGAAGAGCCACATCGTTACGATACCGCCGGCGACGAGCGCCCCGTAGAGATTCCGAGCGCCGGAGGCTATGCGCAACCCCCGGGTCAGCAGGATCAAGTACAGGGTCAGCAGCACGACGGCGCCGGCAAAGCCGAGCTCCTCCCCGATGACGCTGAAGATGAAGTCCGTGTGGCGGGCCGGCAGGAAGTGCAGGTTCGTCTGCGTCCCCGACATCAGGCCCTTACCGGTCATCTGGCCGCTGCCCACCGCAATCTTCGACTGCTGCAGGTTGTATCCGGCGCCCATCGGATCGACTTCCGGGTTGATGAAGACGACCAGGCGGTCCATCTGATAGGAGTGAAGGATCGGAAAGGTGAAGACGGCGCCGATCAGCAGCACGCCCACGAGGATGATGGGCACGAAATACAGCAGCCGCATCCCGGCCAGAAGCAGCATCCCCATGAGGATGGCTACCAGCACGAGCGCCGTACCCAGATCGGGCTGTATCGCCACGAGGATGATGATGCCCCCCACGTGCGCGAATGCGAGCAAGACGTCCCTCGGGCTATCCATCACGCCCTTGCGCGACGCCAAGAACGTCGCGAGGCTCACTATGAGAAACACCTTCGCGAACTCAGAGGGCTGCAACGAGAAGAACCCAAGCGGAATCCAGCGCTGCGCGCCGCCGGTGGTCTTGCCCACTACTTCGACCACGATCAGCAGCAAGACGTTGACGCCGTACACGTAGGGCATGTAGTGGCTGAACCAGTTGTAGTCGGCGAAGCCGATGATGATCATCATCACGACGCCGACCAGAATGAAGAGCAGCTGCTTGCGAAAGAAGACGGTCATCTGGGCGCCGCCGCCAGCCTCTTGCGTGGCGCTGTAGATCATCACCAGGCCATAGACGCACAAGCCCAGCACGGCGCCCAATAGCGGGAAGTCTATTCGCCTGAGAATCCGCTCCGCTTCCATGCGCTACCTTGACTCGTCGTGTGCTTCAACCATGTCCGTCGGCAGGCCGTGAAGCGCCGCCAGAATGCTGCGAACTGCGGGGGCCGCCACCGAGCCGCCATGCCCGCCCTGCTCGATCATCACAACGGCGACATACTTCGGAGACGACGACGGCGCGTACCCGACAAACCAGGCGAAGTCGTCCTTGCCGGCCACCTCCGCCGTGCCGGTCTTGCCCGAGACCTCCAGGGAGAAGTCCTCAAAGGCGCTTCGTGCCGTTCCGTCAGTCGTGACCTGGCGAAGGCCCTCTTGAAGCACCCTCAGGTGCTCGCGACTTGCCTTCAGCCGTCTCACCGCCACGGGCTCGTACTTCTCCGCGGCCAGCCGTCCATCCGGGGTCATCACCGCGCGCATCACGTGCGGCTTGAAGAAGGTGCCGCCGTTTGCGATGGCCGCGTACATGTTCGCCAGCTGAAGCGGCGTCATCAAGACGTCGCCCTGGCCGATCGCCATGTTGACGGTATCTCCGGGCATCCACTGCGCATACTGCGGCGTCTTGGCATTGAACGCTTTCTTCCAGGCGATGTCAGGGACGCGCCCGCGCACCTCGCCGGGCAGGTCGATCCCGGACTTGGCCCCGACGCCGAAACGTCGGGCCCAGGCCTGCAGCTCCTCGAGCCTCCTGCGGTAGAGGCGCAGTCCGATCTCGTAGAAGACCGTGTCGCAGGACTCGGCGATACCCGAGACGAATCCGATCCCCCCGTGGCCGCTTCTATTCCAGCAGTACTTCGGCCAGTCGTCACCCATGCCGGTCCACTTGCCCGGGCAGTAGAAATCTTCCGTGGAGGAGGCGACCCCGGTCTCCAGCCCGGCCACTGCCGTGACCGGCTTGAAGGTCGAGCCGGGAGCATATGAGAGCAGCGCCCGGTTGTTGAGCGGGTAGTAGCTCTTCTTCCTATTCAGCCTCTTCCAGTCGCGCTTCGATATTCCGCCCAGGAACTTCCGGGGATCGAAGATGGGACGGCTGGCCAGCGCGACGATCTCACCGTTGGTTACGTTCATGACGACGGCCGCGCCGGCGAAGGCGTTACTCATCTCTTGATCGCGCGCCGAAGCGAGCGCCTGATCCAGCGCCTTCTCCGTCGCCGCCTGGATGCTCGTCTCAATCGTAAGCATGAGGTTGCGTCCCTGAACGGGGTCTTCCTGCTTCAGCACCCTCAAGGGACGCCCGGACGCGTTGACCTCAAGCCGTCGCGTACCCTTCACGCCCTGCAGCACGTCCTCGTACTGCCTCTCGACGCCGGTCTTGCCGATGATGTCTCCGAGCGCGTAGTCCTTGAAGTCCGGCAGCAGGATCTCCCTGTCGGAGATCTCGCCGATGTAGCCGAGAACGTGCGCGGCGAGTGTGCCGTTGGGGTAGTCGCGGATCGCCTCCGACTCGATCTCCACGCCCGGGAAGAGCTCTCGGTGCTCCTTGATGTAGCTCACGGCGCGAATCCCGGCGTCATGCTTTATGATCCGGGCTTTCAGAGGATCAGCCCGCTTCTCATTGACCTGCTGGGCAATCTCCTGAGGACTGACCCCCAGCAGCGCGGAGAGGCGGGATATGAGCGGCTTGTCGGTGATGGCCGTGGGCGGCAGCGCGACCGCCAGGCCCGGGCGGTTCTTCACCAGAGACGCGCCGTTGCGATCGACGATGGCTCCGCGCGGAGCCTCCAGCGATATCTCGCGAATCCGGTTGCCCTCGGCCAGTTCGGCGTATTGTTCGCCGGCGAGCACCTGAAGGAACCACAGCCGGCTGAAGAGCACGCCCAGCACGACGAAGATGATTATCCCCAGCGCCGCGAAGCGCCCCGAGAGGTCGTCTTTGAATGAAGCCATAGCAGGTTACTTCTTTCTTACTCGCTGCAGCGTGGGCGCGAAGGCTCCGTCCAGCTCGCCCGAGCGCGACTGGGTGCGCGTCTGCCTCTTGAGCACTCTGGCCAGCACCGGATAGCACAAGCCCGCCAGTACGGCGTTGTAGGTTGCCGCCGGCAGCACTATCGATCTGGACGCTCTGATCAAGGAGATGGATTCGCCAAGCGTCGCGCGCAGCGCCAGGAAGATCGATTCGCTGATGAGGGTCGTCGCGAAGATGGCGAGCATTGGCAGGACGAAGTTCTCCGAGAAGACCTTCTGTTCCACCATGCCGGACAGATACCCCACGAGCGTCTTGGACAGCGCGTTCAGACCGAGCGTCGTCATCAGCAGCAGATCCTGGAGCAGCCCGGCGAAGAAGCCGCATACCGACCCGACGACCGGCCCCTCGAGGAAGCCGTAGGTGACGACGACGATGAGCAGGAAGTCGGGCTGTACGCCGCCTACGCGAATGTGCGGCGCAAGCGTCGTCTGCAGCAGGAAGGCCGCGACGATGGCGATCGCCGGTTGGTAGTTCAGCTTCATCTGTCCACCGGCTCCCGGTCGACGGTTCTAGGCGGATTCGTAATGATGATCACGTCCTCCAGACGAGAGAAGTCGACCTCGGAACGCACCTCGATCTCCTTGAAGAGACTGTACGTCGGCTCTTTGATATCCGAGATCGTCCCGACGAAGAGCCCCTTGGGAAAGACGCCTCCGTAGCCCGACGTGATGACGACGTCTCCAATGCGCGCCCTTGAGTTCTTCGGGATGAAGTCCAGGTGAAGCTCGGCGTTGATGTCGCCGTCGACGACGCCGGTGTCGCGGGTCGTCTGGACCAGCGCCCCCACGCCGCTTCGCTGGTCGATGATTAGCTGCACTTCGCTCGACCAGGGCGACACGCGGGCCACCTGGCCGACCAGACCGTCGGCGACAACGACGGGCATCTCCGGCTTGATACCCTGCGAGGAACCGGCGTTGATGATGACCGTCTGCTCCCAGTTCGACGGGGGCCTGCCGACCACGGTGGCCGCGACTGTCTCGTAGCCGGTCCGCTGCTTGAAGCCGACGAGCGCCCGGAGGCGCTCCGACTCCGCCTGTAACTCATTCCGATCGACGAGCTGCTGGCGCAGCCTGGCGTTCTCCTTCTTCAAGTCGACATTCTGGCTGGACAAGTAGCCGATGCGGCTGACGAATCTCCACGCGTGTGAGAAGGGCGAGATTACGGCGCTGGCAACTCGCTGCACCGGCGAGATGATCGCCAGACCGACCGACTGCCCGCGATGTAGGATCCCCTGCTTGTTCTCGCGGAAGTACAGGCTGAGGAAGACGACTGAGACGACGACGAGAATGATGAGAAGGACGCGATTGCGTCTGCTCCAGCGAGCGTACAAAGATCGACACCTCTAGGACTTACACATGCGTTCCGATGAGTACCTTTTTGAGAACGTCGATCTCATCGAGCGCCTTTCCGGAGCCAACGACGACGCACGTCATGGCGTCTTCGGTCACATGAACGGGCATCCCCGTTTCCTGCCTGAGCAGTTCATCGAGCCCTTTGAGCAGCGAGCCGCCGCCCGTCAGGACAATGCCGCGGTCCATGATATCACTCGAAAGCTCCGGCGGCGTCTGCTCGAGAGTGCCCTTGATCGCCGTAATGATCGCGAGTAACGGCTCCTCGATGGCCGTCCGGATTTCCTCACTCGACAGGATTATGTTCTTCGGCAGGCCGGTGAGAAGATCTCGCCCTCTGACTTCGGCGTCCTCTTCCTCCGAGAGCGGATATGCCGAGCCGATCTCTATCTTGATCTCTTCAGCGGTCCGCTCTCCGATCATGACGTTGTATTCCTTCTTGACGTGCGCGACGACCGCCTCATCCAGCTCGTCGCCGCCGATTCTGATCGATTGGCTCGTGACGATGCCGCCCAGGAAACCGACCGCGGCCAGGACGATCCCGGCCCTCCACGGTTTGAAATCCACGATCTGGTAGTAGATCACCCGTTCCCGGTCCCGGT
>DYIV01000053.1:0-10169 GCA_020723435.1 Slackia heliotrinireducens | reverse complement strand
CAGCCACTTCGGTGGTGCCGCCGCCAATGTCGACGACCATGTTGCCGGTCGGCTCCTGGATAGGCAGCCCCGCGCCGATCGCCGCCGCCATCGGCTCCTCGATGAGATAGGCCGCTCGCGCTCCGGCCTGCAGTGTCGCCTCGAAGACGGCGCGCTTCTCCACCTCGGTGACGCCGGAGGGCACGCAGACGACGACGCGCGGCTTCACGGCGAAGCGGCGCTTGTGCACCTTCTGGATGAAGTAGCGAAGCATGGCCTCGGTAACGTCGAAGTCGGCGATGACGCCGTCTCGCAGCGGCCTGATCGCGACGATGTTACCCGGCGTCCGCCCGAGCATTCTCTTCGCCTCGCTGCCGACGGCCAGGATCTTGCCGCCGTTCTTGTCGATCGCGACGACGGACGGCTCAACAAGCACGATCCCCTTATTCTTGACGTGCACGAGCGTCGTCGCGGTTCCCAGGTCGACCGCCATATCGCGGCCCAGCGGGCCCGCGAGAAAATCGAACATGTAATTGACTCCTCTCAAACAAAAAGGGCGCCTCTAACTGCAGGAACTACCCTAGAAAAGACGTTGCTGCTTAAGGCTCAGAAAACGGCCATCCCCAAGGATAACATGATCGAGCAATTCTATGCCAAGGAGCTCGCCCGCTTTGGCCAGGCGTCTGGTCAACTCAATGTCGGCCGCCGACGGCGTAACGTCGCCACTCGGGTGGTTGTGCACGGCGACCAGCGCCGCCCCGTTGTGGCGAATGGCCGTCCGATACAGCTCACGAGGATGCACGATCGATGTCGTGAGACTGCCCACCGACACATCGACGCAGCGCAGAAGCTGATGCTTCGTGTTGAGTACCAGCGCCCGAAAATGCTCGCGCTCGAGGTGGCGCATGTCCGACGCCACGGCGAGCACGTCTTCTGGACCGGCTATCCGCGGGCGGGCGCTGGGTGGCAGTACGGCCAGACGCCGCCCCATCTCAACACATGCCATCAGGCGCGCCGCTTTCGCGTCGCCGATGCCCTCGAGCATCGTCAGTTCCTCCAGGCTCACGCCGACCAGACCGCCGAGACCGTTGAAGCTCGCCAGAACGTTGCCGCCGAGACGCAGCGGCAAGTCGCCCTCGCGCCCGCCCAGCACGACGCCGACGAGTTCGGCGTCGGATAGCACACCAGGCCCGTGATCGCGCAGTCGCTCACACGGTCTGATCTCACGCGGAATCTGCCTCGCGGCACGGCTGGAAAGCCCCTCCATGGATGCCCCTCCCTGTTGTGTTGCCCCTCCGACGAGCCGGGCGGAATCTCTCTAGGGGGTGGCGTCGCCCAGACCAAGACGCTCGACAAGACGCCAAGCGACCAGCCCATTAAAGCATCCGGTCGCGGCGGCGACAAGAAGGAGAACCGGCGCCTGAAGCCATACCATCCAAGTGCCCAGAAGCAGGGCCGCAAGGAGAAGCTGCACGCCGGTGTGGACGGCCGAGCCCGCGACGCTGATGCCGATAAGGCTCAGGCCCGCCCCCTTCCACGCGTACAGGCCGTACATCAGGCACGCCGCGGCCGTTCCGGCGCAAATCGCCAGGACGAAAGCGGGGCTGAGCAGGGTGCCCACCGCCAGCGAGCCCACCAGAACGCGCAGCACGACGTTGGCCGCCGACTCCGAGAAGCCGTAGCCCACAATGACAAGGAGGGTGACCACGTTCGCGAAGCCGAACTTGGCGCCGGGGATGGGCAGGCTCGGAAGAAGAGTCGCCTCCACCAGCCAGATGGCGATAGCCGCGGCAAGCAGAGCCGCCAGCTGCGTGAGCCTTCGCGTCCCGCCCGCCGCGACGGCGGGACTATCTGCTGACGGCGTCGACACCGCCTGTGTCACCTCCGTCGATACGCACTACCATCTCTCCGGGCACACAGACCAGCTCCTCGCCGGAGCGCGAGATCCATCCGCTGTGCCGGCATATCCTGCGCGGGCAGGCGGCATCCGTGACTCGTATTCTGCCCCCCGAGACCTGCAGGGTCTGTATGCCCGACTTCGTGCGGATGCCAAGCGTCCGGTCGACCGACAGAGGCACGGCCGCCTGGCGGCGGCCAGAGACCGTGACGACGGCCCTCGAGCCTGGGTCGCTTTTCGCGGCGGCGCCGAGCACAGGCAGGGCGGAAAGCAGCGCCGCGGCAACCAGCGCCGCTATCAGGATCTTGTCGTTGCGCGTTAGAAGCGAGTTGAGGTCGCTCACAGCTTCGATTCTACCGGCGCGCAACACGGGGACACCACACCTATTCCCGAATTAGGCTTCGACTTCGACCGGCTCCTCGGCGGCGGGGTATCCGCCGGGCTGGAACCAGCGCGTTGTGACGATGCACTTGGTCGGGCAGCGCTCCACGCACTTGCCGCAGGCCGTGCACTTTTCGTAATCGACGACGGCCAGGTTGTCCACGACCTTGATGGCGTCGGACTCGCAGACCTTCTCGCATGCCTTGCAGGCGATGCACCCCTTGGGGCAAGCGTTCCTGGTTGCCTTCGCCGACTCGTGCGAGCAACACGCCACGACGATCGGAGCGCCCTCCTCGACCAGCGCAAGCAGCCCCTCGCCGCCCATCGGACAGGTAGTCACGCAAATCCCGCAGCCCGTGCACTTGTCGATGTCGATCTCGGGACGCCCTTCCGGCCCCATCGCCATTGCGTCGAATGGGCACGACTTGACGCAATCGCCGAATCCGACGCACCCGCTCTGGCATAGAAGCGGGCCGCCATGGAGGGCGCGAGCCGCCGCGCACGTCGGCACGCCATGGTAGTCGTAGCGAATCGTCGCCACCTTGCATCCGCCGCCGCAGTTCAGAACCGCGATCTTCGGCGCCCCGACGTCGACGGCGTCCTTACCAAGCGCGTGCGCCACGCGATTGGCGACTTCCTGGCCGCCGGCGACGCAGGTGCTGACGTCCGACTCATCCGCCGCGATCTCCTCGGCCGCCTGCTCGCAACCCACGTAGCCGCAGGCCCCGCAGTTCGAGCCGGGAAGCTCGGCCAGGACGAGCTCGACCTTGGGATCGACATGAACCGCCAGCTTCCGCGACGCGATAGCCAGAATCAGACCGAACAGAAGCGCCGCACCGGCCATGGCCGCCATCGCTTTGAGTACTATGCTCCAATCCACTACAGACTCCCCGCCAATCCGTGCGACACATCGCCCCCGCCCGATTCCCAGACAAGGCGGCGTGCGGTCTCTCGCATTGTTCCGACGCAGACCTGCGCCAACACGCGATTACAACTTGAACAGGCCTGCGAATCCCATGAAGGCCAGAGACATGAGCCCCGCCGTTATGAATCCAATCGGCGCGCCCCGCAGCGACTTGGCTATCGGGGCCAGTTCGATCCTCTCTCGTATCGCCGCGAACATCACAATCGCGACGGCAAAACCGCAGGCGACTCCAATCGCGTAGACGACCGCTTCCGGCAGCGAGTAGTGGTACGGGATGTTGAGCTTCAGGAACCCAGGCTTCACCGACTCCACCGCAACAGCCAGCACGGCGCAGTTCGTCGTGATCAGCGGCAGGTAGATGCCCATCGCCTTATATAGCGGCGGCGATACCTTCCTGATGAACATCTCCTCAAACTGCACGAGCGCCGCGATGACCAGGATGAACGACGGGATGTAGAGAAACTCGCCGACTCCGAGCGGCTGAAGCACGAGCCCCCAGAGCAGCCAGCACGCGCTCGTGGCCACGGTCATCACGAACAAGACAGCAACACTCATGCCGATGGACGTCTCGATCGACTTGCTGACGCCGAAGAACGGGCACAGCCCGATGAATCTAATAAGGAGTATGTTGTAGACGATCGCCGCGCCGAAGAAGAGCAGCAGATACGTACGGGCCGCTTCCATCATTTGCCCCACCACCTATTCTCAAGCTTGTTGAGGATCGCCATCAAGAAGCCAAACGTAAAGAACGCGCCAGGAAAGAGCACGACGATTGTGGGCGGCTGAAACGTCGAGCCCAGGCTGACGAGAGTCCTCTCGAACATGACGATCTTGCCCGTGCCCACCAGCTCGCGAAACGTGCCCATGATCAGCAAGACGATCGTGTAGCCGCCGCCCATGCCCAGGCCGTCCGCCACCGAGGCGAGCACGTCGTTCTTGGAGGCGAATGCCTCGGCTCGGCCGAGAATGATGCAGTTGACGACGATCAGCGGAATCCATACGCCGAGGCGCGCGTAGATCGGCGGGAAATAGGCGCGCATCACCAGATCGACGATCGTCACAAACGATGCAATTACCACGATGAAGACTGGAATGCGAACCTCGTCGGGAATGACCTTCCGGCTGAGCGAGATGATCGTATTGGAGCAGACGAGGACGAACGTGGCGGCCATGCCCATGAAGAGCGTCGACTCCACGCGCGTCGATATCGCCAGCGCGGAGCAGAGTCCGATCATCAACCGCATCAGCGGATTCTCGAGCATCAGCGCCGATAGGAACACCTCTCGAAGTCGTTTCACCGCCCGCTACCTCCGTATGAAGTCTCTGTAGACATCGACGGCCTCTCTGGCGCCGGTCACCACCGCGTTGGAGGAACGCGTCGCGCCGGTGATCGCGTCGATGTCTTTGCCGATCTGGACAGGGTCGCGAGCCGTCTTGCCCGCCAGCTGCCTGATGAACGCCGGCTCCAGCGCTTTGGTCCCAAGGCCCATAGTCTCGTTGCTGGAGATGACCGCGACGTCCGTGATCGCGCCGTCGGGGGTCAGGCCCACGGCCATCTGCACCGGACCGCCGTAGCCCCGCGGACCGACAACGATGACGTAGCCTTTCAGATCGCCGTCGACCTCGCCCTTCAGGACCTTGGTGACTTCCTTGTGCTTCGCCCGGACCGCGCGCGCTACATCTCCAAGCGGCGTGAAGCCCTCCGCGGTCTTGACCGCCGGCAGCGCCAAGGAGTACGCCTTGGCCTCCTCGATCCTTTTCTGAGCCTCAATCTGGTCTTTCGTCACCGCATACGTCAGTGACAGGCCGCCCGCCGCCACGGAGCAGAAGACGACCAGTGTGAGAACTATCTTCAGCGGGCTATTCTGCTGCATCGGCCTTCACCCACCCGAACGGCTTCGGTATCGTGAAGCGGTCGATCATCGGCGCCAAGGCGTTCATGAACAGGATGCTGAAAGCGGTCGCCTCGGGCAGGCCAGAGTAGAACCGCAGGAGCATGTTGACGAAGCCGCAGCCCGCGCCGAATATCAGCTTCCCTTTCGGCGTGATCGGTGACGTTACGTAGTCGGTGGCCATGTAGAAGGCGCCTAGGATGATCCCGCCCGAGAGCACCTGGAAGACGGGGTCGGCGCCGAAGACCAGGCTCCAGACGACAACGACGCCCAGATACGTCGCGGGTATCTCCCAGTCGATTATGCCCTTGTATAGCAGGACCCCGGCGCCCGCCAGAAGGAGCAACGCCGAGACCTCGCCGATACACCCGTAGGGATTGGCCAATAGATACTGCTTGTGCAGCGGCGCGAAGTCGTATCGGACCAGGCCGTCCCGAACCTGCTTCGCTACGTACAGCGGTGTGGCGCCCGTGATCGTGTCCACCTGTAGCTTCTCGAAGAAGCCGGTTGTCATGTACTGCGCCCATGACAGAAGAAGCACTGTGCGGCCGACGAGCGCCGGGTTGAAGATGTTGAAACCGAGGCCGCCGAAGACATACTTGGACAGTCCTATGGCCGCGACACCGCCGACGAGCGGCATCCACCACGGAAGCATCGGCGGAAGGGTCAAGGCAAGCAGGAGTCCGGTCAACGCCGCGCTGCCGTCTGAGAGCGTCACCTTCTGCTTCATCAGACTCTGAAGCGCCGCTTCGGCGCCGCAGGCCCCGGCGATGGCCATGATGATAGAGACCGCCGCACGCGCCTGGAAGATGTAGACGGAGTAGAGCGTCACGGGCAGCAGGGCAGCCACAACCCAGAACATGATGACGCTGGTTTGAGCGTCGGACGTTATGTGGGGAGGCGACGAGACGACCAGCCTGTCCTCTGCCATTACCTTGTTGTCCCTCCAAGCATTGCGGCCGACTTGGCGCTCCGTATGAGCTGCAAGAGCGGTATCTTCGCCGGGCAGACAAATGCGCACGATCCGCACTCAATGCAGCCGAACAGGTGGTAGCGCTCGGCGGCGATGTCCTCCATCTTGTTCTGGGCCAAGAGACCGAGCTGACTCGGTACCAGGAAGGTGGGGCACGCCCTTACGCAGCGCCCACACCGGATACACGGGGGGATCTCGGCGCTCGCCTCGCTGACTTCTTCAGCCGCAAGCACGACGATGCCGGAGGTACCCTTTACGACCGGCACGTCCGTCGTCGGCAGCGCCACTCCGGTGAGCGGGCCACCCATGATGACCTTTCCCGGAGTGCGCGAGAAGCCGCCGCACTGGTCGATCAGCGACTGGACCGACGTGCCGATCCGAACGC
The DNA here is from genome assembly GCA_020723435.1 of Slackia heliotrinireducens. GTDB lineage: Bacteria > Actinomycetota > Aquicultoria > DYIV01 > DYIV01 > DYIV01. The sequence goes on along the minus strand of DYIV01000053.1, from coordinate 3,737 downwards.
GCAGGTTCTTGGGATTCTTCACGGCGCCGGTCACGGTCATCACGCGCTCGATGAGCGGGGTGCCCCGGCGAACAGCCGCGTGAATCGCCGCCGCCGTCTGCACGTTCTGAACGGCGCATCCCGCGTCGCTTGGCAGTTTGCCGACCGGATAAGTCCGTCCCGTCAGTACCTGAATCAGCATCTTCTCGGCGCCCTGTGGATACTTCGTCTTGAGCGCGACGACGCTCATCCGCCCGTCCGCCGCCCTCTTCATCGCCGCGATTGCGTCGGGCTTGTTCTCTTCGATCCCGACCACAATCGTCTGTGCCCCGACCGCCTGGGCCACGAGAAGAGCGCCGTCAACGACGCTCTCCGACTCCTCCAGCATGACGCGATGATCGGCGGTCAGATAGGACTCGCACTCGCAGCCGTTGATGATAACCGTATCGACCTTCCGGTCGGGGGGAGGCGAGAGTTTGACGCGGGCGGGAAACCCCGCGCCTCCCAGCCCAACGATTCCGGCCTCGTGCACGGCATCGCGAATGCTGTCGGGCGTGACCTCCTCAACCGACGAGCTCGGAGCCGCCGTCTGGTTCTCGTCCACCTTGATCGTGATCCGCCCGCCGCGTCGAACACCTTCCGAAGCGCAGGGACAGCTGTCAATGGCCGAGACGGTGCCGGAGACCGGAGAGTGGACGGGAGCCGTTATCCTCGCTTCGACTTCGCCGACCTTCTGGCCGGCCAGGACCTTCTCCCCCACCTCGACGAGCGGCTGAGCCGGAGCGCCGGCGTGCTGCGACATGAGGATGACAACCTCTGAGGGTAGCGCGGACTGCTCGATCGGCAGGGCTTGCGAAGCGCTCTTACGATGAGGTGGGAATATCCCCCTGGCGAACGTCAGAACAGGCACAACGAGCCCTTCACGAATTCACATGCGCGTCCATCGGATGATTGCGGAAGTATAGCCCTCCACCGTTTCACAAGCAACCTCCGATCGAGGTGTGCCGACCGAATCTGAAGACGATCGGGACCGCCCGGCGGGCATCACGGCTCGGGCTCCACGAGGCGGTATCCAACCCCGGGCTCAGTCAGCACGTACTGCGGCCTTGAAGGGTCCTGCTCGATCTTCCTGCGAAGCTGTCCGATGTAGACACGCAGGTAGTGTGACTCCCTCTCGTACTCCTTCCCCCAGATCTCGCAGAGGAGCTGCCTTTGTGTAAGGACCTTTCCCGCGTTGATCGCCAGATGTTTGAGAATCTCATACTCCGTCGGAGTCAGCTTCACGTCCCCGCCCTTTGCTGTGACGCTGCGCCGAGCCAAGTCCATCGACAGGTCCCCGACGGTGATCACCGGCCGCTCCTTGGCTCCCGCCGTGTGGCGCAATGCGACGCGCATCCTAGCGAGCAGCTCGCCGGTGCTGAATGGCTTCGTCAGATAGTCGTCGGCGCCCGCATCGAGCGCGCCTATCTTCTGCTCCTCCTGCTCCTGGACCGTGAGGATGATCACGGGCACGCTCGAGTGTTCTCTGATCCGGCGCAGCACGGCCATACCGTCGAGATCAGGCAGGCCGAGGTCGAGCAGGACGAGGTCGGGGTGGAACGTCGCCGCCTCTCGCAGGCCGTCCTCACCGGAGACGGCCTCGGCCGTTCGGTAGCCGTGACCCTCGAGGGCAATCCTGAGAAGCCGGCGGATCTGGTCTTCGTCGTCGATGATGAGAACCCGCGCACCCTCAACAGCCATCGCCACCGGCCTCCCTGGAGCCGGGTTCCTGAACGATCGGTTGCTCCTCGACTGGCAGGGTGAACTTGAAGAGCCCACCCCCGCCTGGCGCGGTCTCAACCCAGATGCGGCGCTCGGGAAATCGACAGACCGAGGCCTGTGCCGCTCACGTGCTCGGGAGAGTACAGACGGTAGAACTTGTCGAACACCCGCTCCCTATCCACCTCGGGAACGCCGGGACCGCGGTCGCGCACGGACACCTCCAACGTGTCGTCCATGCGCATCACGCCAATCGACACCTCGGTCTTGGGTGGCGAGTACTTCACGGCGTTGTAGACGAGATTGACTATCACCTGCTCTATGAGCGTGAAGTCGACCCGAACCAGAGGCAAGTCAGGCGGTACGTCCACGCGCAGTGGTCGATCCTTCAGAACCTCCGACGTCCTTCTGAGCGCCACGCCGATGATGTCCTGAACGTCACACCACTCCTTGTTCAGTTTGAGCATGCCGCTCTCGTAGCGCGCGGAGTCGAGCAGGTTCCCGATGAGATGGTCCATCCGCTCCGCTCCTTCGCGCATCGTCTCGATGAGCTCCCTTTGGGCCGGCAAGTCATAGACGCCTTCCTCCTGGAGGCCGGTGACGGCCCCCGTGATCGAGGCCAACGGCGTGCGCAGATCGTGAGAAACGGAGTTGAACAAAGCGGTCCGGAGCCTCTCCGACTCCGCGGCGTGGGTGGCCTCCCTGGCCTCTTGGGCCAGTTCAAGCCGGAGAACCGCCACCGCCGTCATCGTCGCAAACGCCTCCAGAAGCTGCCGCTGATCCGGCAAGAGCAACGCGTCTGGCGAATGTGGCGCGACCGCCAGCACCCCGGCCGTCTTCTCTTGTGTGCTCAGCGGCACGAACAGGCCGTCCGCGCCGGAGAGCGTCTCGGTGCCTTTGCCGGCCGGCTCGCCATGGGTGAAGACCCAGTCGGCGACCGCCCGGGCCCGCTCTCCGGAAAGCGACGCGGTCTTCGCCTTCGAGACAAGCGTGCCGTGCTCGTTGGGCATGAAGACCGCAACGTCCGCGTCGAACGTCCGGCCGACGACCCTGACGACGGCGTCCAGCAGCTTTCGCAGGTCGGCTTCGGCCGCCATCTGCCGACTCAACGCATAGACCGCCGTCGCTCGCTCTTCCCGCCGGCGAGTCGTCACCGCCTGGTCTCGCAGCCTGCCGCCAAGCTCGCTGATGATGAGCGCCACAGCAAGGAACACGCCGAACAAGATCACGTGGCGGAGATCGGCGACGGTCAGACTCAGCTGCGGGGGAACGAAGAAGACGTCGAAGGCCAAGACCGAGATGGCAGACGAAAAAACGGCCGGCCCCCTGCCCCACCTCAACGAGGCAAAGAGCACCGGCAGCAGATACAGCAGCGCGATGTTTGACAGGTCGAGCACGGGCTCCAAACCGACGTGCAGGACCTTGTAGGCGACAGTCAGGGCGGCCACGCCCGCGAACGCGGCCAGATACGGCCGGGCGTCGACGGCCCGCAGCCGGCGTCGATGCTTCGCGGGCTCCGGCTCTTCAAGCCGCTTGTGCTTGCCCGGCACAACGTGCACGCTCACGCCCGCGCTTCCTTCGATGACCTTGTCGACGAGAGAGCCTTTCCACTGGATCTGCGCACCGGCGCCCAAGGGCTTGCCAATCACGATGTCGGTGACGTTGCGGCGACGCGCGAGGTCGAGCAGCTCCGCCGGCACGTCATGTCCGGTCAAGCCGACGACGTGCGCGCCGAGCTCCTCGGCAAGTCGGAGGTTCTTGGAGAGCTGATCGGCCGCGGGCTCTTCTGTTCCGGTCGTTCCGGGCTTCTCGACGTAGGCCACAATCCAGTCGGCCTTCAAAGACGTAGCCAACCGTCTTGCCGTACGAATCACTTGAGCTGAGAACGGGCTGGGACTGACGCATGCCATGACCAGTTCCCTGGCGGGCCAGGTTCCTTCTATGGCATGTGCCCGGCGGTATGTCTCAAGCTGCCTGTCCACCGCTGAGGCCGTGTGGCG
>DYIV01000052.1:14404-16737 GCA_020723435.1 Slackia heliotrinireducens | reverse complement strand
CTCTGGCGGCCTCCAAGGTCTGCTTGCCCATTGCCCACATCAGGGTCTCTTGGTAGTTGACCGACAAGAGGTCGAGAAGGATCGTGTCGACCGTAGGCCAGGTGTTCTGCGCGAGCGACTCCGTACATCCCGTGCAGAGCCCCTGAGACACCCACAGCACGGGTGTCAACTTTGCTTTGGCCGCGACGGCTTCGGCGATCTGAGGTATGTAGAAGTCCGACAATCCGATGAGCGCCGCGAGGCCGCCGAGATACTTCACGAAATCTCGACGACTGATCCCGTAGGCCTCGACAACATCGTAGAGCTCATCCTTGGTCATACGTCCTTCCTCATCCATACGCGCACACGCCTCCTCCTCCATCAAGCGGCCGCATCAACTGCGTTTTTCCCCGCTTGGTGTCGTAGTCAAACGCACGGATGCATGCCGCCCGGAAGAGCCCGGACAGGCCGAGGAGTGGATCGCCTAGCCCAGCAGCGCCTCGTAGCGCGCTTCATCGAAGTCGACGACGATCGTGCCGTCGATGTCACAGGTGGGAGTGACGAGCTTGCCGTTGTTCCAGGTCTTGATCTTCTCCGCGGCTTCCGGCACCTTCTCCACGTCGACTTCATCGAAGTCGATTCCGTGATCGCTCAGCCAGGCACGCGCGCGACGGCAGTCCGGACACCATGACGTGCAGTACACGGTAACTCGCGGTCCCGTCGCCTCTGCGGCCACGGCCGGCTCCACCAGCCGTGACTCACCCACGCCCGCCGCTGTCGACGTCGCGCCTGAGGCGCCCGATTCCGCAGTCGCCTCGTTCTCCTTCTGATCGCCGGCCTCCGCCTCCGCACGAGCGGCGCCCGGTCCGATCCTCCTTAGCTCCGCGAGAATCACTTCGTTGTCCGGCTGTTCATCGATGTCGTGTACGTCCACATAGCGAATGATCCCCTCCGCGTCGATAAGGAAGATTGCCCTTTCGGAGTAGCCCTCCTCGCGCAGAACGCCGTAGCACTGGGCGATGGCGCCGTGCGGCCAGAAATCGGACAGGAGCGGATAGGAGATGCCGCCGAGCTCCTTGGCCCACGCCTTCAGACACGGAACGTGGTCAACGCTTATGCCCAGCACCTGGGCATCTAACCCTTCGAACTCGGCCAGGTCGGCCTCGTACGCAGGGATCTGACTCGTTCACACCGGCGTCCAGGCCAGCGGAAAGAAGGCAAGCACTACACTGCGACCGCGGAAGTCCCGCGGCGACACTCTGGCGTCCTGGTGCGAGTCGAGAGAGAAGTCCGGCGCCGCGTCGCCGGGGCGAAGATCAGTCATCATGGCTCCTTCCGATGAGGCATCCTGTCAAACCCTGTACCCACGCCGCCCGACGGCCAAGCAGTCGACCCCCGTCCACCCGGCCGGCCGCCCAGCGTGGCAGGCCGGTACCTTCTGCCTCGTCGAATGCTCCCGTCGCAGCGGCCGATCCGGGCCCTCTCCGCCCACTTCTAACTGCCGATTCGCTCACTGCCGATGAGGGTGGTGGACACGAAAGGACGGGCGGGATGCAGGAAGTACGGCCTATTCTCCGACGAGAATTCCAGCTCAACCTCCTCGCGTACGCGATGATCGTCGCACTGGCCGTCATCGCCGGGCTGCTAGGGTTAATGCTCCTGACGGGCCTGCGGGCCTCCGACTTGTGGCTGCTGAAGAACCAGCTCGTGCAGATCCTCGGCATGTCGCTGTTGGTCGCCGCCATTGCCTACATGGCCGACACGCACCGGCGGCTCCGCAGGCAGCTTCGACAGACTCACGATCGCCTGGCGGCCGCGCAGGACGATCTTGTGCGTTCCTACGATCACGTGGCGTTCGCGCACTACGTCGCGCGAGAGGTCGTGGCGCATCCCGGCGCGGAGACGACGCGCCGCGTGCTGCGCGAGTCCACGCATCAGTTTGGGGCGGAAGCGGCGGCGGTGGTCGCCGCCGACGTCGAGATCTTCGCCGACGACGACGCGGACCTCGAGACGGTCTATCCCCTCGCCCTCAACACGGCCTTGGAGAGCGCGCAGTCGGGCAGCCAGGATCTGTTCATGCGATCCGACGACGGCTACGAGATCATGGCGGCGCCGCTGAGAATACGCGGTCATCTGCAGGCGGTCGCGTGCCTCATGCGGCGAGGGCGGCCATTCTCCGAAGAGGATGCCAACGGCCTCGAGCTGGTTGCCCGCGTGCTGGAGCTTGGGATCCACAACCAGCTGTTGCTCGGCGATACCAGGAGGCAGCTGCAGGGCGTCCTGACGGCTCTGTCGACGCTCGTGGCCGACAGGCAGAGCGGCTATCGCACCCACGTGGCCGAGGTGGCCGACCT
>DYIV01000052.1:14186-14394 GCA_020723435.1 Slackia heliotrinireducens | reverse complement strand
CCTTTCCGTCGCAGTCGGTGCGGCACAGGGCATGACCGAGGAAGAGACCGAGTCACTGAGACACGCGGCTCTACTGCACGACGTGGGCCTGCTGTCTGTGCCCGTAGACCTGATCAAAGCGTCGCGCAGGCTGACCGACGAGGAGCGAGCGACGGTGGAATCGCACGCGGTGAGGGGAGCCGAGCTGGCGGGAGGCGCCAACTTCGAC
>DYIV01000052.1:0-14176 GCA_020723435.1 Slackia heliotrinireducens | reverse complement strand
GACGAGTCCGTTCAGCAAGCGATACTGGCTCACCATGAACGCCTCGACGGCTCGGGCTATCCGCGGCAGCTGAGGGGCCTGGAAATCCCGCTGGCGGCCAGAATCATCGCGGTCTGCGACTCCTACGACGCGATGACCCACGAAAGGCCGAATACGCAAAGGTTACGTCCGTTCGAGGCGATGGCGGAGATTCGAAGGGGAGCCGGTTCTCTCTACGATCCGAAGGTCGTCAACGCGTTCTCCGCCGTTGTCGAGCAGCGCGTGCAGCTGGCGAAGATCGAGGCGGAGTCGGCCTGAGCTACCCACCGGCGGGCACCAATGCCGCGGCCGAGTCCTTGTTGCCCTACAAGCCTCCCATGCGCGCGAGCGGCCAGTAAGTGACGAAGGCCTTGCCCACAATCGCCGAGACAGCCACGGGACCGTTGAACCGGCTGTCGCCACTGTTGTTGCGGTTATCACCCATCACGAAGACCGTGCCGCGAGGTACCTTGTAGGGCAAGAGCCGTCCAGGTTGCGTGCGGCGGTTCGACTCGGTCAGGTACGGCTCATCTATCGGCCTGCCGTTGACGGTGAATCGGCCGTCGCCCGCCATGGCGATGGTGTCGCCTCCGACGGCGACGATCCGCTTGATGAGGTCCGGCTGGCCGGCGGTCCAAGGTTCGAAGACGACAATATCGCCGCGGCTCGGCTGCGTGAATCGGTAGATGAATCGGTTGACCAGGACACGATCGCCGATCTGGATTGTCGGTTCCATCGAGCCGGAAGGGATGACGAAGGGCTGGACGATGAACGTCTTGATGCCCAGCGCCAGAACGAAAGCGATGACAATGAGCACGACCCAATCGAGCACCCATCGCACGGTGAAGGGCTCTGCGCTCCCCTTCTCCCCGGCGCCGGCCGCGCCTATCTGTCCCAAGTCTTCGTCTTGCTTCACGTGGCTCTCTCGTCGTCGGCTAGTTGTGCGCGCAGCACCGCATCCCGCGCAACGCACGGTTGACCCAACATCGGCGACAAACCTGGAGGAACAGACCGCGGCTTTGCAGATAACGCGCCGGGGGCCGCTTCCGGCGTGGCCCGATTACACGTGTGACCGCCCCATTCTATCACGCCGCCATCACTTGCCGGACAAAGCGCTCATACCGCCCTCGACTGCTGCAGCATCAGATGAGTCCCCCGCGTGTTCTCCTCGATGGCGAGCAGAACCATGATCAGCTCACCGAACCCGAAGAGCGCCAAGGCGACAAGCGCGCCGTACAGAATCATGCCGATCGCGATGATTACGCCACCGACGACACCGCCCAGCGCGCCGCTGCCGCCATCCCCAAGGACGTTGCTGCTGCTCTGGTTGAAAGCGGCGCCACCGATTGCGCTCGTCACGCAGATGCCCAGCGCGGCCAGAATCGTGACAACCGCCGTTATCACTGCCAGCACCTTGTAGAGTGTCGCGATGATCCTAAGGACCTTGTACCGCTGCTCCATTGTCGCCCCTTCCTCTCTCATCCACCGGCCATTCGCCGCCTGCGTCCCAAATTCCGCGTTCGAGTCGTTCCTCCCTCTTTGTGCCCGCGCATCGAGGCTCGCCAAAGGTTCGGACTAGGTGAGAAGCCGCGGGCATGATTCCCGCTGCGAGGTGACCAGGTCTCGCCCGGCGGAGTCTATCGCGACGCCGTCCCCGCCCTCTTGCGTTCGGTGATGTCGGCCAGACTCCCCTCGACATACCGGACTTCGCCCTCCTGGCGAAGAGCGCTGGAGTTGTGCTCCACCCAGATCGGACGGCCGCGGCGACGGCGCAGCCGGGTCTCCAAGCCGCGCGCCGGCCCCCTCCGCTGCATGAGTCCGTGCCAACGCCGTCGATCTTCGTCTCTTGCGTGGAGCTCTAGGAGGTTGGCGCCCAGGAGAGCATCACGGCTCGGATAGCCGAGCATCCGCGCGAGGGCCGGGTTGGCGTCGGTGATCTCTCCGTCCGGCGTGCAGCGATACAGACCCACCGGCACTTCATCGAACCGACGCCGGCGGCCGGCCTCCGTCTCACGCGCGAGTCGGCGATCCCGCGCTCTGTCCGTGACCGCCCGTACCGTGGCCGCGAGCTTCCCGAGGTGTTTCGGCGACTTGAGCACATAGTCATCGAGACCGCCCTTCATCGCCTCGACGGCGACCTCTTCGGTCCCCGTTGCCGTAAACATGACTACCGGACAGTCCGGCTTGGCGGTCTTCGCAGCCCGCAGAATCTCCAAACCGTCGGTCCAGTTGAGCTTGTAATCGGTGATCACGAGGTCGAAGTCCGACTCAAGCAGCCGCGCCAGGTCGGCGGAGTCGACGATCTCCTCTACGTCGAGTCGCGAGAACTTCTGACGCAACTGGCGGCTTATCAGCAACCGATCGTCGGAGTTGTCGTCGACCACTAGGACTCGCATCTTCGCACCTCCGGCGGCTCATTCATCGCCATCCAGTAGGACTGGACGGCTCCGATCATCTCGATGAGCGCATCAGGCTCGACCGGTTTGACCAGGTAGGAGTTGGCACCCAGGTCGTAAGCCTCATTGATGTCCGCCCGGTCGCTCGATGACGTCAGCACTATGACGGGCAGTCGCCTCAGCTGGGGTTGGGCTCGCAGCCACTCGAGCACCTCATGACCGGACATCTTCGGCAGCTTCAAATCGAGCAGGATGAGTGCGGGCAGCGGGAAGCTTGCGCGGTCGGTGTAGACGCCGCCCCCGGCAAGATAGCCCACGGCCTCTTCACCGTCCCCCACAACACGGATCGGGTTGGACAACCTCGCCTTCTTGAAGGCTCTCTCGGCTAGGATGACGTCGTTGGAGTCGTCCTCGACGAGCAGAACGGGACGTGACGGATCGATCATCATTCCTCCTTGACCTTGGGCAGCTCCACCCAGAAGCGGCTTCCGCGACCGACGGCCGACTCCACTCCGGCTCTTCCTCCCATACGCTCCGCCCCCCTACGCACAATCGCCAGTCCAATGCCGGTGCCCTGGTAAGTCTCGACGCCATGGAGCCGCTCGAAGACGAGGAACACCTTGCGGAAATGCTCCTCGTCGATGCCGATTCCGTTGTCCTGGACCCATAGGCGAACGGAGTGCTCGCCGCGGTTCACGCCGATTCGCACGCGTGGCGTCTTCTCCGGCTCAACGAACTTCGCGGCGTTGGAGATGAGGTTCGCGAGGATCTGCACCAGGGTCGCGTGGTGCCCCACTGCCTCGCCGAGTGGAGCTTCGACGTTCACGTCGGCGCCGGTTTCGGCGATCAGCGCGGCCACTTCTTCCATGGCGTCCTCGAGGACGAGGTCAAGCGAGACCGGCTGCAGATCCAACTCGGCCCGCCCAAGACGGCTGTACTCGAGGAGATCTTGGATGAGATCGTCCATGCGCGCGGCCGCACTCGCGATGCGGCGTGCGTAGTCGCCGCCGGTCTCACCAAGGGCCTCGGCGTAGTCCTCCAACAGAGCCCGCGACAGACCCTCCATCGCCCGCAGCGGCGCCCTCAGATCATGTGAGACGGTATAGGCGAACGCCTTCAGCTCGGTGTTCGTCTCCTCCAGGGCCCTGGTTCGCTCGGCGACCCGTTCGCCAAGCACCTCGGCGTCGCGCTCGATCTTGCGGCGCAGACGGGCTCGGTGCACGGCGATCGCGGCCGCGTTGGTGAGCGAAGCGATCACTCTGACCAGCTCGCCGTTGAACCGCCCCGCCTCGGCGGCGTAGGCGTTGAGAGTACCGAGAACGTCTCCGTCGACGACGAGAGGGACGGAGGCCGATGACGCGTATCCCCTGCGCTTCGCCTCCTTCCGCCAAGGCCCGTACGTCGAGTCTGCCCTCAGATCGTTCGCCACGCACGGGGTCCCGCTTCGGATGGCCCTGCCGGATGGACCGCTGCCGGTCGGCGTTTCGTCCCACGTCATGCGGACCGAAGCCAGAAAGCCATCCTCGAATCCCGCCTTGGCCGCCGGATGCACTGCGCAGTCGTCTTCGCGGATGAGACCCGTCCACGCCATCTTCAGCCAGAAGCCCTCGACGACGAACCGGCACAGCGTGTCCAGTATCGCCTGTTCGTCGGAGAGCTCGAGGAATCGACGCGTGGCCTCGTGCAGAACGGCCATCTCCTCCACGCGCCGGCGCAGAGCATCCCTGGCCTCTTTCCGCTCCGTGAAGTCGTGTGTGACGCCAAGGACCTCTCTCACCTCGCCGTCTCCATCCAGAAGCGGGACGCACGTGATTCGAAGGGCGCGCGTGCCGCTGTCGGGTATCGCGAGCGTGGCCTCCAGCGACTGAATGGTCTTCGTGGCGAACGCCTGCTCGAGGGCGGGCAGATAGTTGCCGTAGACCTCGGGCGGCCAGATCTCATCGTCCCGGTGGCCGATAAAGTCGGAGGTGGGGCGGCCGGTGACCTGCCGCGTCGCATCGTTGATGTACTGGATCCTCCGGTCGCGATCGTAGAGCACGACAACGTCAGGCACGTTCTCCAGCGCCCGGCGGAAGCGCTCTTCACTCTTGTGTAGATTCTCCTCGATCCGCTTCAGTTCGGTGATGTCTCTCGCCGTGGACAGCGCTCCGGTGACCTCTCCGTCGGCGTCCTTGAGCACGCGGCACCACCAGGCAAGGAGGCGTCTGGCGCCATCCTTTCGCCTCTGCCAGCTCTCGACGTATACGACCTGTTCGCCGCCGTTGAAGAGCGGCTGGACAGTAGCGTATGTCTCCTGTTCTCCCTCGAAGTAGTGAGCCGCCTCCTTCCCCACGACGTCGTCACCGAAGAACTCATAGCCGGCCCTGTTCGCCCACACATAGACCTTCCGCGCGTCGACCTCCATGACTATCTCCGGCACGGCGGCAAGAATCGCCTCGTAGCGTGCGTTCAGGGAACGCAAGGACTCCTCCGCCTCGTTTCGTTCCGTGATGTCCTGCACGTTGGCGGCTCGATAGAGCACGTTTCCTTCGGCGTCGGTGTGCGCGGTCACGTCCGTTAGCGCGGGGAAGCGCGTGCCGTCCTTGCGAATGTGAATGGACTCGTACACGTGACGGCCCCGTTCGACCGCGAGGCGGGCATGTGCGGGCAAGTCGCCCCTCGACTCTGGTGCCAGTGTGTCGGCGAGGTTCTTCCCGATCATCTCGTCCACGGCATAGCCATGCATCGCGGCGAAGGCGGGATTGGCCGCGAGGACACTGTTGCTGCTTGGATCGACGACGACAACGCCCCAAGCGGCATGGTGCAAGACGTGTCCCCAGAGCTGCAGCTCTCTTTCCGCCCGCTTCCGATCCGTGACGTCGACGGCGTACACGCGCAGCCGATCGCAGGACGGAACGTAGGAGACGCCGCGCTGGAAGCACCTATCTCCGACGGGGACGTCTTCGATCACGGCGTCATCGGGCCCATACTGCAGCCGCGCCTTGAGGTCCGGCACGCCCGCCAGCAACGGATGATTCGAGCCGAGGAAGTCCAGGTCAGGGAGGAGCCGCCTGGTTGCCGGATTGGCGTAGGTCACGGCGCCATCCGCCCCTGTCTCGATGACCGGGTTCGGGTTCAGCTCCGGAAAGGACGCGAGTCGTTCACACTCCTCCCTTTCGGATCGGGATGACCTCGCGGGTTGGCCCGCCATCTCACTCACACCCCCACGCCGACGCGAATCCTGTCCTTTTCGCCTGGTCGCGTCCCTGCGCCCGTCTCAGGACTTCAGTTACTTACCCCGTAGGAGTCGCGATGAAGCGCATCGTAGTGACGCCGGGAGCGCTGGCGAACCAAAGAGTCCGGCCATCGACACCGGTGCGGGCGAGGCGCGATTGTCAGCACGGTGCCCGAGCGCGTATTCTGTCGGTGACAGGCATGCACCGGTCGCCAGGATCGAAGTCGATTCGCAGCATGGCTAAGTCGGCTTCGCGTTCAACGGGAGGTTGAAGGTCATGGGCATCCGTGAGAAGACCGGAAAACCGGTTGAGACCGTCTCCGCCATTGCCATCTCCGTTCTTGTGGCCGCGTTCTTCCTCTCCTGCGCCAACGTACAAGAGAGAGCGGGCGTCTTCCTCGGCAAGACCACGACAAAGCCGCAGATGAAGAAGTACGTGACCAAGGATGCCAGCTTCGTGCTCTACATGCCCGGAGACTGGCGCTGCAGCGAGGCGGAGCGGGAAGGCTACCGCGAGCTCGAGCTATCCGACGCCAACGGGGACTACGAGGTGGTCGCCTACTTCGGACGAGATTTCAGCGGTGGCGACGCGGTGGCCGTCGCCAAGCAGTTCATCGCGATACTCGGCCGCGACCACTCGGATCTTCAGATCGCCGACGCGAAGGTATCCGCAGAGAAGAACCGGCTCGTCTTCGACGGCACCTACTCCGACCCGCAAGAGGGCGCAAGGGAGTTCCGCTCGTGGGCGTCGGTGGGCAACGACAACTTCATCTGCTCCAGGATAGTCGGCCCGTCCGGCAAGCTCGAATCGAAGAAGAAAGAGTTGCTGACGATCCTCTCAAACGTGCAGGCGATGAAGGGGGCGTTTGAATACTCCGGCCCCGCTCCCGTGCAGGAGAGCCTCTCGACCTACAGACTGAGTGACGGCTCGTGCTCGTTCAAGATGCCCCAGGACTGGAAGGTCCAGGAGATCGGCAAGACGCAGTTCGTCGCCTACGACGCCGAAGGCTATAGCTTCACCTCCGCCAACGCCGATTGCGTGACCCCGGTGCTGGGCCTGCAGAACTCGCCCATCCCCGTCTCCGACTATCTCGTGCCGCATGAGGCCCTCAAGTTCCTCGGTGAGCAGTCCGGCCTGCTGACGAAGATGAACGTTATTGAGGTCAACAATCGCCCCGAGATCGCGCAGGCGATCGGGCACGTATACACCGTTGGCAAGGTGACCGTCGAGGACTTCCTCTACACCTGCCGGACCAAGGAGGGCCTCGCCGCCAAGGGCTACACGCTGGGCTTCAGCTTCGACACGCGCCTCGGCACGAACTGGTCGTTCAGGCATCTGACCGTCATCGCCCCTGAGGACAAGTTCGACGCATACACGCCGACCTTCGCCGCCATGATGGGCTCCTACACGATCGACCAGGAATGGGCGAGGAACTACGTGGCGCAAGGCCAGGCGCGGCTGAGGCAGATGCAGCAGCAGACCAGCGAGCTTGTGGCGCGCAACTCCCAGGAGATCCACGACATGATGAACGCCGCCTATCAGGAACGCCAGACCAGTCAGGACTACATCGACTACCAGCGGACGAGCTACATCCGCGGGGAGCAGGACTGGGTGTCAGACATGGAGGGCGGTACGGTCTATCACACGGACAGCTGGGGCACGAAGAATACGGCAACCGGTGAGAACTTCGAGGGCCAGCCGTACAACTACGTCAACTTCACCGGGCAGAACCCCAAGTACAACGAGCAGATGACCTCGATCGACAGCCGGCAGCTGTGGGAGCAACACGTTAGGTAGCCGCCCCTAGCGACCCGCGAGCGCGACCAGTTCCGAAACCGTCACGAATCGGTAGCCCCGCCGTCTAAGCCCTCTGACGACCATCGGAATCGCCTTGCGCGACTGGTCGGCGCCGGAGGCCAGTGGATGCAGGAGGATGATCGAACCGGGCCCGGTTGCGTCGAGAGTCTGTCCGGCTATCTCGGCGGCGCTCGCATCCGCGCTGAGGTAGGTCTCCGGTTCCACGTCCCACATGATCGTGGTTCTTCCGTTGCGGCTCAGGTACCAGGGGAGCAGAAGGAGCTTCTTGCCGTTTGGCGGCCGGAAGAAGATCGTGCCCTGGTGCCCCGCCTTCCGGATCACAGCGTCCGTCTTCTCTACTTCCCCGCTGATGAAGGGGGGGTCTTGAAGACCATGCGCTGGTGTGAGTAGGAGTGATTTCCCAGCTCATGACCTTCCTCGACGATTCGTCGCCCGGCCTGCGCGTCGCGCTCAAGAGCCTCGCCGATGACGAAGAATGTCGCTCTCACGTCAAGGTCGTCGAGGATTCTAAGGACGGAACCTGTTTGACTCGTCGGCGCGTCGTCGAACGTGAGAGCAACGACCTTGTCGTCGATGCCCGCGCGATTGACCATTCCGCCGAAGAACTGAAAGGTGCGCGACTTGCTCGCCTGCAGCGTCGCGTAGCCCCCTGCCAACAGGACTCCGGCTGTGAGAATTGCGAGAAGAGAGCGCGCCGGCTTCGTCGTCATGCGTCGGCAACAAGACCGAGGGCTCGTTCGAGCCGATCCACCTTCTCCTCCCAGCTGAAGCGCGAGAGCGCCGTCTCGAGTCCGCCCTCCGCGAGCCGCGCCCGAAGGCCGCCGTCCGACAGCAGACGAGCTACGGCATGACGTGCCCCGACCACATCGCCCTGGCACACGAGCAACGCGTTCTCCTCATGGCGACAGTGCTGACGAATCCCCGGCGTATCGTAGGCCACGACCGGGCAGGCGCAGGCCATCGCCTCCATGACCGGCAGAGGCGTCCCCGCCTCCATGTAGCTCGTCTTCAGTAGCAGATCGCACGACGAGTATATCCTCCTTACCGTCTCCTGGTCGGGCCGGCACCACAGACGATCGATTCCCGGATGATGGTCGGAGGTCGGGGAGAGGCGCCACACCTCAACGTCAAGATCGCCCGCGATGTCGAATGCGTCCCCGACACCCTTCCAGGGCACGGTTGAGGGACCCTCGATCAGCACACGCGCGCGCTGCTTCTCAAAGACCGGCTCCGGGAAGAAGATCTCCTCGTCAACGCCATTCTCGACAAGCTCACAATCGCGTCCATGGTGCTCCTTGAGCCACCGTTCAAGGTGAGGCGAGACGGTGACCAGCGAAAGCTGCGGCAGCCGATATGACGCTTGCGCTCTTTGCATCGAGGCCGCGTCGTCCTGGAAGTACGGCTCCGTACCTTGAACCAGATAGAAGATCCGGCAATCGAGCGCCCAGCGTAGCACCGTCCATGGCGTGGTCGCGCCGGTGGCCACGACGACGTCGGGGCGAAGGCCGGGCACATCGTCGGGAGATACCACGGGTACTTCCAGGTCGAATGAGGACGAGCTGGGATCGCAACTGCCATCTTCCGATGCGACAAACACATCGTGGCCGCGCCTGCTCAGCCGGTTGCAGTGCTCGAAGATGACACGAATCCCGCCGGAGCAGCCAAACGTTGGGGTGAGATAGAGGACCTTCTGCCGGCCGGTACCGTTCGGCAGGCGATGTCTTGATGGTCGCCGGGGGACCGCCCGTGGCTCGTGCTCGAGCAGCTCCATGACGTATTCGCGCACGGTTTCGGGAGTAATGGAGCGCATACAAGGAGCCAGACCTCGGTGCTCCTTCGCTTCGGGTTGGATCCCGCAACGCGGCGTGAGAAAGCACGGCTCACAGGGAATCCGACTGTAGGCGAGGCGGTGCTTCTTCTTCCGATAGTGCTTGAGCGGCAGCGCGGGATTGTAGGCGCCGACGATCACGACGAACGGCACATCGAGCGCCGCGGCGAAGTGGTACATGGCGCTGTCCGGACCGATAACGGCCGCACAGGCCGACATTGCCTTGACCGACTCAATGAACGTACACCGTCCCGTCAGGTTGATGACTCCCCTTGCCTCCCAGCCGATGTCTTCGTTGTCGAGCAGAACCACCTCGTAGCCATCCTCGACGAGCATCTCCGTGAGACGGCGGCTGTGCCGCATCGGCCAGCAGCGTTCCGCTGCGGTACCGGAGAGCTGCAGGGCGATGCGCTTGGGGTTGACCGGCTCACGTTCCAGCTTGATCTCCGGTAGGAAGCTCGACGGCGTGACACCGGCCACGTCGCACATCGCGTCCGTCCTGTTCCACTGCTCGAGGTAGGGGGATCGCTCCGCCGCCATCGTCAGGTCTATCGCAAGATCGTACTCTTGCCGCAGCGCGTCGAATTCCGGGTGGGGCGGCAAGAAGTCCTGCACCGTCTCGACGCGATCGACGCACGGTAAGAGGCGCGGCAGCTCCTCAAAGTACCAATGAGTCAAGTAGGTGATCTCGCTGTCGGGGAACTTCTGCTTCAGACCGCGAAGCACCGGACCAGTCGTCAGGATGTCCCCGAACCCACCGTTTCTGAAGACAAGTATCCGCATCCTAGTTCGTCGCACCCTGGTCCGCGGGCATTGGCGGCGCTTGCCTGAGCGGCTCGCCAACGGCGTCCAGGCAGGCCTGGACGACCATGTCGACGGTTATCCGCTCCATACACAGCGCCCTATCGCGCGCGCATTCCGGCTCCGCTACTCCCGGCGCCGCGCGTTCAAAGCACCACAGGCAGTCGAGGTCCTCGACGTGAACCGGGCGAACGTTCGCCTCGGGAGCAACACGCAGCCGTGGCGGAATGGCTCCGCAGAGCGTCACGGCGGGGGTCGCGACGGCTTGGGCAAGTTGAGTCGTGACTCCCTCGACTCCCACGCTGAGCTTCGCCGCACCTATGACAGCGGCCAGCTGTAGCATCGTCAGGCGACCACGCAGGTCCCGCCCCAAACCGAGAGGCTCACCGCTTGGGCTGCCGACATGCAGAGGATCAAGGCCCGCGTCGGAGAGCGCGAGGGCCACCGCCCGGAATCGCTCGAGGGGCCAACTCAACGCCTCACAGACAGGCCCAGTATCGATGACGACACAGCGCTTGTCCCCAACAATCTCTTCGGCCAGCCGCCTCTCCGCCTCGCCGAAAAACACCTCCGGAAGCAGTGTCCCCGGCTCCACGCCACATTGTCGCGCGAAGGCGTCAACGGGATGTAGCGCCGGCGCACCGCTGCGATCCAGCTCGAAGAACACGTCGACGGGCTCGGCGAAGACCATCTCGTCCGTCCTGATTGAGGTCACGTTCGGGTTCCCAACGAGGCAGTCCGGGGCCGGAGTGGCAACCATGATTTGGCGGTCGGAGTATTGCTCGACCAGAGCCCTCAGAACGGGTGTCGATAGCACAACGTCGTAGTCGCTCGCAAGCCCGGCAACAAGGATCCGGCTCCTTGGAGGCCCGTTCTTGAAGATCTCGCTGTCGATCTTGTCCAGCCACTTGTCCCAGAACAGCTCGGCATCCCTGCGTTCGGTCTCGACGTATTCCTCCTTCACGGTTTCGACGAAGTCCCCTCGTGTCGCGCCCTCGTGGTGGACCGCCACGGCGTCGCCGCAGACGACCACTCGCCATCCCTTTTCCCGAGCGCGAAGGCAGTAGTCGGTATCCTCATGCGAAGCACAGAATCGCTCATCCAGCATCCCGACGTCGTCGATGACCTTCCGCCTGAGAAGCATCAGCGCGCCCGTGACGGACACCCTGTCCGTGGTCACCTTAGCCGGCGGAAAGGAGGCGGGGAAATAGCGGAACAGATGATCGAAGACACGTCGATCACTGTGGAAGAATTGGCCGACGTGTTGGATGAGGTTGTTGCCGGGATACAGCAGCATGGCTCCCACAATGCCGACCTCCTCCGAGAAGTAGGCGCAGTCGACCATGTTCTGGAGCCAATCTGGATCTGGGAACTCGATGTCGTTATTGGCAAGGACGATCCAGTCGCCGCGCGCCCGTCGAATCCCTTCGTTCACCGTCGCCGCAAACCCGGTATTCGACTCCTTCTCGATCAGTTCGAAGTCGCGCTCCTTGGCGAGTTCGCGAAGGGTTCCGACAACGTCTTGCCGGCTGCCGTCATCTACCACGATCACCTCATATGTGTACGGAGGGCGCAGCCGTGTCGTCGAGCGCAGCGAGGACAAGCAAGTGTCGACGAGCTCTGTGTCGTCGTAGGTTGGGACAATGATGGAGATGCGTGAGTCTTCTGCCACTGCCTACCCCTCCCTCACCGCGCGCGTACCTCTTCCGAGCACGGCAAAGGGCCGGACGCCGTGGCGACCCGGCCCGAAGGGATCATAGCCTCAGTTCGCCTAGTTGATGACGAAATAGGAGAATGCGGTGTCTCTCCTGGCGCGACCGTTGAAGACTACCGCGAACGAGTTGGCGCCGGTCCTGAATGCATGCCTCACCGTTACGTTCGTGTTGCTGTTTATCGTCACCAATATCGCCGCCCGAGTGCTCACCGTGGGACCCACGACATTGACGTGCTTCTGACCTCTGGGAAGAACGCGCCGGCCCGCCTGGTCGAAGACGGCTCGTCCGTATACCTCCAGCGCACTCCCGTTGGTCGATTCTGCCAAGACGCCCACTCCGTCGCCGGACGTACCCTTAACGGCAGGCCCGGTGGACTGATTGCGTCCGAGCACGCCGGCCACGGATGCGTTGGACGTGTCCCCAAAGACACCGGCGTCACCCGCATATCCACTCGCCGGGGCTCCCGTCGCCGGAGCGTTGTTGAGACCCTGTACGCCCCAGCTGCCGCTTGCGGCCCCCTTGTAGCCAAAGGACGACCCTATCGCGATGTCGGACCGTTCGACGGTCGTCTCGCTCGTCGCGGTGTTCTGCTCGCCGGCGACCACGTCGTCTCCCGTCGCCGCGCTCGCCACGCCCGCCTGCCCGGCGATGCCTGCGGCGGCTGCACCAGCCGCGAGGGCCGCCCCTTTGCGCAGCAACTCCCGGCGGTCCATCCTCTCACCGGCCTCCGGCACCTGCTCCTTCCTGCCTCTTCCTCGCATGCTTGACCCCTCTCTCTCGCGACTGAACACGCTCGCTCACGTTCATGTATATCATAAGAGTAGTTGAAAGTGCATTGTTGCCATGACGGATTGGCCGCTTGCGCCACGCCATGCCTGCTGATAGGTTACACGCATGATCGAGCAGTCTGACCAGAATCCCGCACCGCCCGATGGTGCACTCTCTCCGCTGCGGCGCGCGGTCGACGCCAGCCTCCGGGTAGTCCTGGCCGTCGAACTGGTCATCGCATTCGCGATTCTGGCCGCGCTCATTCTCGGCGTGGGCTATCTCGTGGCCGCCCTCGCGCGATCGGTTGCGGGCTCCGTGGTCCTCGACCCGGAGCAGCTCAGCAGCTTCCTTGACGTGTCGCTGACCCTCTTCGTCGCTATCGAGCTCTTCCGAATCGCGGTCGCCTACCTCAGCGACGAGGACGTGTTGCATCTCGTCCTGGAGGCCGCGTTCGTGGCGATCGTGCGCAAGATAGTCCTCTTTGACCTCGCGAAGTCCGGTTTGACCGGGGCTGCGGCGTATGGGTTGTTGCTGCTCGTCGTAGCCGTCGCCTACGTGGCCGTGCACTACGCGCAACAGCGCGAGAAGCACACCTAGCGCGGCATCTCAGCGGCGGTTCCCGCCGATCACCCAGTGCCTCACACACCTCGCGCGCTCTGAAGGATAGGGATGGAGTAGCCATGAGAAGGGGCCTTCAGCCGTCAGTCCCGGTGGCCAGATGCTACGGCGACGGGCATGCGGGCGTTGTTCAGGCAAAACTGGCCTCCCACGGAATCAAGTCCTCGCGAAGCGCCTCCCTACGGCCCTACCCCGCGTCCATTGCCGCTGGGTCCGTATTGATCTTCGTCCTGGCCGAGGACATGGAGAAGGCGCGCGACATCTTGGGTGGAGCTGTTCCGCCCCTTGACCAGGAAGGCTTCGGCCGCATGAACAGTCAGCGCAGGAAGACCCTTCGCGTGGCGGCTGTTATCCTCGTCACGCTGCTGTTCTTGTCGGGGAGAGCCTGCGGTGGCAACTTTCTCAGCCTGTTCCGGTAGCCCATGGCAGGTGGCAGCGCGCCGACGGAGCAGGGAACTGGCGTACGGCATGTCATTTGTGTGGACCTTATCGGACGCTATTTGAACCGACCGGAGCTGACGAAAACACTGGAGGCGTGCTGCAAGAGGACCGGCGCGAGCCGACCGACCAGGTCGTCCTCCGGCAGTTGAGCCCTCGCCTGTCCGACTATCGAAGAAGCTCTTCGACTTCGCGCTTGAGCGCCGGAACATCTTGCTCGATCACGTCCCACACGCGTTTCAAGTCAACGCCGAGATACTCATGCACGAGCACGTTCCGAAAACCGGAGATACCTCGCCAGTCAATTGTTGGTGCCTTCGCCTTTGTGGAATCGGACAGCAGCTGACTGGATTCGGCAAGCGTCTGAAGATTGCGGAGCACTGCATCCTGAGTCTTGTCGTCGGCAAGGAACGCCTCCTTGCCCTCGGCGGTGTACCGCTGGATGCGTTCGATGCACTCCTGGATGTGCACGAGGTACAGTCTCTCATCCTTCACAGCGGAACCGCCTCTTTGAGGATGCGATCCTTGAGGTACCAGTGCAGGCCCTCGTCGGTCACGATG
>DYIV01000051.1 GCA_020723435.1 Slackia heliotrinireducens | reverse complement strand
TACCGGCAACGCGCGAGGGCCCGCGCGTGGAGCTTCGACTCCGGCTCCATCGCGCAGGCGAGCTTGAAATGACCGCGGGCGCGAACCCTATCGCCGGCCTTCTTGAGGCACATACCCAGGCCGAAGTGGGCGTAGCTGTTGGACGGATCGAGATCGACGAGTCTCTCGAAGTGTGCCTGCGCCTCGACGTACTTGCCGAAGTTGTAGAGCGCGATAGCCAGGGGTTCGATGATCGACTTCTTCTCCGGCTCCAGCTTGTGCGCGCGCTCAAGGACGCACGCCGCCTGTGCCGGATTGTTCGTTTCGAGCAGATGCCTGCCCCGCTGGAGCAGATCGTACGCGGTTTCTTTCATGTGAAGCTCACTCCCTGCACACAGTATAGCGTGCTCGCGCCGGGACGGCGATTCAGGTGGCAACCCAGCACGTCTCGAGGGACGTGGAAGCACGAGGTCAGGGGGAGATGTCAGAAGACTCCTTGTACCAGATGCAAGTAGTCTTGCACATGGTGACACCAAATGCCATTGTGTTTGCACATGGCACTGCGCCGGCTCGTGGAGTGCTCGCCCACGCACCGACATTCCTGGCCCGCTCATGCCCCCGACCACACCGGACAACACCGCTCGGCAGGTCCAACCGCCGCCCTTGTCAAATAGCCTCCAGGTGAAGAAAGCGCTCTGCATGCTCTTCATCCTCGCGCTGGCGGCACCCGGCTGCGGCCGGCAGACCGTCGCCTTCGAGGTGCGCAAGGCATCCATCACGCCGGAGTCCGCACGAAAGCTCATGCGCCAGGCGAAGGCCGAACCGCCTGAGGCCATGACGCCGGATGAGTACGCTTCCGCCCGCATGGACGCGATCGATTCATTCGTGGAAGCAGCGGAGGAGGCGGGTGCGAACTCATCGTCCCTGCGCAAAGCGCTGGTCCTGGTCATGCCACCCAAACCCCAGAGCCAAACGTTGCCCAGGCGAGTCATCCAGGCCCCCTTCGGCAAGAAGCGGGCGTGGATCATCATTCAGAACTGGGGAAGGCCCGGCCAGACGCTTTCCAGCGTCAAGGTGTGGGCAATCGACGCCGACGATCAGTCGCTGTTGTATGCGGCCTCGGAGCGCTAGCTTCCGACGGGCGGAGGCGGCATCCGAGTCGGCGGCGGCGAGGGCGGAGGCTGAACGGCCCCGGCGCTCGCTCCATCCGGCTCTCCCTTCATCGCCGAGACAATGCCCGTCAGCGCGCTGAGAATCCCCGTCGCCTCGTAGGGCAGAATGAGCTTCGTCGCCTGGCCGTTGGCGATGCGCTCCAGCGCCTCAAGATACCTGATCGTGATCACCTTGTTGTCGACGCCGCTCTCCTTGATCCCGGCAAACAACGCCCGGTACGCCTGCGCGTGTCCCTGAGCGGACAGCGCCGCCGCCTGGCGCTCGCCCTCGGCTTCGAGGATCACGGCCTGCTTGTCTCCCTCGGCCCGCAGAATGGCGGCCTGACGCTCGCCCTCGGCCTCGAGGATTCGCGCCCGCTTGTCGCGCTCCGCCCTCATCTGCTTCTCCATCGCGATCTGTATCTCGTCCGGCGGCTGAATCGCCCGGATCTCCACTCGGTTGACCTTGATGCCCCACTTGGCAGTGGCGTCGTCGAGCACGCTGCGCAGCCGCGCGTTGATCCGCTCTCTACTCGTGAGGCACTCATCGAGCGTCATCTCGCCGATGATGTCCCGCAGCGTCGTCATGGTCAGCATCTCGAGCGCCGTGAAGTAGTTCTCGACCTCGTAGATCACCTTCACCGCGTCGACGATCTGAAAGAAGAGGACCGCGTCGATCTGTATGCCGACGTTGTCCGCCGTGATCACGTGCTGGGGTTTGTACTCGTCGACCTGCTCCTTCAAGCTGACCAATCGCAACGAAGTCACCAGAGGCATGATCATCACCAGGCCCGCCTGCTCGGTCTTCACGTATCGGCCGAACCGCTCGATGACACCGGCCTTTCCCTGCGGCACGATGCGTGTCGAGGCGATCGCGAAGATGAAGAGCAGTAGTAGGCCTCCCCCTACTAGGAAGATCGTGCCCCAGTTGAGGCCCACCGACCCCTCATCGGCCATCTGCGCCCACGCTGGAGTCGCCGTCGCCAGCACAATGGCCGCGGCCGGCAGCCATGGTCCTATCATCCGCTTCATCCTCTTGCCCCTTTCAGCTCGCGTTGTCCGTTACACTCGCGGCCGACTCCGCGCGCACGGTCACGTCGACGGGCTCCACGATCAAGTCGAGATCGCGTATGTCGACGATGCGCACGCGCTCGCCTGCCTTGATCTTCACGTCATCACGGGAACTGACGGCGTGCCACGCGCTGCCGTACACGCGTATCAAACCGCGCCCCTGGAGATTGTCAATGTCAGTGAGACAGGTCTCTTGCTTGCCGATCACGGCGTCGATGTTCATCGGGAGATGCGGGTGCTGCTTGAAGAGGAGGTGGTACGTGATGGGCCGAGCAGTCGCCATCAGCCCCAGCGACACGAAGATGAAGACGATCAGCTGCACGCCGAACAGGTCGGGCCAGAGGAATGAGGCGAGCGACGATCCGGCCGCGCCCAGCGCGAACCAGATCAGGATCCAACGAGGATGGGCAAGCTCGACAAGAAGAATTACGGCCGCAAGGATGAGCCACCAGATCCATGGGGGCCATGCTGCTGGGCCTGTGGTCGCGGCAAGCATCGCGTGCCTCCAGCGCACCCAGTCGTCAAGACCCTGTCGGCGAGAAACACGCCAAACAGCGTTCCGCGAGAACCGCCGGCAACCCCCGTAGGGCAAGCTCAGTATCTACTGCTGATGATAGGCGCGGAGAACGACCGTGTCCAGGCTCACCGGGTAACGCGCGCGTCTCTACGACTTGCGCTTGGTGGCCAGATACGACCGGTAGATGGGACACGTCTGGCAGGTCTCATGCGTACGGCAAAGGCAGCCCCGGCCCTCACCCAGCTCCCAACAGTCAATCCGTCGCCGGTAGGCCTCGCAGTTGATGTAGTGGCTGGCCGGACAGCCCTTGAGACTCCAGCAGTTCGCGAACTCCTTCATTCGCCCCTCCGTTCAACGATCACTGCTCTTCGTACTTCGAAGACGCCTCCATGATGCGGTCCTTGAGTTGATCCTCATCCACAACGCCCGTGAAGTCCACGTCCATCTCCATCATGGCGCTAACGGCGGCTCTGACGATCGCCGTGTTCGGCAGCTTCTTCCCCTTCGTCACCTTGGCCTTCAGACTCATCTCTTCGAGATAGGCAAACATCTCTTCCGGCATGGTGATGGGGACTCTGAGGTACGATTCCTTGCCCATTTCATCACCCCCTATGCCTTCGCCACGGGAGTCTCGCCGCTACCGGGCGCCGCCGACTGCAGTTCCTCGATCGGGAAGAGGAAGATGATGTCGTCTCGGGCAACCACGCCGTAGCCGACCCTGTAGAGGATCTTGTCGTCGGTGGCGCCTCGGATGATGGCATTGGTGATCGCCCAGAAGTCCTTCGCTTTGACATTCACCAAGTCGGTGAGGCGTCCGCCGGCCAGGATATGCACGTCGCCTTCGATCCGGTACGTGGATGTGCCGATGATGACGCGGATCTTTTCCTTCGGCGTATACATGGACACCCCCGTGTCGAATTGTGCCTTTGTCCTAGTGGATTCTAGCATAGCCGAGCAGCGTCCTGCCTCGCTCCTACCGCGGGGCGGCACTCAGCGCAAAGGCGTGAAGCTGCGCAGCGAGCGCAAGCTCGACGAGGGTGAGCACCGTGCCGGCCGCCCAGTAGGGTACGAGGTGCCACATCCGCGTCGCGCGACGCTCGACCGGCGGAATCATCGACAGCATCAGCGTGTTGACGGCGCCGAAGGCGAAGAATACGGTTCCCGTCACGATAGTCGGTAGCAGCGGATCGAGTGGCCAAGGGTGGTACTTCACGGTGACGAACGACACCGGGACCAGCGCGAGCAGCAGCGGAATCTGCCATGGCTCGCTCAGTTCATGCCGCCGCGACGACGTCTTCCAGATCTGGTACGTGAGGATGGGTCTGATCAGCGGCGGAAGCGAGAAGCCGGCAAGGAGACCCGTCAGGAGGCGGATGTCGTTGGTGGTAGGACGCAGACCGGCGTAGGAGGTGAGCCCGTCCAGCGCCATGATCGTCACAAAGAGCCCACAGAGCACAATGAACCACTTTGGCGGCATCTCCGTGGGCCGATCGCGATGCATCAGAACGAGGGACAGATAGGAGACGGCGAAGCCGATGTAGATGCCGGTGTCGCGCGCGCAGATCGGCAGCGGGCCTGACTGCACCAAGATCGTTCGCTCGGGAAGCTGGTGGCAGACGGCGAAGCCGACCCACCGATAGAACTCTTGCACCAGGGGCACTGGGAACCTCCGTACAGTGGTCGGGATGGCCGGATTCGAACCGGCGACCTCAGCGTCCCGAACGCTGCGCGCTAACCAAACTGCGCTACATCCCGCATGTACCCGTCGGATTATACCACGACTATAGCCGCAGGCCACGGCGGAGCGGGCGTGCCGGGAGGCCCGAGCGAAGCGAGGCGCGCCAGGCCGGATAGGAGCTCCCCGCCAAGCCGATGAGAAGCGCCAGCCCCACCGCCAAGAGTCCCAGCAGCGGATCGACCGCGACAGTCCCGGCCAGACCGGGCAGGCGCGCGGCAACCCCGAGGGCGGCCAGAGTCCCCAGTGCGAAGCCGATAAAGCCGGCGACCGCGCTGAGCACGAGCGCCTCGGCGACGACGATCCAGATGATATGAAGCCGCCGGAATCCTATCGCCCGAAACAGCCCAATCTCGCTCGTTCGCTCATTGACCGAGGCCATCATCGTCGTCAGTACGATGAGCGATCCGACGACCACAACGATGGCGATGAGACCGGCAGCGAACGTACCCACCACCCCGACGACGTTCTGGTTCGACGCCACCACTGCCCCCACGGCCGATACCTTCCCGTTCGGAAGCGTCCGCCCCAGCTCGCGCACGATCTTCTCGACGGGAACGCTCTGGCTCTTCAATCCCACCTCGATCAGGCTGATCGCGCCCGGCCGGGCCGTTGCCTGCTGCAGACGGGCCAAGTCGGCGAAGACAAGGGAGTCCTCCTGCGACCCCTGCTCGCTCAAGATGGCGGCGACCTTGAACCTGCGGCCTGCGATTACGACCGGCGCTCCTACCGGCTTCTGAAGCTTCGCGGCCACCAAGTTGCCCAACACAATCTCGTCGGGGCGGGTCGGCTTGCGGCCGCGAAACGGCACGAGCTGATTGACTTCGCCGACCGTCTGGCCCCACCAGCGCTTGAGACGAAACTGCTCGGGGAAGTTGACCCCGACGACGAGAACCTCCTGGCCTTCAGCCTTCACGGGGGCAAGGAGAACCGGCGAGACGACGCCGAGCAGATCGGCGTCGGGTATCGTGCGCACGCGCGCAACGTCCTTGGTCGAGAGCGGCCTAACGTCGAAGGCGGCGCTGGCGACGGACAGTCCGCCGTAGCTCAGCGCCAGGGAATCGCTCTTGCCGCTGACGATAATGCTGGTGCCGTAATCTTGGAGCTTGCGAGAAAGGTCACGCTCCATCGCCAGCGACAGCGAAACCAGCGCAACAACGGCGGTCACGCCGACGACCAGACCGGCGACGAGCAGCGCCGATTTGGCCTTGCGCTGGCGTATGCTGCTGAAGGAGATCCGACGAAGCTTCAAGGCTCCAGCCTTCGTGTCGCGGAAACCGGTTCCACGTCACCCAGCAGCAAACGACGCGCCAACCTGTGCGATTCGCTACAGCGTCCCCGCTTGGGAATCCTTCGACTTGGCCGACGCCGTCTTCTCGTTTATCCGCGTGACGAGATCGTCAACGACCGCGGCGTACGCCTTGTCGACGACCGTGCCGTCGTCGCGCTTGTCCGTTCGCTTCCACAGGTTGAACGCCTTGTGCCACGTCGAGTTCGACTTGAGCCTGACGACGTTGTACTTGCTGACCTGGCCCGACTGGCCCAGCTTATCCAGCTGCGACTTGTATCTGACCGCAACACGCGCGGTCTTCAGAGTCTGGATGCAGATGTTGTAGCTCGCCTTTGGGTACGTCGCCTGCGCCTGTGTGTAGTAGCGCTGGGCCTTGGACGTCATGGCGTTGCCCTTCTGCAGAAGGCTCGCCGCCTTCGAATACTGGTCCCTATTGCGTGCCGCCGCGCTGTCATTGATGTACTTGATCCCCTTGTCCATCAAGGGTAGGGCCGCGTTGGCCAAAGATGCGGCCTTCATCGCCTTGTCCAGTTCCTTCGCCTGCTGCTGCCTCATGTCGCAGATCTCGATCTTGTCGCTCGTGCTCGCCAGCTTGGCCTCGACGTACTTGCCGACGTCGCCGCCCGCGCCCACGTCCGAAGCCTGTGTGAGGTATCCTTTCGCCTCGGTGAGCTTCTCGCGCGCCCCCGGCAGATCGGCCGCCGCCGCGACCGCCGCACTCGCCGCCGACTTGTTCGACGGCAAGACGGTGTTCATCGACTCGACCCCCGCGAGCGCGTCATCCGCCTCCTTGAGAAGGCTCGCCGCTCGGTCCACGTGCTTCTTCGCTTCAGCCGACTTCTGGCCCATGTAGTAGACGTAGCCCACGACCGAGCAGATGCATAGCGAGAAGACAATCAGGACGACGGCGGCGATGATGCCGACCCAGACCCACACGCTCTTCTTGGCCATCACGGTATCCTTTCTGTCGACGCACGACGATTTGCCCGGCGGTTGGCTACGTTCGACGGATGGTCCGCCGCATCCTTCCCGTGCCGCGTCGCGGCCGGGAGACTAGGCGGTACGGGCTTGTGAGGCCGCGGGTTGCGGCCCAAGAAGGCTGCGCAGCTCGGTGGGGTTCGGCGATCGCACGAGCGCTTCCTGCTGCGTGACCATGCCGGACTTGACGAGCCCCGCGATCGAGCGGTTCATCGACTGCATACCCATCGAAATGCCGGTCTCCAGAAGCTGCGGCAGCTGGTAAGTCTTGGCCTCTCTGATCATGTTTCGCACGGCGTTCGTGGCGTTCATCAGCTCGTAGGCGGCAACTCGGCCCTTCCCATCCGCCCTCTTCAACAGCACCTGTGACAACACACCGATCAAGTTGACGGACATCTGCATCCGGATCTGCTGCTGCTGGTGCATCGGGAAGACGTCGATGATGCGGTCAATCGTGCCGACGGCGTCCGTGGTGTGCAAGGTGCCCAACGCGAGGTGGCCCGTCTCCGCCGCCGTGATCGCAAGGGAGATAGTCTCCAGGTCGCGCATCTCGCCGATGAGGATGACGTCCGGGTCCTGCCTGAGAACGAACTTGAGCGCGTTGGCGAAGGTGAGCGTGTCCCTGCCGACCTGACGCTGGTTCACCAGCGCCTTCTTGTCCCGATGGATGTATTCGATCGGGTCTTCGACCGTCATGATGTGGCACTCTTCGTTCTGGTTGCGAAAGTCGACCATCGCCGCCTGCGTCGTCGACTTGCCGCTGCCGGCGGGCCCCGTCACCAAGACCAGGCCGCGCGGGCGCATCGCAAGGGACTTGGCGATCTCCGGCAGATTCAGCGAGTCTATCGACGGAATCTCGTTCGGGATCAGGCGAAAGACCAGACCGACGCTGCCTCGCTGCAGGAAGAGGTTGACTCGGAACCGGCAGAGGCCCTGCACACCGTAGGCGAAGTCCAACTCCAGGTCCTTCTCGAACCTGGCCCACTCCTCGGACGTCGTCACCTCGCTGGCGACCGCCGCCGTGTCCGCGGGCGTCAGGTTGGCTGCACCTTCTTCGGTCACCAGATCGCCGTATATGCGAAACAGCGGCGGGCTTCCGACCTTGATGATCAGATCAGACGCGTGCCGCTCATACATCTGCTGCAATAGGTCTTTGACAGCGATTGTCACGGAACGATCACGCCCCTATCCGGTGCCAGATGCTCGAAGTCGGCCGGGTTGGAGGACTTCGCGATGACTTCATCGAACGTGACGACTCCGTCGGCAAGCAGCTGTTTCAGATTCTGATCGAGTAGCTGCATCCCGTACTGGCCGCCCGTCTGGATCAGCGAGTATATCTGATGGGTCTTGCCCTCGCGAATGATGTTGCGCACGCCAGCGTGACAGATGAGGATCTCAAACGCCGCCACTCTCCCGTGCCCCTCGGCCAGCGGCAAGAGCGTCTGGGAGACAACGGCCGCCAAGCTCGTCGAGAGCTGCAGTCGGACCTGCTGCTGCTGATCGGGCGGGAAGACGTCAATGATGCGGTCGATGGTCTGCGCAGCGTCCGTGGTGTGCAGAGTCGCGAAGACCAGATGCCCGGTCTCAGCCGCGGTGATCGCCTGCGAGATCGTCTCCAGGTCGCGCAGCTCGCCGACGAGGATGACGTCCGGATTCTGCCTCATCACGTGGCGCAAGGCGTCGGCGAAGGAGTGCGTGTCTGCGCCGAGCTCGCGCTGATTGACGGTGCTCATCTTGTCCTGGTGCAGGAACTCGATAGGATCTTCGATGGTGATGATGTGGCAGCGCTTGCGCGTGTTGATGTAGTCGATCATCGCCGCCAGTGTCGTCGACTTGCCGCTGCCGGTTGGGCCGGTCACGAGTACCATCCCGCGCTGCAATTCACATAGCTTGGCCGTCACCGGCGGGAGGCCAAGCTCCTCGAAGCCCTTGATGTTGAATGGGATGACTCGAAGCACGGCCCCGACGACGTCGCTCTGCTTGAAGGCGTTGACGCGGAAGCGCGCCAATCCCGGAACCGAGTAGCTCAGGTCAAGCTCCTTCTTCTCCTCAAACTGCTCCACGCGCTCTTCGTTGAGAATCCCGTAGACGATCCGCTTGACGTCCTCGGCGGAGAGCATGGGAAGGTCGGCCCTGACCAGCGTTCCGTGGATGCGATAGATCGGCGGCTCGCCAACCTTCAGATGGAGGTCCGATCCTTCGCGCTCAACCAGCTCCCGAAGGAGACCGTCGAGCTCTGCCGTCTCCGGGTTCTGCCGGACCTCCGGCTTCGCCTCAACCACCGAAGCCACGGGCGCTGCTTGAGACGGCGTCGTCTGACTCGGGGCTGGCTGTCCGGGCGTCATCGGACTTGGCGCCGCCTGGCTCCGTGCCGCCTGCCCGGGTGCTGCCTGACCGGGCCCTGCCGGGCTCTGCATCCCCTGCGACAGCGATACGCTCGGCTGCGCCGGCCGGGGCGACGCATTCGGCTGCTCGAACCGCGGCGGCTCCTCCGGCGCGCGATGGTCTTGGAACTCAGACACCCGCAAACCTCTCCATCCGTGATGTGATAGACGTCGGGGTATTCTTCCCTGACGTCGCTAGAGTATTCTTCGGCGACATGTGCCGGTTACCTTAGCAGCACGGGTGGTCGACAGATCCAAGAGAGGCCGACTACCGTAGGTATGCGGCGGTGGACGAGGCGGATCCAGAGGGAGCGGAGTGCTAGAGGGGAAGGAAATCCTCTTCATCCAGCGGACCGAGCTGCTGGATCTTCAGCTTGAAGTCGTGGGCGTGCGCCGACATCGCGATGGCATCTTCCAGGGTGATCAGCTTCTGCTGGTAGAGATCGAGGAGGCTTTGGTCGAAGCTCTGCATGCCGTAATAGTCTCCTTCCTCGATCGCCTCTTTGATCTTGATCGTCTCTTCTTCGTTGCTGATGTACTCCTTGGTCGTGCCGGTGTTGACCATGACCTCGACGGCCGGCACGAGGCCTCCGCCCACCTTCGGCAGCAGCCGCATCGAGATGATGCCCTTGAGTGTCGCCGCCAGCATGAGGCGCACCTGCTTCTGCTGGTAGGGTGGGAAGAAGTCGATGATGCGGTTGATCGTCTCCGTCGCGTCGATCGTGTGCAGAGTTGACAACACGAGGTTGCCGACCTCCGCGGCGGTCAGGGCGGCACGCACCGTCTCCTCATCTCGCATCTCGCCGATGAGGATGACGTCGGGGTCCTGACGCACCACATAGCGCAGCGCCGTCCCATAGGATTCCGTGTCGATGCCGATCTCCCGCTGCGTGATTAGGGACTTCTCGTCCCGGTGCAGCACCTCGATCGGATCTTCGATGGTGACGATGTGACCGTCTCGCGTCTTGTTGATGTGGTCGATCATCGCCGCGAGCGTCGTCGTCTTACCGCTTCCCGCCGTGCCGGTGACGAGGACCAGCCCCCGGGGTTCCTCCGCGAGGTTCTCAACGACCTGGGGCAGCCCGAGCTCCTCGAAGCTTGGCCGCTCTACGCTGACGTAGCGGAACGCCATCTCGACGCTGCTTCTCTGATAGAAGACGTTGACGCGGAAGCGGCCGACGCCCGAGAGGCTGTAAGCAAAGTCCAGCTCCTGACCCTTGCGCAGCCTCTGCAGATTCTCTTCGTCGCACATGCTCGCCGCAAGTTCGAAGCACGTCTTGGCGTCGAGGCGCTCCATGTCCCTAAGGATGATGAGTCTGGTGTGAACGCGGATGGTCGGAGGGCTGCCGGCCTTCAGGTGCAGGTCGGAAGCTCCCTTCTCGACGGCCATTCTGAGCAAGTCATCAACGTTGGGCATGGCAGGAGCCTACCTCGGACGGGACTCGGTGTGAAGTCGTTCCCCGAACAACGCGCGCCACTAGGGCCTGCAGGCCCCGGCGTAGTTGCCGTGTCCATCGACGCTGTCGTAGCGAACGACCGCGCCCGTATGCGGCGCGTGGATCATCTGACCGCCTCCTACGTACAGCCCCACGTGATGGATGGGGCTGCCGAAGAAGACCAGGTCCCCAGGCTTGAGATTGTCTCTGCTGATGTGCGTTCCGCAGCCATACTGGGCCGACGAGGAGTGCGGGAGGCCGATGCCAACCTGCGCGTAGCACCACATCGTCAGACCGGAGCAGTCGAAGGAGTTCGGCCCCGAGCCGCCCCACACGTAGGGGCAGTTCAGCCGGCTTTCCGCGTAGGCCACCACGTCGCCGTGAGCCGGGATTCCCGCGCCGCTTCCGCCATCGTCACTACTCCCACCGCTCGACGAGCTGGCAGCCGCTATGGCCGCGCGACGCGCCGCCTCGGCGGCAGCGCGCTCCGCCGCCTCCATCGCGGCGATCTCGCCCTGGATGCCGGAGAGCATCTCCTTGCGCTTCGCGAGGGTCGACTCAATCGAGGACTTCTTCTTCTCGCGCGTGGCGACGATCTTGCGCTGGCGCGCCTCCTCTTTGGCGAGGATGAGCTTCTGTCGCTGCAACCTGCGCTTGGCTATCTTGACGCTCGCCACGAGCCCGGCGTCATGATCGCCGATGCGCGTCAGCAGGTCCATCCGCTTCAGGAAGTCGTCGAATGTCTGGGTGGAGAGCACAACTTCAACGAAGTCGATGCGGCCGTTCAGATAGATGGAGGCCGCGCGCTCGTTGAGGATGCCCTGGCGAACGATGAGGCGGTGCCGCTCGCGCTGGAGCTTCTCGCGCGTGAGCACGAGGCGCTCTCTGGTTTCGTCAAGCTCGTCCGAGGCCTGGTTGTACTCCTCGACGGCTATCTCGAGCTTCTGGTCGAGTTTGTCGACCTGCCCCTTGACCACGCGCGCCTGAGCACGCTTTGACTCGATAGAAGGCTCGGCGCCAACGCCGGCGACCGAGCACAAGAGGACCATGAGACTGAGGATGCTGATTGTTGTCGACCTGAACAACCCGGCCTTGCCGTGGATCGTCATCGCCTCCACAAATTCGTCGATGGCTTTGCGGTCAGCCAGATTTGCGACAGTATAGCATTGCGACTCCAGGGTTGCAAACCCCGCCGACTCAAGATATGGTGGCCCGACGCGCGCCTCACACAAGATGTAGGTGGCGAACTGCGCGCGATTGGGCAAACAGCGGTGTCTGGCGGCCCGGCCCTACGCTTCGTGCCGCGCGCGGCGGAAGTAGGCATGGAGCCCGTCGAAGACCGCGACGGCCACCTTCTGGGCGAATGCTTCGTCGCCGGGGGTTGTAGCGACCTGCTCGCCGGGCGCCGAATCCAACCGGACAACAACCGTCGACGCGGGAGGCGCTCCGTCGCAAGGCACGACCCCGCGCGAGCGCATCTCAGTCACGGAGGCGGACAGCGCCGAGGAAACTGTCTCGGCAAGGGTCACGGAGTCGCCGCCTATCGCCTCGATACGGAAGCCGGACTCGGCGGCGGCGGTGTCCACGTCGAAGGCGACGCAGGCATCGACGGATGCGTCTTTGGCGACCTCCTCAGACCCGCCGATGCTCACATCGGCTCCAAGGAGCTCCAACAGGTTCCTCAGCCTGCCGGCCAGGTCTTGACTCCAAGCCTGTTCGGCGTCGCGTCTTCCGGCGGAGCTCCAAGCGACGCGCACGCGACGCTGCCGGAACGCGGCAGCCGAGGAGAAGGGTCTGGGCTTTCGCCTCGGCAGACTGGTCGCGCTTTTGGAGTCGGTGATGTTTCTCAGCTTGCGCACCGCGCCCAGGGTCGCCTCGCCCACGATGCCGTCGGCCGGCAAACCCATATTGGTCTGGAAGTCACGAACGGCCCGCTCGGTCATCCTGCCAAAGATGCCGTCCACGGCGCCGCAGTTGAAGCCCAGCGTGTTGAGTCTCTCCTGCAACTCTCGAACGTCATCTCCGTGGAAGAACGGGGTCCTCAGATACAGAAGGCGATCGCCGAGCTTGACCGTCGCCTCGACCAGCGACCGCCAGGTATCTTCGTCGACAACCCCGGTCTCGTCGAGGTTGCGCTGCGACTGAAAGGTCGACACCGCGTTTCGCGTCTCCTCGGCGAAGACACCGTCAACCCCACTCGGGCCGACTGAGTACCCGAGCGCGCACAACCGGCGCTGCACGTCGGCGACTGCATCCCCGCGATCGGTCAATCCAATAGGAAACACTGTCTTCCGTTCCATCGTTTCCCCGATAGAGATACCCTACTCGGACGGCTTGCGCTGATACATCGCGCGGAATCTGTCCGTCGATCGGATCAGCTTCCGCTCGTGGAATGACTTTGAGTGCGCGAACCGTTCAAACTCAAATGCCTCCGCACCGCGCAGCAAGTAGGAGTAGACGACACCGGCCTCATCATCTTCTCCCCGAAGCACGTCAAGCCTTGCCAGCTCACGCATGAGTGAAGCGACTTTGGAGACGGGCCGATTGAGTTTCTCCGCAATCTGTTCCGCCGTCAACCGCTCTGAACGGTGCTTCCCCCAGAGGGCGATTATTTCGCGAAGGAGCAATGAGTCGGTCGGCCGTGCGAGGATCTTCTCGATTTCGCGATGCAGGCCCACCTGGTACCTCCGCCGTTCGCGGCCGTGGACTACGGCCGCGCCGGGTTACGCCGGCTGGTCGCCTCCTCCGGTCTGATTCCCTGCACCCGGCCCGATTCCTACCTCGGGCACCTCGTTTGAGCTGCCCGAGCGGTAGCCGGCCAGGTCCAGCGCGACGTAGACGAATCCCATCTCGGTCAGCTGTCGAGAGATGCGATCCCGCAGCTCGAAGGCGATCGGCATCTCGGCGGTGTCAACTTCCACACGCGCCACCGGACCGTGATACCTGACACGGACTTGACGAAGTCCGAGCCGACGCAGCGCGCGTTCGGCGCCAGCGATCTGCTCCAGCAGCTCGGCCGTGAGGGGGGTAGAGTAGGGCACCCTGGAAGCGAGGCACGCCTGCGATGGCTTGTCGAAGGTTCTGAGGCCGAGGTACCGGGAGATGGCGCGCACGTCGGCCTTGGTCATCTCGGCCTCCATCAAGAGGCTGCGAACACCGGCTTCCCGACCCGCCCGAATACCCGGGCGATCGTCGCTCACGTCGTCGAAGTTGCTGCCGTCAAGCACGGCGTCGCCAGCGCGCTCCTCGGCTATCTCAAGCAGCTCGCGAGCCAGCTCGCGCTTGCAGTGGTAGCAGCGGTCCCGCGGGTTGGAGGAGAAGTGGGGGTCGGACAACTCCTGTGTCTCGATCACGTTGACGGGTACGCCGAGCGCCGTCGCCATCTCCACCGCGGCTTGCGTCTCCTCGGGAGGATACGTCGGCGATGAGGCCGTCACGGCGATCACGCGGCCCGGAAGAACGTCGGAGGCGACGGCGAGCAGAAGGGTGCTGTCGACACCGCCGGAGTAGGCAACGATCGCGCCTGGGAGTGAGGCCAACAGGGCTCTCAGCTTCTGAAGCTTGGCCTTCTGGTTCGCGCTCAGCGTTCCACGAGAGTCCACACACCCACCAGCCGTCACTAGGCGCCTGCGTCTGGATAGACCTTACACGCGGCTGTGCGGTCTCGTAAAGGACCGCGTCGCAGGCTGGCGTGGGTCAGATGTAGAACATCGGGGACGCCGCTTGGTCCAGCTCCTCTTTCCGAGCGGCGAGGTCCGCCAAAGTGATCTGCGCCAGCGCGGCGCGCACAGTGCCGCCAACCTGCTTCCACAGCTCGGACGTCGCTCGCGAGGCGCTGGTGGTGACCTCCCCGTCGGGGGCGCCGATCACTTGACCTTCCAGGGCTTCCATCGCGTCCGCCACGCTGATCTCACCGGCCGGCCTGGCCAGAGAGCATCCTCCGCCCGCTCCGCGACGGCTTGTGATGAGGCCGGCTTTGCGAAGCGCGGTGATCTGCTGCTCCAGGAAGCGCGCCGGAACTTGCTGGCGCGCGGCCAGCTCTTTAGCTGAGACGGGCGTGCCGTCCTTCTGCGTGGCCAGCTCTATCAGGGCACGCAGCCCGTACTCGGTTCTCGTCGATACGCGCATCTATGCCTCGGCGAAGACGGGACTGCTGAGATATCGCTCGCCGGTATCCGGAAGAATCACCACGATCAGGCTGCCCTCGTTCTCCGGTCTATGCGCGACACGCAATGCCGCCCACACGGCTGCGCCACTCGATATGCCGCAGAGAAGCCCCTCCTCACGGGCGAGCCGGCGCGTCATGGCGAACGCGTCGTCGCTCTCCACCTGTATGATCTCATCGATCACATCGACATCGAGCACGCCTGGGACGAAGCCGGCCCCGATTCCCTGTATCTTGTGCGGCCCAGGAGCGCCGCCAGACAGCACCGGCGAGTCCGCCGGCTCCACGGCTATGGCCTTGAACCCGGACTTACGCGCCTTGATGACTTCGGCGACACCCGTAATCGTCCCGCCGGTTCCGACGCCGGCGACAAGGAAGTCCACCTTCCCATCCGTGTCGGCCCAGATCTCCTCCGCCGTCGTCTTCCGGTGGATGAGCGGGTTGGCCGGGTTCTCAAACTGCTGAGGCATGAACAGCGCGGGGTCCTCCTCCACCATCCTCGTCGCTTCACGCACCGCGCCCTTCATGCCGTCGGCGCCGGGAGTCAGAACCAACTCGGCGCCGTAGGCCTTGAGCAGGCTGCGCCGCTCGACGGTCATCGTGTCCGGCATGGTCAATGTGAGCCTGTAGCCGCGCGCGGCCGCCACAAATGCCAGCCCGATGCCCGTGTTCCCGCTCGTGGGCTCGACGATCCTGCCGGTTTCTTCCTTGGGAGCCACGGCGGCGACGATCCGCTGGCCCGGCTTGAGCAGGCCTTCCTTCTCGGCTGCCTCGATCATGCTGATTCCGATGCGGTCTTTCACGCTGCCGCCGGGATTGAACGACTCCAGCTTCGCGACGACCTGCGCCTGGGCGCCCATGGTCACGTTGTTCAATCTGACGAGCGGCGTTCCGCCGACAAGTTCAGTAACGTCCTGCGCGATCTTCATGGCTGTCTCCTCTCCGATGTGCGGCCTTCAGGCCGCCCCGAATTCCGTATCGGTCCGATCTGCTAGGTGCACCTGCCTCCCGCCTCCGGGCCCCCTTGAGGTGTCCTGCAGACACGCTCGTACTCAATGAGCTCCGTAATCCTTGGGTTGTCCCCGCAAACCGGGCAGTCGCTTCGTCTTGACACCTTGACCTCGTAGAACGCAAGGGCAAGCGCGTCAAACTGGAGCATTCGATCGAACAGTGGCTCCCCGACGCCGGTGATCAGTTTCAGCACCTCCGTCGCTTGAAGCGAGCCGATTACGCCCGGGACCGCGCCGAGGACTCCGGCCTCCGCGCAGCTCGGTACGGTGCCGGGGGGCGGCGGCTCCTCGAAGACACAGCGGTAGCAGGCCGTTCTGCCGCCGTCGATGGTCATGAGAAGGCCCATGAACTGAAGCATCCCCGCCTCGACCAATAGCTTCTTCTTCATCACGCAGGCGTCGTTGACGAGGTAGCGAGTCGGAAAGTTGTCGCAGCCATCGACGATTACGTCGTAGTCGTCGATGAGGTCCAGAGCGTTGTCCTTGGACAGGAGCAGCTCGTGTTCATCGACCTGAACGTGCGGATTGAGCCGCCCGATCGTCTCGGCGGCACTTCGGGTCTTCGGCCTATCCAGGTCGGGTGTTCCGTGAACGATCTGACGCTGCAGGTTGGTCAGATCCACGACGTCATTGTCTATGACACCAATCCGTCCGACACCGGCGGCGGCCAGATAGACAAGCACCGGAGACCCAAGACCGCCCGCTCCGACGACGAGAACGCTCGCATCCTTCAGCTTGCGCTGTCCCGCTCCGCCTATTTGCTGCAGGATGATGTGCCTGGCATAGCGGACGATCTCTTCCTCGCTGAAACCCTGCATCGACACCTCCTCGTCGTCACGTCGTGCCGCCTGCGCACTTGACGTCCGTTCGATGCTCATGCGGGCCGTCTCTGCTCCGCAGGCATATTACATAATCCCAGTCGGAATTATGCATTTACTGATGCTAGCCGGTCTTGCCGGGGAAGTCAATGCCTCAATTGCGCTTCAATTGCGCAACCGTGCGGGTCGGCGGCGCCGCGCAACCCCCCGCGTCGCCCCCAGCTTCCATGCTAGAATCGACGCATGGGTCGGCGCGGCGTCCCGCTCCCCAGCTCAGGGCGGACAGCAGAAGCAGATTTCGAGCGCGTCTACAAGGACCACTACCGCAGGGTATACGGTCTTGCCTACC
>DYIV01000050.1:2870-17163 GCA_020723435.1 Slackia heliotrinireducens | reverse complement strand
GGGCGAGATACTTGCGCATCGCCTCCTTACGCTGCACAACCTGCGCTTCGTTGCTCGTCTCGTCTCCAGAGCACGGGCGGCGATAGTGGCCGAGGAATACATGTCGTTTATGGCTCAGGAGCGGGCGGTGTTTGAGACAAGCGACAATACGTCATAGAATCCCATAGGCTGCGGTGCTCGCGCGCTCGCCGCTTGAAGGATTCTCCAGCGTCCCTGTTGAACGGAGCATCGAGGGGAGAGAAGACCAATGGCGCAAGGATCGGCCCAGAATCTGGCAGGCATCGTATGGCTCGTGGCCGTCGTGGCGGTCTTCTACTTCTTCGCGATTCGCCCTCAGCAGAAGCGGGCGAAGGAACACGAGCGGCTCGTGGCCGCGACCAAAGTCGGCGACACGGTAGTCAGCGTGGGCGGGATGCACGGGACGGTAACGAAGATCAACGAGAAGACCGTGACCCTCCAGGTGGCCAAGGGTACATCAATCGTATTCGACAAGAGTGCCGTGGCGCGCAAGGAAGCGAAAGACACCGGCGAGGAATCGTAGCATGCGTATCGACATCGACGTAGCAAAGGTACCGAAGCACGACTGCGACATCAGCGGCGACACCGTCGACGTCGTGGAGCGCCGCGACGGTGGGCTCTCACTCATCATCGCCGACGGTATGGGCTCGACGGCGGACGCCAAGTTCACGAGTTCCTTCGTAGTCAACAAAGCGATGAGCCTGATCGCCGAAGGGACCCGCGACGGGGCTGCGTCGCGCGCGGCGCACGACGCGCTCTACTCCGTCCGCAGCGGCAAAGCGTCGGTCGGTCTGACCATAGTCTCCGCCGACTTCGCGACGAACTCGCTCGTGGTCTCACGCAACAGCCACTGCCCCGTTCTCGTCAAGCGGGGAGACGAGCTGCTTGTCTACCAGGAGAGCGTCAGCCAGATCGGCACCGAGCAGATGGTCAAGCCCAACATCTACGTCCTGGACCTCGTGCCCGACACCACTGTCGTCACCTTCACCGACGGTTTCATGCAGTGTGGCGGCAAGGGCTCCGCGGGATGGGAGCTGAAGGACATCGTCATGGAGGTCAAGCAGGACTTGGCCAAGTCGGGCAGCGTCGCCATGACCTTGCTTGACAAAGCTGTCGCACGTGACAAGAACAAGCCCAAGGACGATATCTCGGTCGCCGTGATGTCGGTGAGCCCACACGCCGCCCGGCACAAGATCCGCCGGATGCAGGTCTCCATGCCCACCTAGGGGAAGCCTGTGACCGAGACAATTGTCACACTCGACACGGTCAAGGCCGACCCGGCGATTCACGCCTACATTGAGGCGGCCGACAAGTTCACCGGAGTCATCGGGTTCACCGAGCATGGATTCAGGCACGCCAATCTCGTCGCCAGCATCGCGCGAAACGTGCTCAGCCATCTCGACTATCCTGAGCGGACGGCCGAGCTGGCCGCGATCGCAGGCTACTGCCACGATCTCGGCAACGTCATGGGACGCGACGGACATGCGGTCGCGGCGTCGATCGTCACGATGATGACCCTCCGAGAGCTCGGGATGCCCCCGCACGAGATCGCTTTGGTCGTCAACGCCATCGGCGCGCATGACGACGAGGAATCGGGCTGGGCGACGAGCGAGGTCAGTGCCGCGCTCATGCTCGCGGACAAGTCGGATGTGCATCACACCCGCGTTCGCAACCCCGACATGGTCACGTTTGACATACATGACCGCGTCAATTATGCTGCTAAACGCTCATTTCTGCGGGTAGATCAGCCGTCGCGGACGGTGTCGCTGGAGATCGATATCGACACCGAAATCAGCCAAGTGATGGAGTACTTCGAGATATTCCTCTCGCGGATGCTCCTGTGCGTACGGGCGGCTGAGTTCTTGAACTGTAAGTTCAGCTTGGTGATAAACAACACCAAGCTCTTATAGCTGGCGCGGTCGCCGGTGGGTGACGCCGGGCGCGCCGCTTTCGCATCAGGGGACGCATTGGACGATAGGCAGAAAAACATCCTCTCCTTGATCGGTGTCATGGTGGTTGTGGCGGTGGCCGTCTTTCTCATGTGGCCGCTGGACAAGAAGATCCCGCAAGGACTCGATATCCGTGGCGGCATGAGCGTCATCCTCTCGGCGTCGCCTCCCAAGGGCAAGACCCTCACCAACGACATGCTCCAGCAGGCCACCACAATTCTGTCGAGCCGCGTCGACAAGCTCGGCGTCTCGGAGGCCTCCATCCAGCGGCAAGGCGCGAACAACTTCCTCATCCAGCTGCCCGGCATCAAGACGGGCGAGCAGGTGCTTCAGACGATCGGCCGCACCGGCGTTCTCGAATTCAAGCCGGTCATCGGCGAGGACTCCAAGGGCAAGCCGAAGCTCGGGCCCACCGCCGTCACTGGTGATACGCTCACCAGCGCAACCACCGGTTTCGACCAGTTCAACAAGCCTCAGGTTGAGCTGGCGTTCAACGCGGAGGGAAGGGAGAAGTTCGCGCGTATCACGACGCAGCTCGCCAAGACCGGGGGACAGCTGGCCATCGTCCTGGACGGCACCGTGAAGTCGGCGCCTACGGTCAAGGACGCTATCACCGACGGGCGGGCCGTAATCGAGAACATGGGCAGCGTGCAGGATGCGCAGAATCTGGCGATCGTACTGCAGACCGGTGCGCTGCCGGTGAATCTGCAACTCGCTGAGTCGCGCTTCGTCGGGCCGACGCTCGGCCAGGACTCGTTGCGCCAGGGTCTGTACGCCGTTATCGCCGGGCTGGCTCTCGTCGCGCTGTATCTCTTGTTCTACTATCGCGGATTCGGCTTCGTGGCCTGGGCCGGGCTGGCCGTGTTCGGCGCGCTCTTCCTGGGAGTGCTGTCGGTGATCGGCACCAACTTCCATCTGTTCGCTCTGACGCTGCCTGGCATCGCGGGCATGGCGCTGTCGATTGCCGTCGCGGCCGATACCTCGATTCTCGTTCTGGAGCGCGTCAAGGAGGAAGTGGCCGAGGGACGCACGCTCAGGACGGCGGCGCAGTCCGGTTTTCTGCACGCCATCGGGACGAGCATCAACGCCGACCTGGTTACTTTCATCGGCGTCATCTTCTTGTGGATATTCGCGATCGGACCGGTGAAAGGCTTCGCGTTCACGCTCATACTCGGCATCATTCTCGACCTGCTCACGGCGGTCTTCTTCACCAAGCCGGCCGTGGCGCTTCTGTCGGAGTGGAAGGCCTTTCGATCGCCCGCTTTCAGCGGCGTCAAGGGGGCGAAGTAGGTGCACCCGAACTTCAACTTCATCGGACGTCGCTACATCTGGTTCGCGATCTCCGCGGCGATCATCATTGTGGGAATCGCGGCCGTCGTCGTGCGGGGCATCAACCTCGGCATCGACTTCCAGGGCGGAACGCTCATGGACTACAGCCTCAACAAGCCCGCGTCCGTCCAGGATCTGCAGGACCTACTTGAGAAGCAGGGGCTCGCCGACAGCTCGGTTCAGGTAGCCG
Organism: Slackia heliotrinireducens; assembly: GCA_020723435.1. Classification (GTDB taxonomy): domain Bacteria; phylum Actinomycetota; class Aquicultoria; order DYIV01; family DYIV01; genus DYIV01. Next base: position 13,677 of record DYIV01000050.1, on the reverse strand, counting down.
GCGTCTCCAGCATCACGTCGAAGGGCAAAGAGGTTCTCATCCGAACAAAGCAGCTCACGCCAGCCGAGCAGGTGAAGGTGCGGGCCGCTATCGACAAGGCGTACGGGATCGACCAGCAGGCAAGCCAGGTCCAGACCGTCGGCCCGGGCTGGGGGGAGAACGTAACGCGCGGCGCGCTGCTGGCACTGGGCGCCGCCGTCTTGGCGATCGCGATCTACGTCAGCATGCGGTTCGAGTGGAAGATGGCCTTCGCGGCAATCGCGGCGACCGTGCACGATCTGGCGATTACAGTGGGTGTCTACGCGTTGGTCGGGCGCGAGGTCACGCCCAACACCATCGCGGCCATACTGACGATCCTCGGCTATTCGCTCTACGACACTATGGTCGTCTTCCACCGCATCAAGCAGAACTCCGACCGGATGGGGAAGAGGACCTACTCCATGATGGCCAATGACTCGATCAACCAGGTCTTCATGCGATGGCTTAACACTTCGATGATCCAGGTGATTCCAGTCGCATGCCTGCTCTTCTTCGGCGGGGACACTCTCAAGGACTTCGCATTCGCTCTTCTGGTCGGGCTGTTGTCCGGCGCCTACTCATCGCTCTTCTTCGCCACGCCTCTGCTGGCCGTGCTCAAAGAGACCGAGCCGCGCTTCCGTACCCTGCGGAAGAAGTATGGTAACATGGAGGCGCACGCGTAGCCCTTGCTGGCGGTTTGGCCGGGGGAAGCAGGGGTATCTCTCACTTGGCACATCGTGCGTCACGTGCCGGGCCGACTCATCCGGCGACAGCCTGATGGCCTTTGTCACACTACAGCGTCCCCGGCGACCACCCAGTAGGCGCGCACTTCGGAGGTGGAACTATGATGGACCTAGTGGAAAAGGGCTTCTACACGACTCTCGGCGCCTGGCTGCTCTTTCATGAGAAAGCGGACGAAATCATGAAGGAGATGGTAGCCAAGGGCAAGGAGGCTCCGGAAGGCAGCCGTCGCATGATCGATGAGATGTCCAAGCGCGTCGACGAGGAGAAAGAGGAGATCAAACAGGTCTTCGCCGAGGGAGTCAGCTCGGCGCTTCGCGACACCGGAGTCGCGACCAACGAGCAGCTCGAGGAGCTGGCCGGTCGCCTCGACGAGATAGAGAGCCGACTCGCCGTCGTGGAGGCGAAGGAGATCTCTATCGAGAAGAAGTCGAAGCGGTAACGTTGCCGTCGACGGGCACGTCATGACCACGGTCGGTCGCCACAAACGCAACGTCAGACGCATCGCCCGCATCGTCGAAATTGCCGTCAGGCACGGCCTTGGCTACTTCGTCCAGACGCTGGAGCTAGGCAACCTCCTGCCGACGCCGATGCGGCAGGAGCAGTTCAAGCGACTACCCAGCGAGGTCGCGGCGCGCAACATCCGCCAGATGCTCGAAGAGCTGGGACCCACGTTCATCAAGATCGGCCAGCTCTTGTCGATCAGACCCGACCTTGTCCCTCCCGACCTGGTCTTTGAACTCGAGCGCCTCCAGGACACGGTGGCGCCGCTGACGGTCGATGTGATCAAGCAGCAGATCGAAGGGGAGCTTAGCCGTCCCCTCGACGCCGTCTTCGCGCGCTTCGATGACGAACCGCTCGGCTCGGCCTCAATCGGCCAGGTGCATCGCGCGCAGTTGAAGGACGGGCCGGAGGTGGTCGTCAAGGTTCAGCGGCCGGCGGCGGAGAGCACCGTCGACGCCGATCTCGATCTGTTGCGCGCGCTGGCGTATCGCGTGCGCGACCGCGTGAAGTGGATCGACGTCATCGACGTTCTGGACGAGTTCTCCGACTCCCTCCATCGCGAGCTTGACTATCGCGTCGAGGCGCACCACATCGACAGGTTTCGCCACAACTTCCGAGATGACCCGCTCATCAAGATCCCGCTTGTCTACTGGCCGCTAACGACCAGGCGGATTCTCGTGATGGAGTACGTCGAGGGCAGCAAGCTCTCCGACCTGGCGACGCCCGAATCTCTGGGCATCGACACCTACGCGCTCGCCGAGCACGGCGCGGAGGCCTTTATGCGACAGGTGCTGGAGTTCGGCTTCTTCCATGGCGATCTCCATCCGGCCAACATCCTCGTGACGCCCGACGGGCGCATAGGCTACTTGGACTTCGGCATCGTCGGCACGGTCTCAGAGGAGAACAAGCGAATCATCACTCACATGCTCATCGCCATTCTCAGGCAGGACTCCGACGCCGTAGTGCGCGAGGCGGCGAACCTGGGCGTGACGATTCCCCCCGACAGACTGCCGGCTATGCGCGCGGAGCTGCGCGAGATACTCTTCCGCTACTACGGCCGGTCTCTGGAGCAGATTCGCATAGAGATCCTGGGGCGCGAATTCCTGGCCATGCTCTACCGCAACCACGTGAGGATTCCAAAGGACTTCGCGCTGCTGGCCAAAGCGCTGGTTACGCTCGAGGGCGTCGCCAAGCATCTGTATCCCGAGTTCAACATCGTCGAGGTGGCACGGCCGTACGCCACGAAGCTCGTTCGCGAGAAGTACCCCGCCGCCGAGGGGATCCAGCAGGTGCTCGACGAGATCAAGCGGGATTTCGTCTACTTGGCTGAGATGCCCAAGCACCTGCACGACGTGCTGGGGATGGTCCGCGCGGGGCAGCTGACGGTGAAGTCGCGCGACATGGAGCGCGATCGTCTGGAGCAGCGCATCGACATCGCCGCCAGCCGCGTCTCTTTCAGTATAGTCTTGGCCGCCGTCATCGTCGCGATGGCCGTCATCGTCTCCATCGTGCGGATTCGCTGGATGGAGACAGCGGGGTTCGTCAGTGTGCTCGCACTGGCGATGGTGTGGGTCGCCGTGATGGTGATGCGGCGACGGCGCTAGCGATCCGCCTATGCGACGACGGCGAGGCGCAACATCCCGTGGTAGACGATCACGCCGGCGAAGGTGGCCGCTGCCGCGATCAGCAGCTGGAGCACCGGCTTGTACTTCCGAAACGCCCAGAACAGGGCGCTCGCCGCCAGAATTACGCAGATCTTGAAGACGGCGGCGGCCACGGGATCGGAGGCAAAGAGGGCCGCCAGCACGGGGTTGGCCTCTTCGGCGCCCGCGCGCAGCGCGTGCGCCGTCAGCGTCAGATCGAGCACGTTCAGGAGGTTCACACCGACCAGCATCAACGCGACCGAACGGTCGTTGTCACGTAGCGACGCCAGGAAGGTGCCGTTGTCGCGACGTCGATCGAAGCCGGTTCGCTTCTCCAGGAAGACGTAGCGGAATCGCCCCGACCTTCTGTCGCCACGCGTTCGCTTGTCCGCCATGTTCGTCACGTATTCGGTCCTCACGATCGACCACTGATAGTAGCCAATTATACCCGATTCTTGTTTGCTTGTAGTAGCGGCCTGCGTTTGACGTTGTCGCCGCGACCATCGCCGGCGCGTACGGACACGGCCGGCCCCACCGCGTGTCACAGGCGGCGCGTATACTCAACGGGCAAGGTGTAGTCCAAACGGGCGCTCATTGCTACTATCGGTCCAAGACCGACTCGGACAGAGGATCTCGGCGCCATTGAAAGCAGTTAGAAAGGAGTGGCAGCTTCTTCCGCCCGCCGACGGGCGCGAGTCGCTCGCCCGCGCGCTGGGTGTCGAGCCGTTGACGGCTCATCTTCTGATCAATCGGGGAGTGGCCGACGAGGAGGCCGCGCGCTCGTTTCTGCGTCCCGATCTGTCGCAGCTCGCCGATCCGTTCTCCCTCACCGGCGTCGATGTCGCGGTCGAGCGCATCCGCAGCGCGATCCGGACGAGCGAGACGATCGGCGTCTGGGGCGACTTCGATGTCGACGGCATAACCTCGACGGTGCTCCTCTCAACCGCCCTATCCCAGCTCGGGGCCAAGGTCGAGCATCACGTGCCGGATCGGATGCGCGAGGGCTACGGACTGAACCGCGGCGGCATCTCCAAGCTCGCGTCACGATGCTCGCTGATGATCACGGTCGACTGCGGAATCGCGGCGCAGCCTGAGATCGACTTCGCCGGCGAGCGAGGGCTCGACGTCATCGTCACCGATCACCATGAGCCGAGCGGCGAGCTGCCGAGGGCGCTGGCCGTCATCGATCCGAAGCGGCCCGACTGCGGTCACTCTTTCAAAGAGCTGGCCGGCGTGGGCGTCGCCTTCAAGCTGGTTCAGGCGCTCTTTTCCGAGCTGGGCGGCGACCCAACGCAATTCCTCGATCTGGTGACACTGGGCACCGTCGCCGATGTTGTGCCGCTGCTGGGCGAGAACCGCGCGCTCGTGGCGTGCGGTCTGCCCCGTCTGCGCGCGAGCGAGCGGGTGGGCGTGAAGGCCCTCCTGGAGGTGACTGGACTGCATGAGAAGCCGGAGCTTGGCTCGGGGCAGGTCGGATTCGTCTTGGCGCCCAGAATCAACGCCGCCGGCCGGCTCGCCGACGCCAAGGAGGCCGTGGAGCTTCTGCTCACCGACGACCCCGCTCGGGCGCTTGCGATCGCCCGTGCGATAGACGAGAGGAACAGGGAGCGGCAGCGGGTTGAGGAGCGGATACTCGCCGAGGCGCTGGCGATGGTGGAGGACACCTTCGATCCCGACCGCGACAAGTCGATCGTGCTTGTCTCGAAGGACTGGCACGAAGGCGTGAAGGGAATCGTCGCCTCACGCATCGCCGAGAAGTTCTGCCGTCCGACGTTCCTCTTCTCCGTTCGTGACGGGGTGGCCCGCGGTTCCGCCCGCGGTATTCAGGGATTCAATCTCCACCAGGTGCTGTGCACCATGTCCGAACTCTTCACCAAGTGGGGCGGGCATGCCGCCGCCGCGGGCATGACGCTGCCGGTCTCGCGCATCGACGAGTTCAGGCAACTCCTTGCGCGCCGGCTCGATGAGGTGCTGGCGCCGGAGGATCTTATACCGAAGCTTCGGGTCGACGCCGCCGTTGAGTCGGCTTCGATTACGCATGGTTTCGCCGACGAACTGAAGCGGCTGGCGCCGTTCGGCATGGGTAACCCGAGCCCGGTCCTGGCCGTCAAGGGCGTCGTGCTCGAAGGGCAGCAGCGCGTCGGGGCCGGGGGCGATCACCTGAAGTTCCTGGTCCGTGACGAGGATCGCGCCCACGAGGCGATCGCCTTCCGCCTGGCCGATATCGACGTCGTAGAGCAGCACTTCGGACCCACGGACGTCGCGTTCCATCTCGAACAGGACGAGTGGCAGGGAAGAGCGCGTCTCCAGCTGCGCGTCGTCGACGTCCAGCTCGGCGAGAGACCACGCTCTTCGGCAGGCGATGCCGTGAACCTCGGCGACGGAGTCAATGCCGCAGGACCTCAGGCGGACCGGGTGGAAGCAGCGGCCGGCGGGGGCGAAGAAGCGGGCGATCCCCTGGTCGAAAGGCTCTTCGCCGAGGCGGAGCGGATCATCTCCGATGAGGAATACAAGAACATCGGCGACGCCGATTGCTTCTACACCAAGGTTGTGGGCGTCACATTCGAAGGACGCCAGGACGTGCTGGGCGATCTCGCGGCCGCCGACGAGATTCTGCTTCGGCGCGAGCCGGACAACGAGCATGACAAGAACGCGATCCGCGTGGACGACGCGGCGGGGAGGCAGATCGGGTACTTGGCCGCACCCTTGGCCAAGCAGCTGGCTCCCCTCGTCGATGACGGCGCCCTCTACGATGGGCGCATCACGGAGGTGACCGGCGGTGACGAGAAGCACCTCGGCGTCAACCTCCTCATCCGCAAGGTTCTGGGGGAGGGCGACGACGAGGCTGTCGACCGGGCTCAAGCCCGCGCCGAGTGGTCGGCCCTGTCTCCCGACGAGTTGCTCGATCGCATCGCCGATGAGCTCCTTGGAGGCGGCAGCCTCACCGACAAGCAGCGGGAGGGCTTGACGGCGCTTGAGGCGGGAGACAATACGCTCGTCGTAATGGGCACCGGACGCGGCAAGTCCCTGATCTTTCACGCGCACGCGGCACGCCTTGCGCTTGCCGAGCGGAAGCTGTCGATCTTCGTCTATCCGCTGCGCGCTCTCATCGCCGATCAACAGCAGCACCTCGATGAGGTCTTCGCGCCGATCGGGCTGCGCGCCGTCACGCTCAACGGGGACGTCGCTCCGGCGGCGCGTGAGGATGCGTTCGCAGAAGCGGCGGCCGGCGACATCGATGCCATCCTCACGACACCCGAATTCCTCCATCATCACCTGGGCCGGTTCGGCGCGCTGGCGGATCGCGTCGGATTCTTCGTCGTGGACGAGGCGCACCACGTATGCACCGCCTCCAGCGGTCACCGGCCGCTGTACAGACGGCTGGATGAGACCGTGGCCGCTGTGGGGTCGCCGCTGGTGTTGGCGGTGACGGCGACGGCCGGCGACGATGTGGCAGCCGAAGTCTGCCGCTCGCTGGCGATCGATACGCGCGTCATCGACCGATCTGTCCGCGACAACCTCAGGATCGTCAACCGGCGCGCGAAGAAAGGCAAGGAGGAATACGTTTCAGCGATCGCGGCCCGCGGCGAGAAGACCATCGTCTACGTCAACAGCCGGGAGCAGAGCGTCCGCCTGGCGCAGCGCCTGCGACGAGAGCTGGGCGACCGAACCGGGGCCGTCGTCTACTACAATGCCGGCCTCAACAAGGAGATGCGAAAGGCCGTCGAGACGCGTTTCAGGTCGGGCCGGACGCGCATCGTCATCGCGACGAGCGCCTTCGGCGAAGGCATCAACATCCCCGACGTCCGCAACGTCGTGCTCTACCACATGCCGTTGTCGGCCATCGAATACAACCAGCAGTCGGGGCGCGCCGGACGCGACGGCGACCCCGCGCTCATCCACGTGCTCTTCGGGGAAGAGGACGCCGGGCTCAACAGGAGGCTGCTCGAATCCTACTCACCGTCCAGAGCGGCGCTCGTCGAGTTGTACAAGCTGCTGCGCGACCTGGCGTCGCAGGAAGGCGGTGTGGGTGGCACGCGCGCTGCTGGTGACGCTGGGGATGACGAGGCTACCGGTAACAGGTCGGGCCTTGTGGCCACTAATGACGATCTGCTGGAGATGCTTCGTGACCGCACGGCCAAGGTGTCGATCAGCGCCCGAGGCGTCTCATCAGGACTCAGGATACTGGAGGAGCTTGGTCTTCTGCGGCTGGAAGGATCCAGCCGGTACCGGCGCATCATCCTGGAGCCGGCTCCCGCGCGGAAGCTGTCGCTGTCCGAGTCGGTTCGCTTCCAGGAAGGCGCCGACGAGAAGGACGCATTCGCCGAGTTCAGCGCGTGGGCGCTGGAGTCGCGCGACGACGAGCTGCTTTCCGCGATCAACAGGCCCATCTGCCCAACCGATGCGGCCGCGTCTGGCGCCGCCGCCGCATCGAGTGCCTCCGACGCGTCCGCGGTTCTCGCCGCAGCCTTCGGGGACGTGGTGATGCAAGACCCTGGCGGAACGTGATTCAATAGTGATGTGACCTGGCCCCTTTCCACCGGAAAGACCGAGCATGGCAACGATCAAAGATCTTGAGAAGGAAGTGCGGCGCTACAACAGGCGGGCGGATATCCGCCTGCTCGAGCGCGCCTATGATTTCGCCAGCACGTCACACACGGACCAGTTCCGCGAGTCGGGCGAGGACTTCATCCAGCATCCGCTCGGGGTGGCCGAGATCCTCGCCGAACTGCGCATGGACACAACCACAATCGTGGCCGGGCTCCTCCACGACGTGGTGGAAGACACGCACGTCGAGATGGACCAGATCCGGACCGAGTTCGGTGACGAGGTCGCCGATCTGATTGACGGGGTCACGAAGCTCGGGCAGATCAAGTTCAAGTCGCGCGCGGAGCATCAAGCCGAGAACGTTCGCAAGATGCTTGTCGCCATGACGAAGGATATCCGCGTCATGATGATCAAGTTGGCCGACCGCCTTCACAACATGCGCACGCTGTGCCATCTGCCGCCGGCCAAGCAGAAGGAGAAGGCCCGCGAGACGATGGAAATCTACGCGCCGCTCGCCAACCGTCTCGGCATGAGCCAGCTCAAATGGGAGCTCGAGGACCTGGCCTTCTTCACCCTGGAGCCGAAGAAATACGCTCAGATCCAAAAGATGGTCGCCGAGAAGCGGGAGGAACGTCAGGCCTACGTCGACGAGGCAAGCGAGCAGCTTCGCAAGGAACTGAACAAGATCGGCGTCAAGTGTGAGATCAGCGGTCGCCCGAAGCACTTCTTCTCCATCCACCGCAAGATGTTTGAGCGAGGCAAGGAGTTCAACGAGATATACGACCTATCGGCGCTGCGTGTGGTCGTGGCGAGCGTCAAGGACTGCTACGCGACGCTCGGCGCCGTCCACTCCCTGTGGAAGCCGGTTCCGGGGCGCTTCAAGGACTACATCGCCATGCCCAAGTTCAACATGTACCAGTCGCTGCACACGACTGTCATCGGGCCGATGGGCAGGCCGTTGGAGATCCAGGTGCGTACCAAGGACATGGATCGCACGGCCGAGTACGGCATCGCGGCGCACTGGACGTACAAGGAGAATCTGACGCCGGACCGCTTCGACGCGCGGCTGTCTTGGCTGCGCCAGATGCTGGAGTGGCAGACGGAGACAGCCGATCCGCGGGAGTTCATGGATTCGCTCAAGATCAATCTCTTCCACGACGAGGTCTTCGTCTTCACGCCCGAAGGGGACGTTGTCGGGATGACGGCGGGCGCGACGCCGCTCGACTTTGCCTACCACATTCACACGGAAGTCGGTCACCACTGCGTCGGCGCCAAAGTCAACGATCGCATCGTCCCTCTCGGCTACGAGCTCAAGAACGGCGACGTCGTGGAGATTCTTACGTCGAAGACTTCTCCTGGTCCAAGCAAGGACTGGCTCCATATCGTCACGACGTCGCGCGCCAAGAACAAGATCAGGCAGCACTTCGCGCGTGAGATTCGCGAGGATGCCGAGACAACCGGGCGCGACATGCTCGCCAAGGCTCTGCGCAAGCAGGGGATGAGTCTCACCGGAAGCGCGATGAATAGGGCGCTCGAGCAGGTGGCCAAAGAGATGAACTTCGTCAAGTCCTCCGATCTGCTCGGAGCCATCGGCGCGATGAAGGTCTCGGCAAAGCAGGTCACGACGAAGCTCATCAACATTCTTCAAAAGGACACGGTGGCGGAGGCAGAGCACGAGACGGCTGAGATCGAGATCGGGGAACTCAAGCGCAAGCCTGCGCCACGCACGAGCGGTGTCGTCGTCAAGGGCGTCAGCGATGTGCTGGTTCGTCTGGCGCGATGCTGCAACCCGGTCCCGCACGACGAGATAATAGGATTCGTCACTCGCGGCCGCGGGGTCTCGGTGCATCGCAAGGACTGCCCCAACGCGCAAGAACTCATGGCCCTCGCCGATCGCTTGGTCGACGTGGATTGGGACACGAGCCAGGTCTCGATGTATCAAGTTGAGATTGAGGTTGAGGCGCTCGACCGCACGAAGCTGCTGCGCGATGTCACAACGGTGATATCGGACAGTGGCGTGAATATCCTCTCGGCTCACGTTGTGACCAGTAGGGATCGCATCGCGGTGCTTCGGTTTCTCTTCGAGCTGTCGGACCTGTCGCAGCTCCCGAACATCGTCCGCAACATCAAGCGTATCGACGCAGTCTTCGACGCCCACCGCGTACTGCCCGGCAGGTAGGCGAGGAAGGATCTATGAGAGCACTGGTTCAGCGGGTCCGATCGGCGTGTGTGAGCGTCGACGGCGATGTGGTCGGCCAGATTGGGACGGGCTTCGTAGTTCTCGTCGGCGTGGCGCAGGCCGACGGCGAGGACGAGGCGCAGCTGCTTGCCGACAGGACCGCGAACCTCCGTGTCTTCGAGGACGACACCGGAAAGATGAACCTGTCGCTTCTTGACGTGGGCGGCGACGCGCTCGTCGTCAGCCAATTCACCCTCCACGCCGACTGCCGCAAGGGCCGGAGGCCCAACTTCGTGCGCGCCGCTCCTCCGCTCGACGCCGAGCGGTTGTACGAGCTGTACGTGGAGGCGTTGAGGGAGGCGGGCGTCACGACGGTGGAGACGGGAGTCTTCGCGGCCAAAATGCTCGTGGAGATCGCCAACGATGGTCCGGTCACGATCATGCTCGACACCGACGAGCTACGTTAGCCGGCCAGTGAGGCCCGCGCCGATTCGCAGGCCGTCAATAGGGGGACACCACACTCAATTCGCGGTACTAATGCCGATTCGTCCGGCACGCTTCCCGCTTGGATTGAGTGTGGTGTCCCCGTAATGCGTGTGCTTCGTCTATGTGAACAAACCGTTGCCTACGGCTGGCTCTGGATCATCTCCAGCAGCGACTCCGCGGTTCCGCCCGCGTAGGGTAAGCCCGCGGTCTTGTACATCTCCTTGGCAAGGTCGATGGCCTTGCGCGCGTAGACTGCCGCTTCTTGCTTGTTGCCCTGACGGTTCATGATGAGCGCCTTCTGATAGTACTCGTCGTGCAGCTGTCGAGTCGTCATCGCATACCCCCTTCCGCACGATGGAGTGATACCCATTCCCGGACATTGTTCGACGGGGATCGGGAGGGACCTGCCGCGGCGCCTTCTCAGGTGCGCTCCCGACATCCTCCGGGAGGCGATGCTCGCGGATTCCCGCGGCCTTGTGCTCGAGAGCCCTGAGAGACCGCGTTGGTGGCAAACGGGCCGGTAGGTATGGTAGATTACCAGTGCGAACGGACAGAAAGGACTGCGGGCATTGGCGAACGGTGGAGGCGCCGGAGGGCGCGGCGGCGAGCAGAGGGACATGCAGCAGGTGTACCTGATCCGGCGTGTCGTCGCGATCGCCGTTGCCGTGGTCGTGCTCTTCGCGTGTTG